>JAVZIQ010000019.1:0-29394 GCA_038871175.1 Bathyarchaeia archaeon | reverse complement strand
GTTGATTGCTTCCGAAACAGTTTTTGCAGCATTGTCCCCCTTATTTTTCCGCACACTTAAATGTTTAAAGAAGATGTTAACGAAGAGGCATAGGCTGTACTGAACCTATGCTGTTTTTATCTTTTCCACATTTAACGCGTTTTCTAAGGAGACTAACACTATATCAGTTGCAAGGTCTAGTGCTAGTGCTTGAATTATCATGATGAACAATGGCAATGTTAAAAGAAGGGTATGGCTTATTTCGAAAATGATTGTTCGTAAATGTAACGCAAAAAAATGTAACGCAAAAAAGAGAGCTGCAAAACAAAGAATCCAAAAGGTTCTAATTCTCTGCAACCCATATACAATAATATAAGTTAGGTTTAGAAGTTAGATTTAGAACAAAGGATAAACTGCGAGTAGAAAATAGGAACTGCTAGAAGAAGGAAAACGCGGTTTTAATTATAACTCTAATACCCTCATTCTTCGCCCCAAAGGATTATCGCTTTTTTAACTTTCCTAGTTATTTCACTCTCCTTAAATGTTCTCCGCCCATTAATAGCTTGTAACCTCGGCTTTTTCCAAGCTTTTCAAAGATATGTGCGCGTCAGCCACTCATACTGGCACCTACAACGATATAAATTATAGCATGGGAATGGTAGCCCGGGGGAGATTCGAACTCCCGTCGGCGGGTCCAAAGCCCGCCATGCTTGTCCACTACACCACCGGGCTTCTATTCCAGTTTTAACATATAAGTTTCGGTTAAACATTTCTTTCTCTCCATCATGGTATAATTCTTTTCGCTTTGTTTTCTAAACACCTTCATTTTTGCTGATGGATCAGGCGAGTTTGTGTACTTTATGTTTTAGGTTGAAAATTGCCTTGATGTTTCAATGTTATCTGAATGCTCAGTTTGCCCGCCTAACTTTATGTAGGGGTTTAATTGTGATCGTCATTTTGCGTAAATATTTTGAATCTTTGGACGTGATAGTCTTGTGTGAACCGTAAAGCTTATATATTGAAACATTTCATCTGCTTAAAGCGCGGGGCCGGATGGCTGTCTTCTATTCCGATTTGATGAGGAAATGGAAAGGTGACGGTTCTACGCAACATTGAGGGATGGTGGTTGAATGAGTGAGATGGAAAAAGGGACTCGTCAAAGGCTGGTCGACAAATGTCCTGAGTGTGGTAGTGTAAACCTTATACATGATTATGATACTGGGGAAACTGTTTGCGGTGAGTGTGGACTAGTTCTTTACGAGCAGATGATGGATAAGGGGCCTGAGTGGCGTGCCTTCACGCAGGAGGAGAAGGCTTCAAGAAGCCGTGTGGGTATACCTACATCCTACTCTGTTCACGATAAGGGTTTGTCAACCGCCATAAGCCAAGTGGACCGCGATGCCTTTGGAAGAAAGCTTCCTTTATCTACGCGCTTGCAAATGTGGCGTTTAAGAAAGTGGCAGATACGCTCCAGAGTGCATTCTTCAATTGACAGAAACCTGGCTCAGGCTATGGCTGAGCTTGACCGTCTTTCAGACAAGGTTTACATTCCCCCTTCAATTAAGGAGAAGGCTGCAGTGATATACCGAAAAGCATTAGATAAGGGGTTAGTTCGAGGAAGATCTATTGCAGCTATTGCCGCTGCGGCTCTCTATGCAGCCTGCCGTGGAAGCGGAACTCCTAGAACCCTGAGGGAAATAGCGGAGGCAAGCCTCGTCGATAAAAAGGATGTGGCTCGATGTTACAGGCTTTTACTCCGAGAACTGGAAGTTCAAATGCCCATCGCTGACCCGTTAACTTACATTTCAAAAATTGCTGAGAAAACAGGGATTTCAGGTAAAACTCAAGGCCTTGCCATTCAAATTCTTCAAGAAGCTAGACAGAGGAGGGCTGCAGCTGGAAAAGACCCTATGGGATTGGCAGCGGCTGCCCTATACATAGCTTGTATGCAGAGCAATGAAAAGAAAACTCAGAAGGATATCGCTGAAGCAGCAGGGGTTACAGAGGTCACTGTCAGGAATCGCTACAAGACTTTGAAGAAGCAGCTTAACCTAGAACTGCCAGACTAACCCATTAGCCGCTGTCAAGCCTATCCTTTGCTTTCATCCTTGCTTTCCTCTTCAAGCTCCATAACTATTGGCCCTATATACCCGCATTTTTCACATACATATTTCCTAGGGGTTAGCCAATAATCAAGAGTGCTTGACAAGCGAATGCTGGAGCTCCCACACCTTGGACAAAATATCTTAGACGGCCCCTTATGCTTTAAATTACCAAGTACCTCCCGTATGTTTTGCAGTATTCCCATAGCCCTAACCCTATTCTTAAACGGTTATTGAACCTCTATGTTCTCCTCTGGATATCCAAGCCTTACAAGGTATTGGCGAACTTTCTCCCGGTGATCTCCCTGAAGGATTATTTGACCGTTTTTCGCTGTTCCACCGCAGGCGCAGAAGCCTTTAAGCTTCTGGGCAATACTTCCAAGATCCGTGTTCTTATCGTTTATGCCCTCCACTATTGTTGTTGGTCTACCGAACTTTCTTGTTTCAAACCTCACACGGATTCGCTGTTGCTCTTTCCCTATTTCGCCGCAAACGCACAAGTCTCTGGGAAGCCCACATATAGGACAGATATCCGCCATGACGCTCAAGTCTACAATAGCGTTAGCTCTATATAAAATTTTCAAGCTATAAGTGGAAAGTAAACATTTTAATGGCTCAGCCTAATCCTAGATTTATGAAAGTGCTTGTTTTAGGATGCGGCAGAATAGGCTCCGTTGCAGCCAAAGAACTTGCATATAAAATGCCCCATGCAGAGATCATATTAGCAGACAGAAATCCTCTCAAAGCCGAAGAGGTCGCCAAGAACATTGGGAAAGGCAACGCTTCATGGATGGAATTAGACGCGACGAAACGAGATGACCTTATTACAACGCTTAAAAATGTTGATTTAGCTTTAGGTTTTCTACCTCCAAAATTTAGCTACAGCCTAATCAAGGCCTGCATCGATGCCGGAAAAAACCTAGTTGACGTTTCCTATATGCCTGAAAACCCATTAGAACTCCATGATGAGGCTGTAAAAGCCAATGTAACAGTTGTTCCAGACTGCGGCTTGGCTCCTGGATTAAGCAACATGTTTGTAGGATACGCTATTGCTAAGCTTGAACAAACACAAGAAGTTCACATTATGGTCGGCGGGCTTCCAGAAAAACCTGTGCCGCCCCTTGGCTATGTAATCACATGGAGCCCTGAAAGCCTCATAGACGAGTACACATGTAAAGCCCGCATAGTTGAGGAAGGAAGAATAATTGAGGTTGAAGCCTTAAGCGGATTGGAGGAAATAGAATTTGAAAACGTTGGAAAGCTTGAGGCTTTTTACACAGACGGACTTAGGACATTGCTTTACACAGTTGGAAAAGTGGAGAAAATGTGGGAGAAGACGCTTCGGTATCCTGGACACGCTGAGAAAATAAGGCTGCTTAGGGAGTTAGGATTCTTCCAAAGAGAGAAAGTATCCGTTGAAGGCATCCCTGTAGCCCCTAGAAATCTTACAACTAAACTTTTCGAAGAGAAGCTTTCAAAGCTAGAAATTAAAGACATCGTGGTTTTGAAGGTTAAGGTTTCAGGTTTGATGAAGGGTCAAAAGAAAAGTTATATCTACAACCTACTAGATCGTTATGATGACAAAAGCGGAATGTCCGCCATGGCCAGGACAACGGCTTATCCAGCTGTTATCGTAGCTGAACTTCTCCTTAAAGGAGCCATCAGCAAAGTGGGAGTAATTCCCCCGGAGATACTTGCGATGGACGAGAAAATCTACAGAATGGTTGTTGGCGAATTAAAGAAACATGAAATTAAAATTTCAGAGGAAGTCGTTGAGAAATAACTAAACTATAATGACTCCAAGATTTTAATAATCACAGATGAGGGGAAGCTGGATTAATCTACACGATTATACTCTTAAGTAAGTTAGAAGAAACAGCCAGCGTTAACACGTGTGGGGTTTCAGTTTAAGCTTCAAAACTTTATATCCATACTTGCTCCATTTTTGATTGAAAGGGTATGGCTATAAATAAGATAAGGAAGAGAGACGGCAGGGTAGTTGACTTCAACCCTGAGAGGATTAAGAACGCTATTCATAAGGCTTTTGTAGCTGTGGAACTTGGAAATGGAGAGAAGGCTGAAAAGTTAACCTGGCAGGTTGTACATCTTCTGGAGGAGAGGTTTAAGGGTAGAACTCCTTCCGTTGAAGATGCTCAGGACGCTGTTATAGAGGTTTTGAAGATAAACGGCTATGAGAAGGTTGCGTTAGAATATCAGGATTACAGATTGAAGAAGGAGGAGATAAGGCGGCTTAAAGAAAAACTTGGAATTGAAGAGCCTAAGCTGACGGTTAACGCTCTTGAAGTTCTGAGAAAACGCTACTTGCTGAGAGATAAGTCGGAGAGGATAATTGAGGATCCTGCTAAAATGTTTAGAAGAGTGGCAAAAGCCGTAGCTAGGGTTGATGGAAAATACGGCGGAAACCCCGAAGAGAGTGAGGAAATCTTTTACAGAATGATGTCTAGGCTTGAGTTTCTCCCGAACTCACCTACGCTTTTTAACGCTGGAACAAAACTCGGCCAGCTTTCAGCATGTTTTGTCCTTCCAGTTGAAGACTCCTTGGAAAGCATTTTCACAGCTGTGAAAAACATGGCTTTAATTGAGAAAACAGGGGGAGGAGTGGGCTTCAACTTTTCAAGGCTTAGGCCTAAAGGCGACATCGTCATGTCCACTAAGGGTGTGGCGTCAGGCCCTGTAAGCTTCATGAGGGTTTTCGACACAGCCACCGAGGTTATAAAGGCAGGTGGGAAGAGGAGAGGCGCCATGATGGGAATTTTACGCGTAGACCACCCTGACATCTTTGAATTTGTAACTGCCAAACAGAAGCCTGGATTCTTGGCGAACTTCAACCTGTCAGTGGCGGTCACAGATGAATTCATGAAAAGTTTAGAAGACAACGGCGAATATTGGCTGATAAATCCTAGGAATAAGGAGAAAACAGAGAAAGTTAAAGCAAGTGACGTGTGGAATTTAATTGTTAAATCCGCATGGGCTGGAGGGGACCCAGGATTAATATTTATCGACGAGATTAATAGGCATAATCCAACTCCAGAATTGGGAAGTATAGAAGCAACCAACCCGTGCGGAGAGCAGCCGCTCCTTCCATATGAATCCTGCAATTTAGGATCCATAAATCTTTCAAGGATGGTTGAAGACGGACAGGTTAACTGGAAGAAACTCAAAGAAACAGTACGTAACGCCGTCCACTTTTTAGACAACGTTATAGATGCAAACAAATATCCGTTAAATGAGATTGAAAGAATGACGAGAGCAAATAGGAAAATTGGGCTTGGCGTAATGGGCTTCGCTGACATGCTTATAAAGCTTGGAATACCATACAACTCACAGGAAGCCCTAGAACTAGCTGAAAAGGTAATGAAATTCATCGACGAGGAAGCCCACGGGAAAAGCGAGGAAATAGCCCTTGAAAGAGGGTCATTTCCAAACTTTGAAAAAAGCATATGGAAGAATAAGTATGAGGCTATGAGAAATGCCACTGTAACAACTATAGCTCCAACAGGAAGCATAAGCATAATTGCAGGATGTTCATCTGGAATTGAACCGATTTTCGCCATCTCTTTCATAAGAAACGTGTTGGAGGGCTCAAGGCTTTTTGAAACGAATCCCTTATTCGAAATGGTTGCGAAGGATAGGGGGTTCTACGACGCCCAACTTCTAGAGGAAATAGCAAAAACAGGTTCCGTCCAGAAAATCGACAAGGTTCCAGATGACGTGAAAAAGATTTTCGTTACAGCCTTAGACATAGCTCCTGAATGGCACGTTAAGATGCAGGCAGCCTTCCAGAAACACACTGATAATGCAGTTTCAAAAACGGTTAATATGCCATACGAGGCAACCGTTGAAGATGTAAATCATGTTTTAAAGCTGGCTTGGAAGCTTAAGTGTAAGGGGATAACGGTTTTCAGGTATGGAAGCAAGCCTGAGCAGGTTCTATACATAGGCGAGGTGAAGACTGCTGAAAGACGGTTTATATCCGCCGGTTCAGAATATGCAGGAGGATGCCCAACTACAACTTGTCCTTTCCCAGGATGAAAAAGGATAATAGCTACATATTCCATGGTGAAGACTATGAATAGGGCGTTAGCCTTCGTCGACGAAGAGAACATGAGCATGCTGACAGATCTCTACGAGTTAACAATGTGTGCAAGCTATTTTGACAACAAACGTTTTGAGCCAGCTTCCTTCGACCTTTTCATAAGGAGACTTCCTCAAAACCGTTCTTACTTCCTTTTCGCAGGCTTGGAGCAGGTTCTACTTTTCCTTGAAAGGATGAAGTTTAAAGAAGAGCATATCGAATATCTTAAAACTCAGGGGTTTAAGGAGGATTTCCTACAATATCTGCAAGGCTTAAAGTTCAGCGGGGATGTTTGGGCCATCCCAGAGGGAACAGTTGTATTTCCAAACGAACCCTTAATAAGGGTTGTAGCTCCGGTAATAGAGGCTCAACTGGTTGAAACCTTCATTTTAAACACAATTAATCTGCAAACCACAATAGCCACTAAAGCTTCAAGAGTTGTCCAAGCCGCCAAAGGCAGACCAGTTATAGAGTTTGGCCTAAGAAGGGAACACGGAGTAGACGCCGGGTTAAAAGTGGCTAGGGCCAGCTACATAGCTGGATGCAGCGGCACATCCAACGTCCTTGCAGGAATGTTGTACGGCATACCTGTTTTCGGCACAATGGCCCACTCATTCGTCATGTTCTTCAGCAACGAGTTAGAATCCTTCAGAGCTTTCACCAAAACCTTCCCGGAAAAGTCAACCCTCCTCGTTGACACTTTCGACAGCATAAAAGGGGCGGAAAACGCCATCCTAGTCGCTGAAGAACTTGGGAAAAGAGGGTTTAAACTCCGCGGGATTAGACTGGACAGCGGAGACCTCGCTGAGCTAAGTAGGAGGATTAGAAGGATGCTTGACGAAAGCGGACACAGCTATGTACAGATTTTCGCAAGTGGAGATTTAGACGAATACCGAATAGAGAAGCTTCTAAAAAATGGCGCGAAAATAGACTCCTTTGGCGTGGGAACAAAAATGGGGACGTCTGCAGACAGACCCTACGTAGACATAATATATAAGTTATGCGAGAGAATGGATGAGAGAGGCAACTTCACCCCCATAATGAAGCTAAGCGAAGGGAAAGCCACGCTTCCAGGGAGAAAACAAGTATTCAGATTTAAGAACTCCCAGGGAGAATTTGAAAAAGACGTCATAGCCTTAGAAGATGAGAAAATAAACGGAGAACCACTCCTTGTAAAGGTTATGGAGAAGGGTAACATAGTATACGATCTTCCCACACTCGAGGAGATAAGAAAGAGAGCTGCAGAAAACCTTTCAAAGCTTCCCGAAAAATACAAGAAGCTTAGGGGAAAAGCCAGATATCCAGTGGAGTTAAGCCCAAAACTAAAAAGGTTGATAAGAAATTTGAAACGCAAGCTTAAAGAAGCTGAAAAAGCAACTGGAACGCCAAGATTAAGCTTATGGAATAGCCATTAGAAATGCCCTTTCAAATTATAAAGTTTCTAGGCAGAAACTTTCCTTTTCATCTCGCCTAAAATAGGTAAATTAAACTTATCCGCATAGTGATTCAGCTGAATTTTTCGTAGTGAATTATCTGCTTTAAAGGCCGTCTCCCTCTAGGAGGAGGCTTTTCAGCTGGGTATCCAACAGGGATTATGGCTACGGGTCTTATTCCATAGGGTATCTCGAGAATTTTTCTAGCCTCCTCCTCTCTGAAAGCTCCAACCCAACAAGTACCCAGTCCCATAGAGTAGGCTGCTAAATGAAGGTTCTGTATCGCAGCTGCAGTGTCCTGTAAACAATAAAGCGCCTTGCCCCTAACCCCGTAACCCTGGGCGGATCTGTTTTCATCTGCACACACAACAATAACCAGGGGAGCCTCCTCAATGAAATATTGACCTAAAGCAGCTTCAGCCAACTTCCGCTTAGTTTCCAATTTTCTAACAAGGATAAACTCCCAAGGCTGAATATTACCTGCGGAAGGAGCCCATCTAGCCGCGTCTATAAGCCTTTCAGCAAGATCAGCTGGAACATCAACATTTTTATATGCTCTTACACTCCGCCTTCCCCGAATGGCTTCTAATACGTCCATAAAGCCCACCTAACACTTTAAATATACCTAATTTCTTACTTGATAAATGTTTACGAGAATATCAAACTCATTACTTTATTGGAATAAAAGGGTTTTCTGGTAAAACTTAAATTTACCTTGCACTTTTTTCTTTTTGGATGATGAATTAGAGAGTCAATAGAGCTTAAGCTGTGATATGACTCGACGGGCGAACTGACATTTGTTCTGAAGTGTTTTGTCAGTTCTCATTTTTGTTTTTTCCTCTATGGTCATAGTTTTGTGGCGTTTTTGCAAGGCCCCTCCAACTTTTCCTTTTTACATTTTAATATTTCATCATATGTGAAGGGCAAACTTACAATTTTTCTACGGAAAGCTTATCAAGGAAAATGAGGAATCTGAAAAGATCGAAGTTTAGGTTGTTGAGTTTGAAATAGGCGGAGAAAGCTTGCCTAAACTAAGATTTGCAGAGGCTTTAGATAGGATTTCAGCATACCCCTCGGCTAAATATGGGGTTTATCTTGCGGCTGCTGGGGTTTTCTTTGTTCTAATATTTATGCCTCCAATTTTGGGTATAATGATCAAGTGGAGTGCTATAACTGAAATTTTGGGAGATCATGCGCTTGTAAGCCGTTCTTTAGAAGCGATGAAAAACTCTTTCTTAATAGCTCTAATTGTATCCCTGCTGGACGTTTTAGCAGGGGTTCCAATGGCCTGGCTTGTAGCTAGGGGAAAAATGAGATGGCTTAACATCTTAGACACTCTTGTAGATGTTCCCTTTACAGTTCCCACTGCTGTGTTGGGGTATTCGCTGCTCCTCTTCTGGAACAAGCCTGAGGGGTTATCGACATTTTTCGGCGGGTCACTTATTTCGCCGGGGTGGCTTCTCGTCGCGCTCCTACACTTTGCATTTTCCTATCCCATAGTAGTGCGTGTAATTGTAGGAGCATTGCTTGACTATAAACTGGAATATGAACAGGCTTCAAGAACCTTAGGCGCACCACCTTTCACAGCCACAAGAACTGTTACATTTGGAATTATAAAACCCTCTTTTATAGCGGCCTTCATACTTGCCTTTGCAAGGTCTATATCTGAAACAGGGGCGACAATGATGGTTGCTGGAACATTTGAAAACGGTCCGGTTTTTATTCAGAACATGAAAGAGGCATACTCAAACAATTTGATAACCCAAGCTACTTATGAAGGCTCAACGGTTTTTGCAAGCCTTATACTTATAGTTGTTTCATGCTTGATCTTTGCTTTTATACGTATATTTGGCTTTAAACTTAAATTGCCCATAAAGAGGGCTTGGCCCGAATTTGAAAGGAAATTAAGTTATTCAAGGGCTTCGGCTGTTAGAAACAGTGTGGCCCTAATAATATTCTTCTTAATTGTGCTTATCCCATCCCTTTTTGTTGCCCTTCCAGCTTTTAGGGCACTTTTCACAGAGGTTCTTTTCAGCGCAATTGAGGGTGGCGGGTCTTGGGGGAGTTATTGGCAAAGCCTAGTCCTTTCATACTTTTTGGGAGCCGCTGTAACCATAATTAATGTTTTTGTTGGATTGCCCATGGCAATAATTGTGGCGCGGAAACGCTTCGGAGCGTTTTCAACATTCTTAAATGTGCTTGTCGACATCCCCATAATTGTGCCTTCTGTGGCTTTAGGAATCTCTTTTAAATTTTTTTGGAAAGAAACGTTGGCTTTTATACCTGAAATTTGGCTTTTAATCTTCGCGCATGTAGCAATAACATATCCATATTTCGTAAGGGCTATGTCCGCGGCTGTTGAACGAATACCCCTCGAGTTAGAGGAAGCCTCCAGAACCCTTGGAGCCAAACCTTTAGGCGTGTTCAGAACAATAATTCTGCCTTTAACTAAATACTCAATGTTTTCAGGGGCAATAATGGTTTTCACAAGAAGTGTAAGTGAAACAGGGGCCACATTGGCCGTAACCACCCTTAAAACAGCGCCAGTCTTCCTCGTAGATTGGGTTAAGGGAAAGCTTCCTGCCACACCATTAGAAATAGGCTTAGGATGCGGCTTCCTAATACTTTTTTCCTTCATTATTCTCTTAACCTTAAGAGTTGCTGTGAAAGGTAAGGGCAGATATTAGGCATGTTTAAAAACAAAGCCTCTTATAAATTAGCTTCAAACGCGAAGTCCGTTAACTGGAGGAATGCGGTTTATGCCTGACGTACGTCTAGTCAACGTGACCAAAAAATTCGGGAGAATAGTGGCTGTTGAAAATGTCAGCCTCCAAATTTACGATAAAGAGTATTTTTCAATTCTTGGGCCGAGTGGCTGCGGCAAAACCACGTTGCTTAGGCTTATAGCAGGGCTCATACAGCCAGATGAAGGGGAAATATACATTGGAGATAGACTTGTCAACAATGTTCCTCCAGAGGATAGGGACATAGGCTTCGTTTTTCAAACTTTCGCCCTATTCCCTCACATGAACGCATGGGAAAACGTAACCTACGGTCCTAGGGTGAAAGGTTTCGACATGCATAAGGCTGAGAGAATTGGACACGAGGTTCTAGAGATGGTTAGACTTCATGAGCGTTTAGATGCCTATCCAAGCGAGCTTAGCGGCGGAATGATGCAGAGAATAGCCGTTGCAAGGGCTCTGGCTGCCGGGGCAAAACTTCTACTTTTAGATGAGCCTTTAGGACATTTGGACGCCAAAGTTAGGAATGAACTTCGCTATGAGATTAGGCGTATGGCAAAGGATTTAGAGTTGACAGCTATACATGTAACCCACGACCAGTCTGAGGCCATGGCAATATCTGACAGAATAGCCATAATGAAGAAGGGAAAAATAATTCAGGTAGGCACTCCCCATGAGCTTTACATGAACCCAAAAACCATTTTCGTGGCACATTTCATTGGAGGTTCAAACTTTCTAGAGGGACACATTTCAGATGTAAGGGATGAAAATGCCATTATAGAACTTAGAGGTGGAGTAAAAGTTCAAGCCGCTAATAAAGGCATAGAGAGAGGTGAAAGAGTTGTTTTAGCCATTAGACCCGAAACTTTCATGTTAAGGGCAGAAGGAAGGAAAGGTTTAAACTCTATTTTCGGCGTGGTTGAAAGAGTGGCTTTTGAAGGCACCAACATTAGATATGAAGTTAGACTGGAAAATCAGGACTTAATTGTTGTTGTAAGCCCTTCGCTGGCCAGTAAGTGGTTTAATGTAGGTGAAAAAGTTACAGTAAGTTTCCCGCCTGAAAACGCCTTTGTATTCGAGTATCCCGAGGCAGGTTTAAGGGAGGAGATGGCTGTTGAGTGAACTAATAAAATGGCTTGAAAAAAGAAAAGAATCAAAGGCTTTGGCCATCATACAGCGCCATTTAGCCCTAACAACAAGCATAGTTGAAGATTTGGAGAGGGCTATACGGGCAGCTGTAAATAATGAAGAAACAGAGATGCAGCTATGCGTTAATAGAATAATTAGCAGTGAAAGAGAGGCGGATTCTCTTCGGAGAAATGTTATGGATGAAGTTTCAAGGGGAGACATCCCGTCAACAGCTAGGGAAGACATAATGCACCTTGTTAAAAGGGTTGACATGGTGGCAGATTGGGGCAGAGAGTCCACCAGAGTACTGAGCGTTTTGCCAATGAAAAGTGTGCCCGACACCATAAAAGAGGCTTTTGCAGAAATGGCTAAAGGAGTGAAAGAATGCGCATTTCTACTTCAAAAATGCGTGAACAAAATTATGATGAAACCTGAAGAGGCTCTTCAAGCTGCGGACTCCGTGGAGAGGGAGGAGGAGAAAGTTGACGACTTGCATGAAAAGGCCAGGAGGCTGCTTGCAAAAGAAACTCTTCCAAAATCAGGGATAGCCGTCCTAATTGCACAACTTTTTGAAGCCTTAGAAATGATTGCAGACTCGTGTGAAAATGCATGCGACCAGGTAAGAGTTATAATTGTTAGAAGGTAGAGGAGGATTAGGAGGTGAAGGTTGTGGCTGAGGTAAGAATAGACATATCTGAACTTAAATCTGAAGGGGATGAACTGATAAAGCAGCTTGCAAACTTTTTAAAGGAGAGAACTGGAGCAACTGTTGAAACTGCAGCAAACGAGGTAATTGTTAAAAGCGAAGAGGAAGCCATAGCGAGACAATATTTGAGGGTTCTTCTCCGAAAATTTCTCCATAAGGTTGAGCTTAAACACTTTTTCAGGGTTATTGCAGGAAAAGAGAATAAGCTAATAGTTAAAGAGAAAGAAACCTCAATTGAAGAGTAGGCTACTTCCTCCTAGAAGCTTCCCGTTTCTTTCTTGCCTGTTCCTCTTGAATCTTAAATACATAATGCCTAGCTGCATACGCGTTTTTATATGCTTCTATCAGTCTTCCTTCTTTTAGGCCTGCTCTAGCCTTATCCAGCAGTTCCATAATTTTTTCAAGAATTTTGCCAGCCTCTATCTTTAAAGCTTCAGGGTTAGGCTTCATCTTTGCCCTATCATAATCTTCATCCTTAAGCTTTAGGGAAAATAGGAATAGGGCGTATTCTAACTCTGCAGCTACATGCCAAATGGCATCAGCAAAGGAGTTTTCCTCCCTTTTCTCAAACGCTGTGATGGCGCCCTCTAAATAGCAGGCTGCGGACTCTAAAGCCTTCAACAGTTTTTCGTTGACGGCCATAATCTCAGCTCATTTCAGCACAATATTAGTATTCCTTTTATTTGTTTCGTTAATAACAGCATTCAACTTTTCCTTAAAGCCACGAAAACTATGCCAAGAAGTATGAAGGATGTTCCAAGAGCGAAAAGGGGCTGGGGGACCTCTTTGAAAAGGATTATGCCTAAACAAGTAGCGCCGACCGGTTCAAGAAGAGCCATTGTTGCAGTTTCAAAAGACCTTAAACCTGAAAGCGATGAGAAATAGAGCGTGTGAGCAACAGCTGTTGGCAGTACTCCTAAACCCAGCAGGGGGAGAATTAAGCCAGCTTCAGTTGGAATAGTAGATAATGCACTAGAACCTAGCGGGCTTAAAACTCCTATGGTTAAGGCTGCAAAAACGTATATTGGAATAATTGTAGGAAATATTGCATTTTCTTCCCTTATCTTTTTTCCATAATTAAGGTAAAGAGCTTCAACAAAGGCGGCTAATATGGCTTCAAAGTCGCCTTTTAATGTGGGAGATGCCTCTGCGGATCCAGTGTTTAAAACTCCGGCCTCTGCATAGGCTATGATGGAGGCGCCTATTATTGATATGGCTATTCCAAGAATGGCTAAACGTGAAGGTTTAAGTTTGAAAAGGAATGTTGAAAGGATGGCTGAGAATATCGGGGCAGTGTTAACAAGCACGGTGGCGTTCAAAATTGTTGTGTCCTTAACCGCCGACACGAATAGTAAAAAGTGAAATCCGAGGAAAACACCTAGAAAGAATAGCCTTAATAGACTATTTCGCATTAGCCTTACACTTGAAAGTTCTCCAGTTGTCAATAAAATTGCTGCAAGGACTATGCAGGCGATTATTAGACGCCAAAAGGCTATTGAGAAAACATCAAGGCTTCCTAAAAACCTTATGAAGATGGCTGCAGTTCCGAAGAGGATTCCTGCTGTTACACCTTCCATTAGAGCAATTTTCCTTGTTTTCAAATGGCCTCAGCTCTTTACGCTAGACTAAGAACCACTTAAAGATTATCGAACAAGCCAGAAAGATTAAGGTTTATTGAATTGAACCACCCCTCTCATTAGATGTTAAATTGTATTATGTAGCTGGGCTCAGCTCATTTTCTCAACGGATATCTTGCTTTCGCCATCCTGTTTCTCAACCCTTATTACATGCTCCGCTTTTTCGGCGAAGGCTTCACTGTGAGTTACAGCGATTATCTGCTCTATTGCTTTAAAACGGGATATAGCCTCTGCTAAACGGTCTATTGACCCGTCCTCCCTTCCTAGGCTTTCAGTAGGCTCGTCAAGCAATAGTAGGCTTAATCCATGACCCGTTCTAGAGTGCATGATTAATTGTCCCAATCCAAGCCTGTAAGCGAAGGCTATGAGCGTGCGTTCACCGCCTGAAAGGTTTGATGCCTCCCTCTCAAAACCGCCCTCTCCTAAAACATAAGGTGTGTAAGTCTCATCTATTGTTATGTTTAAAGGCGTCCCCTCCCCTCCGGATAAGCTGTCTAAGACTTGTTGTACAAAGTTTTGCAGTATTTTTATGAATTCACTTCTAAGCTTGGGCTGTATGCTCCTATAAGCGTCGCGTATGCTTCCAATTATACTTGTGAGCTTAACTATTTTTTCTATACGTTCAATTTTTTCCTGAGCTTTGTCTATGCGTTCTTTCATTTCGTCTAAGCGTTTTGCAAGCTCTTGCTTTCTGTTTTCTTTTGTCCTGAGTTCAGACTCAACTTGGTAGTATTGTTGAAAGGCTGATTCTCTGCTTTTTTTCGCGTTTTCAACCTCTTTAATGTCTAGGCTTCCTATTTTTTGGCTTAGGCTTTCAAGCTGAGCTCTAACTTCGTTTTCTAACCTTTGTTTTTCTCCAAATTCCTTTAAGAGTTCATTTAAAGCCTTTGACTCCTCACCTATTCGCGTTTTAACATCTTCTATTCTAGGCGTTAGAACCTGTAGGTTTGATATGGCGGAGGCTGCCTTCTCCCTTATTAGCTGAAGCTCCTTTATGTCTTTTTGAAGTTGGCTTATGGTTTTTTGCCTTTCAACGTTTTCCTTCTGTATTCTTTGAATCAGCCCGCCTTTATACTCGTCATTTAATGGCTGTAGACAAAGGGGACAGCGGTTTTCCCTAGAGAGCTGTGCAATCCTCCTCTGGTCTGTCTGCACATTTCGGAGAATCGCCTCCTGCTCAGCCTTCAAACTGGCAATCTGATCGTCAAAAGCTGACATGTACTGCCTTAAGGACTCCACTGGCTGGTTCGCTGGAATTCCAGCTTCAACCAGCATTTCCGAGTGCATTTTCGCCTGAGCATCCATGGTGTTTAAGCGCTGTTTTAAACTTTCAATTATTGCTTTTTTCCCCTCAATTCTCTCAGCTAAAGATGCAGATGCATCCTCAATATTTGCTAGGTTTGCCTGAAGCTGCACTTCCCTCCTTTTAAGCTCCTCTATTGAAGCCTTAAGCTCCTCAAGCCTCTTGAGCTTTAAGTCAGCTTCTTCAAAAGCCTTTTTCAAGTTTTCCAGCCTTTTTGACAGCTCTTTAACTTCTATTTCCAGTGTAGAAAATTCTTCAGCCATGCGGTTGTATTCCATGCCAAGCCTTTCAACTCCCACCACATCAGGCTCTTTTTCGTATGCTTTTTTCTCCCCCTCATATTCCCTTTGGAAACCGGCAAGGTTAGTCCATGCTATTTCGTAGTCGGATAACCCGAAAAGTTCATCTAGGCGTTTTTGCCTCTCCCGTGGTGGGGCGTCTAAAAGTTCTTTTAGGTACTCCTGTCTAACCCAAACTATTTGCCGGAATAGATCCTTATCTAAGCCGGTTATGGCCTTTAGCTGTTCTGCTACCGCTTCACTTTTTACGCTGGCTATTAGGGTTTCCTCTTGAAAGAGTTTCAACTCTTCGAAGTCTTGGCTTATTCCCTTCCCATGCTTCCTCAGACCACGCGTTATCTTGTAGCTCTTGCCATTTTGTGTGAATTCAACAGTGACTTTTCCGCTTTCAGCTCCCTCCCGCAGTAGATATTCGTAGCTTCTTCCCAGAGGATCTCCGAAAAGGGCGAAGTCCACGGCGTAAAGTATGCTTGACTTTCCACAACCTAAACCTCCCACAAGACAGTTGAAGCCCTTCATAAAGGGAACTGTTGACTTAACGTGGGAGCGAATGTTCTCCAACTGGACAACTTCAATCTTCATTTTATAAGCTCCTCCAAGGCCTGTCGAACCTTCTCTTCATGTTTCTTGGTTAGGGGTTCAATTAGGTGGACGGCTAGGCTCGCTATTTTTTCAGCTTCCTGCCTGTTGAAACGCTCGGAGAAAATCTGTAGGAAATATTCGAAGCTTTTCGTTTTCAAATCTTTAAACTCACTTTCGAATATCGACCGTACAACAGCCTCCGGAACTTCACTTTCCCTAAGCTGGACAACAGGGTGGACAAGTAAAGCCTTTTCAGCTGCTCCTCTAATTTGGGCAATATCCACTTCAGACCGTCTAACCTCAGCTGGCAAAACGCCCTTCAAAACTGGAATTATGATGGATCCAGATTCATCTGCTCCCCTGACAAGCTGAACTGCCAGCTCCGTAATTTTATCAGCAGGGACACCAGTGAAGTCCTGCTCTAAAACGATGAATCTCCTAGGAGAATCTAACTTAACAAACTGGGTTGAAGCTTTTCTATCCTCCCCAACTTCTACGTAGTAGAAGCCCTTCTCAGCTATGCCTTCATCATAATTTATCGTTTCAGTGCTTCCAGGATAGACGAGGAGGCCGGTTTTAAACTTCCAGTTCCAAGGCGTGTGTAGGTGTCCAGCGGCATAATAATTGAAGCCTTCAGGTATAAGCTCAGGGGAAGCCTCAGCTTCAATATATGGGGGTTTTAATTCAGGAATATCTAATGCCATGTGGAAGACGAAGATGTTGAAAAGGTTTGGATCTGGATTAGGCTTTTCATGTTCCATGTAAACTGGAAGCATCTCCTCGGTTTTGCCTCGAGTCCTATAATTGGGAATTCCGTAAACATAGCAGCATTCAGGCTTAATCCAGCAGCTTCCCTCATGCCTGGGCAAGTAATATATTAATCCGGCGCTGTCCAGAGGCTTCAAAATGGTTCCGGTCACAATGTTCGGCGCTGAATCATGGGATCCATCCACAACCAGAACAGGAATGCCTGCATCCTTTAAGCGGCTGAAGTTTCTAACGGCGTTTTCTAAGGTTACGTTAGATGGACGTGGATTGTGAAAAAGGTCTCCTGCAATAATCACGAAGCTGGGCTTCAATTCAAGGATCTTGTCGACAAGCTCTTGGAAAGCTCTGTCAAAGTCTTCCCGTCTGGCTTCTAAGCCGTACTGCGAATAGCCAAGGTGTAAATCTGCTACGTGAACAAAACTGAAGGGCTTCACCATTTTAGCACGCCTCGAAACTTAATCACCTTTAAATCAGCAACTATTTATTAAGATTTAAAGTGGTGAGCTTAAAGCCACATATGGATTAACTGGCACGTAAAATATAAAAGGGAAGCAGTTCAACGTTTAAAGGCGCTCTGAAATGAAATGTCAAAAATGTGGAGAGGAAACTTTTCTGCCCTTTAGATGTCCATATTGTGAGGGGTACTTCTGTTCTGAACACCGCCTACCTGAAAACCATGAATGTACACGCATCGAGTTGGCTCGAGCTCCTAAGAAAGAGGACTACTCCCCGAAAACTGCAAAAGCATCTAAGCCGCTCGAGTACACAGTCACCTATATTCCAGTTTCAGCTAGGAGAAAATTTTATTTCAGCCAAAAAGAGCTTAGGCATCTAACAGTGGCAGCTCTGGTCGTTTTAGCATTAGGATTTTCATTAGGGCTTTCTCCCCAGACCTATGCGCGTATAGGAGGTTTTTCAATGCTTATTGTTTTTTCCGTGGGAGTAACCTCGTCCTTCCTCCTTCACGAGTTAGCTCACAAATTTGCCGCTCAAATTGAAGGTTTATGGGCTGAGTTTAGGCTTATATTTTTAGGCTTACTCTTAACAGCCATATCATTTTTCTCCCCCTTCTTTAAGGTTATATCTCCGGGAGCTGTGGTTATAGCTGGACTTACAGGGAGGAGAAGTGCCGGAAAGATATCCATAGCAGGGCCATTAACGAACATATTTTTGTCCATTGTTTTTCTTGCCTCTTGGTTTTTCACGCAGCAATATATTTTAATCTACATAGCTGCCTTTAACGCTTGGATAGCCCTCTTCAACCTTATCCCATTTGGAATTCTAGATGGGTTCAAGGTGTTTTTATGGAGCAAAATTACATGGGGTTTGACATTTACATTAAGCCTAGCCCTAACCATAATAACGCTAATAATTTGGGCTTAGGATCTAAACGAGCTCTATTGTTACGTGAACCTCTTCCGGAACGCGGATTCTCATAATACGCCTCATGGCGCGTTCTTCAGCATCTATGTCTATTAAGCGCTTGTGTATACGCATCTCCCACTTGTCCCATGTTGATGTGCCCTCTCCGCATGGAGACTTCAAAACTGGAACGTTAAGTCTCTTCGTAGGCAATGGTATGGGTCCAACAATTTTTACCCCTGTCTTCTCCGCAATGGACTTCAGTTCCTGGCATACCTCTTCAAGCTTCTTGTAGTCTGTGCTCGTGAGGCGTATTCTAGCTTTTCTCACCATGCCTAATATTCCACACTTAGCCCTTTATATTTCTTGAAGCTACCTTTTAGACGATAAGGCATAAATAAAAACTTATCGAAGGAAAATGGTTGATAAACGCCTTAAACTTACTTTAAAGGGCTTGGATGAAATGAAGATTAAGGTTCAAGGTTTACTAATAGACTTAGACGGCACAATAGTTGATTCGAGAGAAGCATACTTTGAAGCCTTTAAAAAAGCCGTGAAAATCTTTAGGCGCAGAGAAATTGACCATGTAGAATTAGCCCTAGAAATCCCGAAGAGGCTTGAGTTAAACCAGACTATAAGCGACTTAATTCCGGGAATAAACGTTGAAAGCTTTCTTAAGGCCTATTTAGAAGCCTACTATGCCTCTACGAAAAAGTTTGTTAAGCCTTTCCCCAACGTTTCGAAAACTCTAGACAAGCTTTCGGACAAGGCGAAACTTGCATTAGTTACAATGCGTCACGTTTCAAGGGAGGATGTTAAGGAAGAGCTGGAAAAGCTTGGCTTGGCGAAATACTTCCTTTATATACTGACGGGTTTGGACACTCCTTTTCCCAAACCCTCCCCTGAAGCCCTGAAAAAGTGCGCATCTGAACTAAGCGTTGAAATTGGCAAGTGTGCTGTTGTTGGAGACTCTGTGGCTGATGTGAGAGCTGGCAAAAATGCAGGTGCAAAAACAGTGGCTGTTCTTTCAGGGTTGTTCATGAGAAAGGAACTTGAAGGCGAGGGCCCAGACCTAATCCTTGAAAACGTCAAGAGGCTTCCAGCCTTTCTAGAACCATATTTTTGACGAAATATTCTTGAAGAAGCAATATATCTTAAAATTAGATAAGAATCTTATAGAAGGAATTTAAATAAAGCTTATTAAAAGTAACGTATAGTATTAGTTTGGAGAGGGCTTCGAGCGGAGAAGAATGAACTTCATTGAAATGCTGCTTTCAGAGAAACTTAAAAGCAGAAACCCAATGCTTGATATTTACGGATCGGACCGTAAGGTTCTCCAGATAGCATGTGAAGACTTCACCAACTACCTTAAAGTGTTCTGGGGACTAGTAGGAAGGGATGCAGGGACATGTGAGCTTATTGATAAGCTGGAAGGCCTCCACAGGGAAGAACCGAGAGAACTTGAGGAGTTCATAGACCTCTGGGCTGGCATTTGGCTTAAAAAGTGGATGGAAAGGGTGAAACTACTAATAAGCGATGAAGATCAGAAAAAATGGAATAGGATGACTAGGATCCTGATCAACGCAGAGCCAATATGGAGAAAACTTACAAACCGCAGGGAAATGCAGGAAGTAGTTGTGTTCACCCTTATAAAAAACGGGGAGATATGTGGAACCTCAATTTTAGCTGAAAACCTTTTGAAAATGGAGCTGGGAGAAAACAAGAGGAAATATACTAGAGAAGAGGAGCAAATACTAAACTTAGTTAACAACACACTGCGAAAAGCCAGGGAACTAACGAGGAGTAAAGGACCCCTAATATTCGTAAAGTTGGATAAGGGGTATTATAACAGCAACTTTTAAGGCCTTTAGGGAAATTTTAACGCAGCCTCTCCCTGTTGAGGCTTTTAACCTGCCAAGAATACTTCCTAACTTTTGATGTTGCTCCATAACCACACGCAGAGCAACGTTTCTTGGAAACATTGTAGGACTTCCTTCCGCAACGCCTGCAACGTATGTGAAGGGTCTTTCCTGCGCGCTTCCCGAAGGAAGGAGTTCCCTTACCCACCTTCTCACCTAGGCGGAGGGGATATTAAAACAACGTTGTCCCCTCTTACAATTATTAAGCCCAATTTCTTCACATTTTCAGCTTCAGAGGTATCCTCTGTCTCTTCTAAAACTAGGTTTAAATGCTGATCGAAGCCCTTTAACCTTCCGCGAAGGCTCTTTCCACCCTTCAACCTTACAAGCACTATTTTACCCAAGTTCTGTTCAAGGATTTCAGTTGTCATCTCACTCATTTAGAGCCCTCAAGCTAAACATTTATCCATATACCCTTTTATACTTAAATTCTTACAATTTAAACCTATCTAAAAGAGAAATGCGGAATGTCTAAGAAACATAAACGTCATTTCTTAAAAGCCAAAGAGGCAGAGGCTTTTTTAAAGAAAGCTTCCGAGAAAATGAAAATAGACTTAAAGAACGCTTTCCAAGACGGAGCAAAAATAGAAATTGCAGAAACAGAGCTGGGAGAAATATACTTCATCAACGGTAAACCCTTAATCTTTAAAAGGGAAGATGAGCTTTTGCCCACTTTAATGTTTAATGAATTTCTCAACTCGGCTTCAAAAGTTGTAGTTGACAAGGGAGCTGTCCCCCACATATGCAACGGAGCCAACGTCATGGCTCCTGGAATAGTACGCATTGAAGGCGTGTTCAGAAAAGGAGACCTTGTCTCAATAGTGGAGGAAAGGTATGGAAAGCCCATAGCCTTAGGCGAAGCCCTTCTAAACTCTGAGGATGCAGCCGTAACGAAAAAAGGAGTCATCCTTAAAACCGTCCACTTTGTCGGCGACAAGATATGGAACATCCTAAAAGATTTTGCTAAACAGTTTAAGTGAATCCTTAATCCTCATCCCGAATCCGTAAAACATTAATAAATGGTGTTAAGAAGCATTTATTTTAAATCCTAAAAACGCTAATTAAAGAAACACTTAAGCTTTAAGGAGATAAATAAGTATTAGAGAGGAGTGCATTGCCTGGTTTAGGCGATCTGTTCCGCAAATCTAAAAGAGAAGATGATAAAGACCAAGAGAAGTCTGAGGATAAAGAAGTTTCTTGTAAGACTTTTTTGAAGGCCATGCCCCTCCGCGACCTTTCCGAACTGGAAACAGTGAAGAATGAAGTGCGTTCAGGAAACATTTTAATCCTCAGAATAACACCATTGGCTCGCAAAAGCATTGACGACGTCAAACAGGCAATTAATGAGCTATGCGGGTTCGTAGAAGCTGTAGGTGGGGATATTGCACGCCTAGGCGAAGAGAGGGTTGTGGTCTGCCCTCCAAACGTGAGGATTTGGAGGGAGAAAACACCAGTGGCAAGCGAGGCTATACCTACAGCAGTCTAATTGTTTCCATAATGGAGGGGGCTAAGGCTTGAATTCCACACTTCTTATCTATGTAAGCTGTAATGCTTGAAATTTTCGCTTTTTCACCATGGCAAACTATAACTCTTTCAGGTCTTGGTTTAAGATGAGTTACATAGTTTATTATCTGCCTTCTATCCGAGTGGCCTGAAAAGCCTTCTATAGAGTCTATGCGCATTTTAACCTTAACAACAGCCATCTTTCCATCAGCGTCTATCATTGTAACCTCGTTTAAGCCTTTCTGAACCCTTCTCCCCAACGTGCCTTCAATCTGATAGCTGACGAAAACCACTGTATTTCTCTCATCTTCAGCTAAGCCTTTAAAGTACTCTATAACAGGTCCGCCTTCAAGCATGCCTGATGTAGCCATAATAATGCAGGGCTCGCCTTCAATTATCTCCTGCCTTACAGCTGGATGTTCAACAACTGTAAAATACTCTGACTCGAAGGGGTTAATCCCCTCGTGGAGTATGCTGTTTCTAACCTCCCTTCCCAAGTATTCAGGGTAAGCCGTATGTATAGCTGTGGCCTCTGAAATCATTCCTTCAATGAAGACAGGCGCCTCCTTCATCAGACCACGCTTCATATAACCGTCTAGGATAAGCATTATTTCCTGCGCCCTTCCCACAGCTGGAACTGGAATTAGAACTTTACCCCTGTTTTCTAATGTTTCATTCACTATTTTTGTTAAGCGCTCTTCAGCTTCAACCCTTGATGGCATAACGTCATCAGGGCCGCCGTATGTGCTTTCAGTTATGAAAGTTTCAACTCTTGGAAACTCAGCTGTGGCAGCCTCCAAAAGCATTGTCCTAGCATACTTGTAGTCTCCTGAGTAGACAATGTTATGTAACCCTTCACCTATGTGCAGGTGAATTATTGAGGAGCCTAAAATGTGGCCTGCATTGTGGAGTGTTAAACGCGTGTCTGGAGCTATGTCTGTTACTACACCATAACGCAGTGGGACGGTGTGTAAGACGCATTCACGGACGTCTTTCTGATCGTATGGCGGGATGACCCCCTGCTTGCTTGCCACATCTAAATAGTCAAGCTGGAGTAGAGTCATCAAGTTTGATGTTGGTGCAGAACAGTATACAGGTCCATCGTAACCGTATTTGAAGAGGAATGGAACTAGTCCACAGTGGTCAAGGTGGGCGTGGCTTATAACAACAGCGTCTAAAGAGTCTATTTCAAAGGAGGGATGGTCAAATCTTGGAAAAGCTTCGAAGGGTTTTTGGGAGCCAGGGTTTACTCCGCAGTCTAAAAGTATGGTGCTCTCTCTTGTTTGAACTAGGAAAGCTGACCGGCCTACTTCTTGAACGCCTCCCAATGGGGTTATTCGAACATCGCCAATATCGAAGGTTTTAGGCCTGAATATGCGCTCCCCAAATGTGCGGAGGATCCTCTCACGCTCTTTACTCTCAGAGTGTAGATAATGCCTAATGTTGGCTATAATCTTGGATTTGAGAGGCGGGCTTCTCAGAACATGGGGACGCCACTTTGTTCTCTTTATAACCTCCTGCAAAACCGCCCCATTTTTCCCAATAACGAGGCCTGGCTTTTTAGCCTCTATTATTATTTCACCAAGGCTTGGGTCGAAGTTTATGTCTGTTACTTCAGCTTCAGCAGGCACTATCTCCCTTGCGATTTTTTCAGCCTCTTTTTCAGGCAGCCTCACCGAAGGATCTGACCTAACTACAATTCTTTTTCTTATAACGCTAACTATGTCTGCTATTAGGCTGCTCTGCTCAACCAAAAGCTCCGGCCTTTTGGCATACACTGCGAGCATAGGACCTTCATATTCAACCCTTGTCACCTCAGCCTCTTTTGGAACGTGCTCAAGTATGTACTGGCTTATCTCGACCTTTTCCCTTTGAGAGTTCGGCGCCAACTTTAAACTTCCCTAAATGCTAAAAGTTTCTTCTTATCCTCTTCTGTTAATTCTCTATACCCGTTTTTATCCACAACCACCACGTTGAAGCTATCTCCGCTTGCAGCGTCACGTTTCATGGCTGAGTCCACAGCCTTAACAATGATGGGCAAAGCTTCGTTGACAGACATGTCCTCCCTATACTTGTCTTCGAGAACGCCGTAGGCTATTGGGGAGCCTGAGCCTGTAGCAACACATTTCTCCTCTGTTAAGCTTCCAAAAGGATCCAGCGAATAAACATGGGCTCCTGAATCATCTAAACCTCCAATAAGTACCTGTGTGGCTAGAGGAATGTACCTAGCAGAGAAGAGAACGTTGGCCACCAGCCTTGCTGCAGAGCTTATAGGCATAGGCCTTCCCATGTTTATTCTGTAAAGCTGAGCGTTCGCCGTTAAAATGTCTACCGTTCTCTGTGCATCTGCAACTGTTCCAGCTATGGTCATTGCCAAGTGATCATCTATCTTGTAAATTTTCTTCCCATGCTTGTGGGCAACGTATAATCCCATGGTTACACGAGTGTCTGATGCAAGTATTACGCCGTCTCTGCAGACAACACCTATCGTAGTTGTACCCTTAAAAGTTAACTTATCAACCACATCTTTACTTACCATTTACACATTTCTCCCAAAACCTAAACATGGCGCTGATTACTTCGCTAGGAAGCAGCATCATTTATTCATAGCCATGAGCCTTATTAATATTACGCTCTGAAAATTCATTCGGCATGACCTTTCGAACAGCTTATACACCCTGAAATTGAAAAGAGTTTTAAGAGGAGAACGGGTATCTAGTAGAATGCAGGTCCCGTTAAAGCGTCAGTGATTATATTGTCCTTGAAACATCATTGGATGCAGCTTCCAAGGGAGGTTATTATTGGAGAAGGGGTAATAGAACGTGTTGCAGAGATCTCTAAAAAGCTAGGCTTCACAGATTCAGCCCTAATAATTACAGGTTCAAAAACCTATGAGGTTGCAGGTAAAGCAGTTGAGGACAGACTTATAGAGGAGGAAATAAAAGCTGAAACAATGCTTGTTGAGTCTGCAACCCTAAAAGAAGTTGAAGCTGTTGAAGCTAAAATCAGGAGTTTTAAGCCTCAAGTTGTTTTCGGCGTAGGCGGAGGAACAAAAATAGACGTTGCGAAACTTAGCTCAGCCCGTCAAGGAGTACCCTTCATAAGCGTTTCAACCACGGCATCCCACGATGGGATTGCAAGCCCGCTTTCCTCAGTTAAGGGTTTTGAAAAGCCCTTCTCTGTTATGGCTCATTCTCCCATAGCCATTGTTGCAGATACAAACCTTATAATGCAAGCTCCTTATCGGTTTATAGCAAGCGGCTGCGGAGACGTCGTTGCAAAGTTCACGGCTGTTAGAGACTGGAGGCTTGCATACATGGATAAAGAAGAGTATTACGGGGATTATGCGGCAAGCCTAGCCCTGATGAGCGCCAAACTCGTCATGAAAAACGCTAGCCTCATAAGACAGAAGAGGACAGAAGGACTGCGCGTGTTACTGGAAGCCCTCATAAGCTGCGGGGTATCTATGAGCATAGCTGGAAGCAGCCGGCCCTGCAGTGGGTCAGAACACCTATTCAGCCACGCCTTGGAAACTATAAAGCCTAACAGCACCATGCATGGGGAGAGGTGTGGCGTGGGAACAATCCTCATGGCCTACGTGCACGGGGTAAACTGGAAACGGATAAAGGAAACATTAAAGGCTGTAGGCGCTCCCACAAATGCTTACGAGCTAGGTTTAAATAAGGAGGACGTTGTTAACGCCTTTTTTAGAGCTTCATCTATTAGGCCTGAACGTTATACAATACTTAACAAATTAAACTTAAGCATTGAAGAATGCGAAAAAATTGCAAAGGTGACAGATGTTATCTAGAAATGCGTTTATGTCTTAGATTCAGGTTCCGCCCTAAATGTTTCAGTGAACCTGACATTTTTTATTTCAGGGAAGAACTTTTGTATGTCCATGGCTATGCCTCTCTTAGCCAGTTGAACTCCCTCTAAATAGAAGGCTTCTTCAGGCATTTCGATGGTGACTGCATCGGCTTCCACTGTAAACTTGAACTTTTCCATCTCAACTGCTGGAATCCTCCTATGGATTAGAGCCGTTATCTTCTCCTCTTTGGCTTCAAGCTTCTTCTTAACTGTAACTTCGTAGACAAGGGTTTTACCTGCAAGTGGGGGGTTAAAGTCTAAAAGAACCCTTCCAGCGCCTATGGCGCGTACGATGGCCATTTTTCCGTCATATTCAAGGCGCATTCCTAGAGAGGGCGTTATCCCTTTTGCAGCGAGCTGCCTTAAAGGAACCCTTCTAACCTTATCAGGATCTCTTACTCCAAAGGCTTTCTCAGGAGGGATTTCCACTGTTCCCGACTTACCAACTTCCAGTCCTGTCAGGCTTTCATCTAAAGCCTTTAAAACCCAGCCCTCGCCTATGACGACAAGTTTAGCCTCGTAGATTTCGCCCTCCCTGTAAAGACGTTCTTTTTTAGCCACTTCCTCAAAGGTTGTGTCGAAGACCTCGCCTGTTTCCTTCACCCTAGCCACGTAGTCTAACAGTATGAAGTCGCCTTTCTGCAGAGACATTTAAACTCCACTTTGAACTGTATGCCAAGGTAAGAGGTGTATAGTTTTATAAAAGCTTTCCTTAAGAATGATTATAAGCATTACATGCCATTTTAAGCCAGCAGCGTTAGCCTGTGAAGTTTAAGCCTTCTCTGTCCTTGTATATGCCACTTAACTTTTTCGAAAACTCGAATGTTTGAGAGTAAAGGTTTTAGCTTTCCCCTTGAATGGTTATGAACCTATGTGGAGGCTTGGATTCTTCTTTCATGAAATGGCTTTCGGCCTACTTTCAGTATTCATTCCGTTATATGTGGTTTCAATTGGAGGTTCAATTATATATGTTGGAATAGTTTCCGCGGTTGCCATACTTGTAGCTATTCCAGCCTCTTTTTTCTGGGGCTATATATGCGACAAAAAGAGGCATTATAAACGCTACATTCTACTTTCATTTTTAACGTTGAGCTTAGCTATATACCTCCTTTCAACCTGCCGAAGCATAGAGATCTTCATAGCAATTTACGCTGTTATGGCCCTTTTCCACGAGGCAAGCGAACCTCCCAAAAACGTCCTTATAGCCGAACTATACCCTCATGAAGAGTGGCGGAAGGCTTTCGCCTTTTATGAAGCCTTGACAGAGGTTGGTTGGGCTGTAGGACTTCTTTTGGGATTTACAACTTCTTTTCTGGGGTTTACTGCAGAATCCACGCTTAAGCTTTGCAGCTTTCTAAACCTGGCAGCTTTCGCCACTTCCATATTTCTGGTTTCCGACCCCTTACTGACAATTGAAAGAAGCCTTGTGAAAATAGAGAAAAATGTAGGCTTAGCCTATAGGGGAGCCATTATAGCATCGAAAATCTTGGAAGGTGCAAGGGTTGATGAAAAGCTTGAAGAAGAGAATGTTTACGCTTTCAGCAGCGGGATAATTCTATTCTCGCTGGCCACAAGCATACTTTTCTCGCCTCTTCCTCTATTTTTCTCTACGGACTTGGGAATTTCAATCAACATAGTCTTTTTGGTTTATGTTCTAAACTCCCTTGGAGGGTTTTTAGGATATCTGACGGCGTGGAAGTCATCACATCACAGGTATTCGCACTCCCAAATTTTTAAGATCGTGCTTCTTCGCGGAGCATTAACATTCTTACTACTGCTGGCAACATGGATGCCGCGCCAAAATTTAATCTTGCCTATTGCAATTCTAAGTTTAATGGGTTTTGCTTACGGTTTATTCCACATTTACATACTTTCAGCTTCCATGGAGATAATTACGCACGGAAAAGCGGGTTTATTCAATGTGTTTTTAGGTATAGGAAATGCATGCGGCTCATTTGCGGGCCCATTTATAGCTCAAACATTTGGATTCCGCCACGTTTTCGTCATGGCTGGCGCAATCTTCCTCTCAACATTTATAGCCTTCAAAATTTCATTTAAAACATCAAAGTTTTAAATGTAGAATATTTTTAATCTGCTTTCAGTAATGTAAGGAATTATTGTATTACACCCGTTTTGACTATGCTTATAATATCTTGTGATTTGACTTCGTTTTGGGGTATGCTGTTTACAGTCATCGTTTTCAAGTTCGCCTCAACTTTCTTAATGGAAGGACCTGTTGGTTTTTTGACTCGCTTATGGTTTTGGCCTGCTGAGGGTAATGTGTTTTCGAGTGATGCTGGTTTAGGTTTGGTTTTCTAACTTTTTATGTTTTGGCACCGGTAATATTTTAGTTTTGTCACTTTTCAACGCAAACTTGAAAAGTGGCAAAGCCATTTTATTGTTAAGGTGTTTGGTTTGGCTTTCCGAGATGAGTCTGAAGTTTTAGAAATGTTGGAGAAGGTGAGTCGATGTGTTGTTAACATAAGCACCATTAGGCTTGTGGAAGGGATGTTCTACAGGGTTTTTCCTGTCGAGGGCATGGGTTCAGGAACCATAATAGATGGGGAAGGCCATGTTTTAACGAATAACCATGTTGTTCAAGGAGCTGAACGCATAGCTGTAACCTTTTGGAATGGCGAGGTAATTGAGGGACGTTTAATTGGAACATGTGCCATCCATGACATAGCCGTTGTTAAAGTCGGAAGAAAGGGACTTGAATACGCTGAGCTAGGCGACTCTGATAAGCTGAGGATGGGCCAACGTGTTTACGCAATTGGAAACCCTTTTGGCTTGGCAGGTGGTCCAACAATAACTTCAGGGGTTATAAGTGCCCTGAACCGCACCATAGAGTCTAAAAATGAACTTTTAGAAAATCTTGTGCAGACGGATGCAGCTATAAACCCTGGAAACAGTGGTGGTCCTCTTGTAGATGTGCATGGAAAAGTTATTGCTATAAACACGGCTATAATCCCATTTGCCCATGGAATTGGATTCGCCATTCCCATAAATTCTGCTAAAAAATGTGCAGGCGAAATAATAACAAGCGGGTTCCACGCCAGACCTGTGCTTGGAATAATAGGTTTAAGTCTTTCAAGGGAGATTTCAGCCTATTATGGGATACCTCTCTCTGAGGGTGTGTTGGTTACAAGGGTTGTTGATGGAAGTCCAGCTGAAATGGCTGGCATAGCTGCAGGCGACATTATAATTTCGCTGGACGGCGTTCCAATAAACAAGATTGAAAGGTTGTTAAGCGAAATTCACAAGAGGAGGCCTGGTGACAGGATTAGTTTAACCGTTTTCCGCAAGGGATTTGAATATTCAGTTGAGGTTACTTTGGCAAGGGCTCGGTAAACAGTTAACTATCCAAAATCTCGTCTTTAAAGACCTGCTTCTTTCCCATTTTAAAATTTCAATCGGAAATTTTAAATTGGTTAGCTAATAATAAATGTTAACTGCTTTGAAATTTATTCGTCTATGTTTAAGGGGGATAAAGGAATATGAGTACCCATGCGGAGGAGTTAAAGCTCCGCCTAATGACTATTGAGCTTTTAAGAACTGCCAAGTATAAAAGGAACATTACCTATCGTGAGCTTTCATCTAAGACGGGTTTACCTGTTACTGTTTTAAGCAGATATGCTAAAGGTCACGTTTTACCTAACACTGAAAGGGCTAGGCAGCTTTGGAAGGTTTTGTCAAAGTTTGTAGGGCTGGAAAGTGAGCTTAGAAGCAGAATAAAGTTTAATGAGGATGGATATTTCGATAACACCGACATAATCGGTGACTTTAATATTCTTCAGCAGGCGGCTAACCATGCACTTGCAAACTTCGCTGGAAAACGTGTTACAAAGGTTTTCACAGCGGCTGTTGACGGCATTCCATTGGCCACTTTGGTTGCAAGTGCCCTTGGAGTAAACCTCGTAATAGCCAAAAAAACAAAGGAGGTTGGGGTTAAAGAGTTTCTTGAAG
>JAVZIQ010000018.1:0-30993 GCA_038871175.1 Bathyarchaeia archaeon | reverse complement strand
AAAAAGCCATAGAAATCGCAAAAAACCTAAAAATAGAAATCTACACCAAAATTTAAACCTAAAAACTAAACCTTTTGAAAGCAGCCATCCTTTTCTTCAGTAAATGGTAGACGTGGCAAACTCAATTGGTTAAAAATGGTAATAATTTTTCTTTTCGGTTGGGCCACTGTAGAGGATGTCCTATGTAGTTCTAGAGCTTTGATGCTTAAGCTGCAAAATGGCTTTTGCGCAGCATTCTGGCAAGTTTGCCTAAATCACGGTCATGATGGAATGCTGCTTGGTTAAAAACGGCAATCCATTTCTCCAAATACTTCTCCTTTAACTTTGAAGTAATGTCTACTAACTCACTTTGCATTTTCCTCATATCTTGAAAGGGCAGAAGCAACAGAACTCCTCCGCTACATCGCCAAATCAGAAAGTAACATGTAGAGGATAACTTAAATCGTTTTAGAAAAAGGCATGTAAATGGGATTCAAATGCTAAACGTATAAAAGTTGCGTCGTACGCGTCAAAGTTGCCTTCCCTCCCCATCTTAGGAAGAATTGTTCAGCCTGGAAAAGCATATGAATTTACTGTTAACCTTTCATGTCGGGAGTTAGGAAATGTTGAACTGCAAAGGATGTTAAAAGCTTATTTCTAACCTTTAAACATATAAAATCGTGTGTGCAAATCACTGAGGGAAGCAGTAATAGCCTCATTAAAGTATTTCATTATCGTCGCAATTTGCATGGTTTTTCACCCTCATTTTTCTTCGTAATTCCTTTAGTAAGGGTCGTTATGACAATCACCTATAAAACATGGTACCCTGACGGCAGCGTTGAATTGGCTAGAGAAGCGGATGTTATTTGGGTTACGCCCTACCAATTCCTCTTTGGCGGAGAATTATTCTTCTATGTGGCTGACCTTAATAGCCTGAAGGAGGCTTTGGAAAATGTACGTTTTAAGTAGGAGTATCGCCCGCCTCAGGCTAAAATTGGATGTGGAGAAAAAAGCGCAATTTTGATGAAGTTTTTAGAGGAGAGGGGCTTTAAGGTTGGCATGGGAAGGGGAACACTTTCCATGGATGAGGAAGAAATATCCCATGCATGGGTTCTTGTCCGCTTGGAAAGCGGAACATATGTTGTGGAAGTTAACACTGAATCGGGCTTCGCTGATGTCGTTGGAACAGTGAAGGAAGCCGCTGAATCTCAAACCCTAAAGTATAAAGAGAAGGAGCGCTGGGACATGAAGAAGGTTAGGTAGAAACACGGCGATTTCTTAAAAGAACCCCTTGACAAATTTTTAGAGATAAAAAAGAAGTAGCATTTTAGTGTTGTTATTAGGATGCGGAACTTCAAAGTTTTCTATCACTTGTGAATTTTCGAAATAGTTAAAAGAGGAACCTTGAATGTTTGAAGAGGTTTTACGTCTTTAAGGCTTGGGATGAAAGAGTCATTTCTAGGCTTAAACAGCATTTAGTTTAGATAACTCTAGGTTTGGAGGCTTAAAAAATCTTGACATATGCCTTAATATGAAATAATAGGCATGCTACTTACAGCATTGAAGTAAAAATGGAAACCGGACAGGATAAGGGCAATAATAAGCCTCGCATAAAATTAACAAGAAAACATCAATTTAGCAGCAGGTAGCGTGTAAAATGCAAATGCCTGTTAATTTGGAGAATCTAATGCCAGTAGAGGAATTCGTTTTTCAAAAATAACTTATAAGCATTGCCGCTTAGATTTATTTTATACCTTTCCTGTAGAGTTGAGGGACGTGGCAACTTAAGACTTAAGATGTAGGTTTTTATCTGTTTTCTTTATGTTTAGTGTTAAGAGTTTAGTGGAGCGGCTGAGGCTTTTTGAGAGGAATAAGGTGCCTTTAGGCCTTAAGGTTCTTGGTTTAGCCATGTATTTTCAGATTTCGAGCCTTAGGAGGACGGCTAGGGTCTTGTCAGAGTACTGCGGTGTTTCTAAGACTGCTGTTTGGAAGTGGGTTGTTAAGCTTAGGGAGAGGTTGAACATAGCTTACGAAAAGAAGAGCAGGCGTTTCATAGCTGTTGATGAGACATGCGTCAAGGTTAATGGCGAACAGTATTGGGTCTACTCAGCCTTGGACATAGAAAGGAATGAACTAATATCCATGAGGGTTTATCCAGCAAGAAACTCTTTGACATCTGAGTCCTTCTTTAAGAGCGTGCTGAAGTATTGTGAGGGCAAACCCGAGTTCATTGCAGATAATGCTCCATGGTTAAGGGACGCCCTCACGCAGCTCGGACTAGCCCACCATCATCAAGCCCGTGGATTAAGAAGCCTTATAGAATCAGCCTTCTCATCATTCAAACAACGCACAAAAATATTCTTCAACAAAATAACAGTCAACCTAAAACACAACCCAAACCTAAAATGGAAAAGGGCGGTAGAATGCTGGAACCTATTCTGCAAAACATTCACATACTACTACAACCACCTAAGAGGTAAGCCTTAAGTTGCCACGTCTGAGTTGAGAATGGAAAAACTTTTAAATTGATGCTTAATAACTATTAAAGGAGCAACATAAGAGGTATGAAAATGAGAAAAAATAAATTGGCAATATTAGCGGCTTCAATGATTCTATTGTCCCTTCTTGTTCCAGCGTTTCTTGCTAAGACGGTGATGGCTGAGGACCCGGCGGAATGGTATATGACTGTGAACGGTGTTCTTGACAGCGATCATTATTCATTGTATCCTTTCGCAAGCAACAAGAGTTTGAAGTTAGGTCTTTCAAAGTTTGGAGAGTTGATTAACAGTAACACTAATGTGAGTCTTGAATATGGAGGTGCCCGTGATCCTTTTGCGCCTGTAGCTGGACCAACGGTTCCGCCGGAGTTGGGGAAGCATGTTTGGATAAATGGATGGTACATTGACATTCGCTATAATCATTCTGTTTGGGGTTATAGGAATGTTTGGGCTGGCGCAATGTTTGCTGACATAACCGATTACGGTGGTCCATGGTTAAGAGTAGACAACAACTATGATTCTTGCACGTATGAGTGGCAGGAAGCCTTCAACCTTCCGGGAAAAGAAATTGATGTGACTAATCCAGGCGAGGTTAAAGGTGGTCTGAGGCATGGTGGTAGGAAAACAAACGGCACGGTTTTGACCGACCCAATGCAGGTATTGTATGATGGTCCAAGGTTGTTTGTGGCTAAGATAACAAATCACATCTATGACTGGTGGGAGCCCACAAAAGCAAATAGGCACCTAGTGGACCTGGTCTTGACTGTGATCTTTAACAAGGTTAAGAAGGAAGTTATTGTTGTCAAGGATGTTAAGCTTGTTCCCCCGGCAAAGTTTGAGGTCTCTCCACTATACTTAAATGTGGGCGGACAATCAGTATCGGTTCCATGCGGCTACCTGGTTCAGCTTAGCAACAGGGAGGAATGGGATCTTGGCACGGTATACCCGGGCACAACATCTTACTCGAGTTACGTACACTTTTACGTTGATTATAATGGCGAAGAGCAGTTGACAGCTTACGACTATGATTGGACTATGCTCCCAACACTGCCAGAAACAGGAGTCTCGATCAAGGGTGTTAGGGTTAATAAGTGGGGATCCGAACCAGATCCCAACTGGAGAGGTGAGTATGACGTCGTCCAAGTAATATCCAACGATAAGAAATATGTGGGCTGGCATGCCTTCTGGCCAAGCCTAAGCGACTGGTCAGTGACGGCAGGCGACGACGGCACGTGGTTCAGAGCGCTTAAAGACGCCGACCCGCACACAACTGATGGCGCTAGTGAGCCTTGGCGTTCTCCGCTTGTCGTAGGAGAATGGGACTTCCTACTCAGCGACCAAGAGCGGTTATTAATGGGCGGACAACTTGAGGCTGACGTCCAGTTCAGGGCTGTAAGCGTCTACGGAGTAACAGATCTCCACGACGGCGACGATGAAGACATCGGAACTCTAAACGAGGACAGGCTTGACAGCGAAGTTCTATATCAGCTAAACGAGATATTCAATCCGTGGGATCTATGGGATGCTGTTGAGAAGGAAACCAGTAGATTTGTCATAAAGGAGGCCAAGACAGTTACAGTTCAAACTAGGATAGATTACTGTGTTGGATTTGAGGCCGTTATATCCAACGAAGCTGACACTGCTGACGGTAACCCAGATTTAGTCTCATGGTTCGACTACTGTAACTTCACTGAACGCGTGATAGTGGACGGTGTAGTGATACCGCCAACTAAAACAACAGTTCCAAAGTATGCTGCATCTATGAATGCTACTGGTCATTGGTTTATCAACGTAACAATACCAGCCGGAACTCACACAATTAAGATACTATGGTCTAATACGACAGAGCCAGCTGGACGTTATGAATGGATTGTTGTCGGCAGAGACGCTTGGACGGTTGACTCAGCTGGCGCTGCACTGGTGGCAGCCGCCTTCAAGGATAAGATAATTGAATCCATACTAGCGCCGAAGGGAAGTGGAGCCTTTATAGGCTTGGCTGGAGCGGATATGTACGGCAAATCTGTTGACATGGAGATGCCATGGGTGATGGCCAAATTTGGCGCGGGCAACACGTTTGAGGATTACTACTACGTTAAGCCAACAGATCAGCGTATGGCTCTTAAGGACGACTGGTGCGGCACATGGCCCATATCAAGCAGCAACATGATAGGCGTTGGAGGACCATTGGCGAATGCTTTGACATACTACTTTAACGATTTCGTTCCAGCATTTTACGCGCTACCTTGGAGGACAACCTATACGCCTTGGAGCGGCAAAATTGTGCCGTTAACATGCTGGGATGTAACAAAAACAAGTGCCTACGCCTCGACAAACACCGTCGGCTACGGTGTGATATCCACATACAAGGACATTAACGGAACAGTTGGCTTCCTAGTATGGGGCAACTGGGGAAGAGACACATACTACTTAACCAAGTGGTTCCACGAAGAAGGCATATACCAGCTGCAAGAAGCTCCAGAAGGCTTAACAGCAATAATAGTTGAGATCGATTACAAGTACACTGCAGGAGAAGGCTACAAACCAACAGGCTACAGCATAGTTGAGTGTCTAGGAACGATAAGCGAAACCCTCTGGAAACACAACAGCGAAATTAAAGGCGGAATACATGACCCGTAAACTCCCCCTAAAACCCCTTTTTTATTTTCCTTTTTTGTTTTAGAACAAGCTAAAGCTTATCAAGATACATCAAAAGTTTAAAGTTCAGCCCCAAAACTGTGCATGCAGTTTACATACTATGCAATTGTAAATGAAAGGGCATATAATTCGTAAATGTGGAGGTTACAATGCTACCTGAAAAAGCTTTACAGATAAAAGAGAGCATAAAATCGTTATTACTCGCCGATAAATATTATTTCGCCTTAGTGGCGACAACTCTGAAGGTTGGAACCGTGCTAGGAATTCTAGTTGGGAAGTACCTTTCGAAAAATAAAGGGTTAAAAGGCAAGAAAAACCACGTCTGTAAAACAACCTTAAAACCGCACAACTCCAGAAGACGACTTAAATGTTCCCCATTAACAAAAGTGCTCACATGATGTTCCACATCGCTGGTTTTAAAAATCACCATACCATAAATTTTCGATAAAAGCATATCCAAAGAAGGTATCGCCCGAGGAGTTTGCATAACCAACACACCGTTCGGATCTAAAACTTCAAAACACTCTTTCAGGAACTTAACAGGGCTATGAAGATGTTCTAAAACCTCAAAGCATGTTATCAGTTTAAAAGACCCTTTAAGGAAAGGTAAACTCTGAGCATCGCATGTAACTAGGCCATCTGCTTCCTTCTTTGCATAATTGCAAAGATAAAAGTGTGATATATCACAGCCGTATGCGTCATATCCTAAATCTGCAAGCAATTTAACAACATAACCATGTGCACAACCAACGTCAAGAGCTCTTCCGCCCATTCCGTTTAATAAATTAAAGTCAGCAAAATTTTTAGCCCATTTTAAAACGTCAAAATACAATTTACGAATAGCTAAACGCTTCTTATGGTAGGCGTGCCAATCCTCAAAATATTTCCTTTCAAAGAATTCCCCACTCACCTGCATCAACAACAGCCTCGACTAATTTCCCCGAAACAATTGGGGCCTCACCTAAAATCCCTTTCCATCTTAAATGTTCGTTTTTCAGAGAGGTTTATGGAGCAGAGCATCCCCGCAAGGGAGGACATCCACCTAACCATATCAACAACAGCCAGACTAAAGATGAAAGGGCTTCCACTTCTAACAATTTTGAAAAAGAGGCTTGGCTTAAATGGACTAAGCTGTTTAACAGCAAGTTTACCCCTCTTCCCAAAGTAAGCCAAAACGTTCTTTCCATAGTAAAAGTTTCTCCTAGCTACATCCCTTAAAGTTTGAGGCTCACCTATATGCCACTCCACAGCGTTAACCCTCCCAACTTTATAACCGCATTCTAAAAGACGAGCATAAAGGTCAAGATCCTCGCCCACAACAAGTTTCTCATCAAAACATCCAACCTCAAAAAAGGCTTTTCTCCTAATAAACCTAGCAACCTGAATTGTAGGATCATGAGCTAAAAAATACTCCTTCAAAGCTATAGACTTCCCCCACAACCCCTTCCCCAACGAATAGTTAACCGTACACACAGCATCAAAAAACCTGCAAGCCTCAACGCACTTAAAGATAACGTCACGCTCCAGAACAAAGTCAGAATCAACAAAATAAAGAAACTCGCCACAGGCATGCCTAGCCCCGTTATTCTTCTGCTCAGACCTTTCACGTCCACCATATAGAATAGTAGCCCCAAAATCTCTAGCAATACTAACAGTATCATCTTCACTATAATTGTCAACAACTATAAGCTCAAAATGCCTATAAGTCTGGCGCCTCAAAGAACCCATACAAAGCCTAAGAGTCCTAGCTGAATTATAGGTAGGAACAATAATGGAAACAAGTGGAGACAAAATGTTTCCATTATCCCTACTTTCAATTCTCACAATTAATCAGCCTCTCTCAGCTTGTCTTCTTATATACAACAAGAGGAACCTTATTATAAAATTAAAATTTATAGGTATTAAATCCCGTAAGTGCTTTATGTAAAGCGTGTCCTAACGAGGTAAATCATTTGAGGTTCGGCAAAATTAGAGGTTTGAATCTATACGGAAAGAAAATCCTTCCCTATATTGAAGAACATGCTGATACAGTAATATGGATTCTAATCCTTATGTACACTATCTTTTTTTCTATATACACCATTTATATGCATTATACCTTTAGAACCTACGCTTGGGATCTTGGCATTTTTGCGCAGTCACTGTGGACAACACTAAACTCAGGTAAAATATTATACTCAACACTTGAAGTTAATTATGGCAACCCTACAGGTAACTTTTTAGGCGTGCACTTTTCACCTATACTATTTGCATTACTTCCAATATACGCCATATACCCATCATCTGAAACATTATTGGTTTTCCAATCATTCATTTTAGGGGTAGCAGCGCTTCCTCTTTACTGGATATCTAAATATAAGTTACAAAACAAGCTGTATGCGCTTGCCTTCGCCACAGCATACCTCCTCAATCCAGCTATCCATGGAGTTAACACCTTCGACTTCCACATGGAAATATTTACTCCTGTTTTCATATTGTCCGCCTTCTACTTTATCCAAAAAGGGAGATGGCTTATGGCAGTTACGTTCATAATCCTTGAACTAACAACGATAGAATTTGCGCCTATATTAACCTTCTTTTTTGGATTATACCTCTTCTTCAAAGAATTCAAGCAAGTGCTTCTAAGAAAGGAACTCAGCATCAACGGTATTAAAAAAATTATGGCTTCTACAATACTGATAATTGTTAGCATTTTTTCCTTTTACCTTGCGATACATGTAATCCAAACCATCAACCCATTGAAGAAGGGAGCTCCCCCTGGAGTTTGGAGTTATTGGGGTTCAAACATCTTTGAGGCAGCAGCCAACATATTCCATAATCCCCTAGAAGCCTTAACCATGATGATAACTCCACTTGAAAAGCCTTACTTCTTTATATTCCTTTTAGCATCTGTGCTTTTACTACCCATATTTGCACCCCTAGAATTGATCATGACGGTTCCCTGGCTGGCAGCCGCATTTATCACGGATTATTCCCCATACTATCAGCCATACTTCCAATACTCAGCCTTCATTGTGGGGCAAATCTTCTTAGCTGCCATATATGGCTTTCATAACGTTTTCTCGAAAAACCCAAATGGGCAGAAAAAGACGATGACAACGCTCATACTGACGAGCTTACTGCTGTCAGCGATTATTAGCCCAGCGGGCTTTCCAGCGTTAACGGAAAGAACTCCCAGGCCATACTCTATTTCTCTAGTTTCTGACGGAGACCACGTCAAGAAAATTCATAAAGTTATAAATCTTCTTCCAGGAAATGCGTCAGTGGCCACAACATGGGAAATCTTCCCTCACATTTGCCAAAGATTAGACGCATACTTCCTTGACGGCTACTTTATCGAAACTTCAGGAGAATACCCAGCAGAATACATCCTAGTAGATATGAAGTCACCATGCTTAAAGATGAAAATATATGGGCCATCACCCGATGCTGTGCTCCTTTGGCTTATGGCAAATAATGAATACGGCATGATCGCGTCCATGGATGGTGTCATGCTACTTCAAAGAGGCTACCGAGGACAGTTAAAATATTATGAGCCTCAAAGGGATATTTTCAACTATAAACAATTGATCCCATCGGTAGGAAAAATCACTTGGGACTACACAAGCACATTTGGGAAGGTGATCAGCACCAACCCAGAAGCATCCACCGGAATAATGTGGTTCGGTCCATACAGATATTTCTCACCAGGGGATTATGAGGCAACTTTCAGATTGAAAACTGCAAATGAAACATGCAAAATAGTGCTAGAAGTAGTCTCGGAACAAGGCACTAAGGCAATTGCATTAAGAACAATCTACGGCAACGATTTCACTCATGTAAACACATGGCAAAATTTTACACTTCATTACAGGATAAATCAACCTGCGGAGCTTGAGTTCAGAGGAAGAATACTCTCGAATAATACTCAAATAGTCATAGATTATGTGGCTGTTAAACAAATTAGCCCTTAAAGTTTAACAAAAACTTTCATAACGTGTAGAAAATAATGCTTAAGAAGGAAGCAGGGAATATGAAACTTGACTATCAACGAAGGAGAATTTATGCAATAAACCTTAAGCTTGGCTTTAAAAGAGCGATAAAAGGAATAGACTATTTCAGAATGATGGAATATCCATTGGTGTTCTCTCAACTTGAACTAAAAAAGAAAGATACAATTTTGGATGTAGGCTCATCTGATTCTATTTTTCCGATATTCCTAGCATATTTAGGACATAAAGTTTACTCTATAGACATTGATCCAAAGGTTCTAAGCCTCAAAAATTATGCAAAAAGGATCGGAGATATAGACTTAACAGTAGATGTTCAAGATGTGACAAAACTTAGATATCCAGATAATTTTTTCGATAAAATTACAGCAATATCCACGATTGAACATGTGCTTCCAATAGCAAATGGTGATGTAAGGGCTATGGAAGAGATAGCTCGGACTTTAAAAAATGGGGGTCAAGCAGTGATAACGGTTCCTTATAATAAAAGATTTATGATTGAATGGTCTCACAAAAAAATAAATGGCCATTTCTCTGTGATCAGAAAATATCATGAGCCTTCCATTAATGAAAGGTTATTGAAACCCTCCGGATTGCGCCTCACTAACAGGATCTTCTTTGCAGAGTTCGTAAAATTCTCTAAGATATGGTATAAGTCCCCATTCTGTATTTTCGCATTTGCTTCACCTTTCTTCGCTAAATTCTTCATAAATTTTGGCGTTAACATTGATAGGCCACTAGGAGTATGCTTATGCTTCAAAAAATATTAAAGTTAAATATAACCATAGTTTCTAAGCGATTCTCGTGCTTGTTGAATCAGCCAACCTGTTAGTTCATTTTCCCAGAATTTCTACCCATTTTTTAATATAATGTTCTTTACTGAATTTAGAAGCTGCTTTAACACAATTTGATCTCATATGTGAATTGTACCCATTCTTCCAGAGAAATAGAGCTTTATGAATAAGTTTTTTGCTGTCTTCCATAAGCCATCCAGAGTATCCATTTATAACGGATTCACTTGGCCCTTGCCGGTTGTAGGTGAGCACCGGAGTACCGCATGCCATACTCTCAGCTGGCACATAGCCAAAGGGCTCATGAGTAAAAGTGAAAAGCGTGAATAAGGCGTTTGAATAAAGGCTTACAAGCTTTTCTGTGGTAACCTTTCCTAAAAAATCAACATCGGGATGATTAATCAACGTTTTGGGTATAAAAGGAGATTTAGCTCCGAAAGCCTTAACTTTAATTCCCAAGTCAGCAATAGCTTTCACCACTGAAAACTCTGTTTCTTTTCCAAAGTATGTCAAAACGTAATCGGAGGAAGGGTTAGATGTCTCCGGCTGAAAAACATCACAGTCTATAGGCGGATATATAACATCTTTAACATTAATACCCCACTTGTGATAAATGGATGCGCAGAACCTCGAATTAGCTATGACATATAATGACCTTTTACCCGAATCCATAACGAGCCTCTCATCCATCCAATTAATTATGGATTCTAAAATCTTATAACCAAATTTGTAAACTCCAATAAGCTCCTTTTCTCCATCTTTAAGGGCCACCGATGTAGGTCCTTGAATATACCAATATTCAGACGGAAGAGCCAAAGTGTGTGAAAAATTTATAGTGATAGGTAAATAGCCAACACTTTTTGAATTTAATCTAAAAAAGGCTTCTCGACTCCACAATTCAAACCATAAAAAAGAGTACCCCAAGTGTTTAGAAAAAAGTTTAAAGTTCAGGTTCATGGTCGTGATGCCAAATTTATGTAATTGTTCTTCAACCTCATGCGACATCATCGGAGAAATCATTAGCACATCACATCCCCTTTTAACCAATTCATAGGCCAAATATACCGCGGGTCGAATTCCCCCCTCTAAATCTATCATTACATCACAAGCTATAACAACATCCAATAATTATTCACCTTGCATTCTCTATTTTGCAAGCTACATTCATTAATAAATAAACATAAACAAATATCTTGCTAAGAGCAGCTTCAAATTTTTGGGTTAGAGAATGCCTTGGACATGTGTTAATTTTATATGAAAGCAACATAAAATATGATCCTATGAAATTAAAGAAGTCATACTACATCGCCATTACAATAGTTACAGTTCTTGTTATTATGCTGGGGTTCATTATTTATGCAGCGTTCAAACCCTCAGCTTCACTTTTTTACATACATGATGTATCATTTATTTTAGGCGAACAGCAAAGAAGCGTGGAATTCACCGTAAGCGTAGAGAAGGGAAGCATAGAGATCAAAGATCTATATGTTAATGATATAGTTATACGCGAATGGAGCGCCAACAAATACAAGGCATATGAAGGTGAAGAGATCAAATGTTACTTTGATTATAATTGGAAAATGGGTAAAGAGTATCGTATAAAGCTCTTTACGACAGAAGGGCAGTATGTAGAACTAACAGCTAAATCACCACAATTGAAACCAAGCCTAAACCTAAATCTAGGGAATATAAATGTAATAACTCATAACTCTGGTTTTACTCAGATTAAGGCAGAATTTGAGGCCTATGGGCAGGGAATCGACTCATTACATATGTTGCTCCTTACTTACCTATCTTTCGATAATTCAAGTAGAAACATATACATTTTCTACGACCCAGAGTATATGGCTGAAGAAAGCATTAGGCGTGCGGATGTTATAATCTCATACTTTAACAGCTATGGAGTGCCCATATACAAAATAGATTATCAAGCACTTGAAATTCTATGCCTATGGGCAATTTCATCATCACGCAGATGCATACTGATAATTATAAACCCTTTGAAGGATGTGCTTGGAAGGAGAATTTTTGACGCCTTACCTTCGCCCCTTTTAGATCCGAATGGAAATGGCTTTTTGAGAGATGATTCAAGATATAGCAAATCTTTCATTTATGACATGATGGCAGATGAAGGGTTGATTCTACTTACTGTTGGGTCGCTACAACCACATAAAAAAATATTATACAAAGATGGCATATACATTTGGGCAAGAGATTCCCTTGATCCCTATGATGTGCACATTTTCCTTACAAACGCCTCAACCAAAGATACAATAGTGAAAGATGCATCCTTCTTACCACTTGATTACACCCCAGTAAGGATTTCAGGGACCTTAGGGCTTTCACATATTGAGGGATCAATGTGGTTTGATAAGGACGCTGTAGAAAGGAATGGTTTAGAGTATTACGCTTATGGCGATTATAAATCTCTCTATGGAGATTTTTTGAACCTTACGCAACCCATACTTATACGAGTCGGAAAAGGAGGGTGGCTTGCCTTAGGCGATGAAGGATTATGGCTTAATAATAATCAGCTCGCTCATGATTTATTTATGATATGCTTGCATGCTATATGGAATTCAAATTGGATTCCTTTCGGATGGTATTGGGACAGCGGTTGTGCCTTCTACAGTCGTCGGGGAATACTGAATACAAAAGATTTTTTAGAGACAGAGCTTATCCCATTGGATATTATTAATGGAAAGATATTCTTAAGAGTTATAGGTATTGCATACTCATCGGACCTCAATACAGGAATAATCGTGGAGCGAATGATAACATATAACGTGAAAGATAGTCTAATCAAAATTGGCAATTATCTTCCAGATTAACTGTTCCTATTTTGAATCAAACAAAGAGACATTCGTTTTTTATATTTAGATAGTAAAAGTAGCAATACTAAACGCCATTGAAACAGCAAAGCACTCAATTATTGGGATTTTGGCCTCCAGTTTTCACTAAAATTTCCTAAAGGGTTCTGTTGTTTCTAGCGTATTACGTTATGGCATAAAACTTAACGCCACTTTTATGCTTAACTTTTTTAATGTAGCAATAGCTGAAGAATAGTTTTCGATGAAGTTGACAGTGCAAAAAATTTAAATGTGAAGGCTATGCATATTCGATTGATCATACAAGTCCTTGCTGACAATTTTACGAGTTGAATCTTCCCTTGTTTACACGTGAAGGGATTACAAGTAGAAAGGCTTCAACATTATCATGAAAAACGTTATGAAACGCAATCTATTCTACTTTCCTAGAACTTTTAGTTTTTTATGCATAAAATAAATTGCGGCTAAACCAAATCCGAAAGCTAAAACTAGTGACGCTGTATAATAGATAGGAGGCTGCCAATCCCTCTCTATAAAAACTTCGTAACCAACTTTTTCAGTGTTTTTAGAATAAAATTTCACGCTGTGAGTTTCACCATTACAACTAATGTTTAACTCTCTTAACTCTACAGTAGCTGAAGAACAATCCTTCGCGTTCAGTGTAACCCCTATAAGCGATATCTCATCACCATACAAATTCGAACATCCTAACAAACTTTCACTTTCAGCATTTAGAACAAAATTTTCGGCAGCGTTAAAGGCATATATCCAATCATCAGTATCATCGAAAACGTCGACAAAAACGTTTGAAACGGCTCCTTCCAAAATTTTGTACTTGAAAATCAAACTGAAATCATCGTCCACATAGGCACTAAAGGGATAGACCATTCTAAAGGTGCTCTCTTTACCGTCCTCTCCTTTATCCCTAAGTCTTAGAACCAAACTAGAACCATTAGTTGTGATGTTAACTTCCAGATCTCTGTCCAATCCATCCGTAACTCTGAAAGGTATGAACGGATGAGCCATCTTCAACATCAAACTGTACGAATCAGATTCTGCTGCTTTGAAAAAAAGCAAAGTTTCGTTGAAAGAACCCTTTAAATTGTAAGGGTTTCTAACCCCCTTCTCAATAGGATTTGCTAAATCATCTGGTAATATTTCAGCATACACCCAGGTATTCGTAGCAAGTTTGATAAAAACTTGATCACCTCTTTTTAACCTGCCAATCGCCACGTTTTCCCAGTCAAACGCTGAAAGAACAGCCACATCCTTATGAAATGTTAAAGTTGATTCATCGTTGATTTGACTATAAAGCGAGCTTAGGCTAAAAGAAAACGCCAATAAAGCAGCCATCCAGCAGCCAAAAACCCTCTTATCCATAAAAAATTTGATATAGCCGTAAAGGACACTTGCAAAGCGTATTATGCTTTGCCTTAAATTTCCATGCGCGTGCATCAAATTGTCAATTACCAGCCATAAGCAAACACCCGTTCTCAAAACAACAGCTGAAATAAGTAAAGGTAAATGCCAATTTCTAAGCACCTCTGGAACCAGAACCTCCGAACCCCAAGACAACATCTGCATTATGTGACTCGCCTCCAAAGGTAAAAGAAATAGCAACCCATCCTCCTCAACCGCCAACAATACATAAAATGGTGTAGACACAGCAAACTGGGTGCTGTAACCCTTAAAAAATAACATATAAGTAACATACAACAATCCACAAAGCTTAACGATATCTCCTCTCCTTTTAATAAAAAACAGAAAAATAACTACGATAAATATTACTTGAAGCGCCGTAAGAACATAGGGCAAAATACCAAAGTTCCACTTATAAATTGCATGGTCATAAGAATTGGCTGAATAAATCCTCAAAAGATTGAAATGATAAAAAAACTTGTCAAAGTATGGGTGAAGTAAACCTCCATGGCTAAAGTAGCCGTCTAAAAAAGCCCAAATCGTCTCCCAAGGACCCCTTGAACCAACATGCGTAAAAGTTGAAAGGTAGGTCAGAGGATTTAAGATCATGAAAGGCAAACTTGCAAAAGCAATTAAAGCCAGCGCAGACCCTACCACGATCACCTTCTCCTCTTTTCTCGTAAAAGCGATGAGACCTGGCAAAAGCAGCAAAAAAGGGAAACCCTTACCAAGAGTGGCTATTCCAATCAGTAAGCCACAGAGCAGAGGCTTATTCCATTTCATCATGAGAATTGCTAGGGCGGCTGGAAACAGTGCCACAACGTCGTTAGAATAAGCATTGGCGATGATTACCGAAGGCAACAATGCATAGTAAAGCGCAAGTTTTGAAGCTCTTCCCTCTTCGAACATTGACCTTAATATTAAATATAGTACAGCGAGGGTACAAGCGAGAAGAATTCCGTTTAAAGCTCTAAAACCATAATTAAAAACTTCAACGTTTTGGCCAAAAAATTGGTATAGAGGCTGATAAATTAGGAAACCTAAAGGCGGATAACCCTCCCTAACATCAATGTAAGGCTGAGCCTTATGCAAATCCAAATATGAATAAAACGAAAGCCATTCCGAGTATCCTAAGCCAACTGGAAGCGCGTAGATGACGGCGATGACCATGGAATAGCCGAGAATAAGCGCATATGCCCTTCTTTTAAAATGCAAATGTAAATTTGAAGCTTTCAAGCAGCTGGCCCCTTTAAAATTCATTGCCCCTAAATCAGGTTTTGTTCATAAAAGGCCTGAATTTTCACCCTTCAAGACTTCGAAGTATATTCTTTCATATTGACAGGCAACCTTGCGCCAACTATACCTAGCCGCAGCCTTCAATCCTTTATTTACATAGGTCCTTCTCACGTATTCATCTCTTAAGGCTTCCAAGGCTTTTCTAAGGCTTTTATAATCTTTAGGCTTGACAAGTACACCGAAATCTTTAACCACGTCTCTGACTCCGGGGAGATCTGAAGCCACGACGGCGCAGCCTGCTGCTGCAGCCTCTAAAGTTACAAGTCCAAATGCCTCGCTTCTGTTAACACTTGGCAAAACAAGCACATCGCTTCCTAGAAGCATTTCCTTCAATTCCTCGTCTCCTACAGCTCCATAAAATCGCACATTATCTAAACCCAACTTTTCAGCGTAGTTTTCATATTTTGTCCTGTAGGGTCCGTCTCCAACAACCCTCAGCTCGGCATCCAAACCGTATATGGCTCTCAAAAGAACGGCTAGCCCCTTATAATGGCGCATTTGACCTACAAAGAGAAGAATATAACCATTATGAGGTATTCTTCTTCCAGTTAAGGCTTCATAATCAACTCCCCAGGGAACAACGTACTTTCTTAAAGGAAAACGCAACCAGTTATAGTAGGACCTTGAAGTCACAATCACAGCGTCCGCAAGCCTTAATAAAACGTTGTTGAAAAAACTGTTGTAAACCGCGCCGACTAGTGCATAGCCATCAGCAGGACAGTGAAGCGTATATACTGTTTTTAAGCCCAAAAACTTCGCCTTAATAAAAAGCCTATCGGAAAAAGTAGGGGTGTGGCCGTGGACGTTTACAACATCGTAGCCTCCATATCTCATCAGCTTGTCAGCCTTATCCATTTTTATTACAAGCTTCATATCTCCAACAATTTTCGTGTAGCAGTCTGAGGCTGAAACTACATCCACATAGTGTCCCATTCTTGTTAATTCTTCTGCAAGCCTGCCTATAACCCTGGAGAAGCCGCTGGGCACAGGTGGCTTTTCACTTATCAAATGTAAAACTTTAATGCCTACCACGCTCCACGACAATATAGGAACTTTGTTCAATACACGTGGAAAAAAGCCTCATCCAATTTTTAACGTAATTCTCAACACTGAACTTTGCAGCTGTTTCTATACAGTTTTCTCTAATTCCACAGTCATACTTATCCTTCCAAATTTCCAAAGCTTTCCTGATAAGTTCATAGTCGCCTTTGACAAGCCAGCCTGTGACGCCGTCCACAACAGATTCGCTTGGCCCCTGTATATTATATGTTAATACAGGAGTCCCACAAGCCATACTTTCCACAGGTATGTACCCAAAAGGCTCATGGGTAAAGGGAAAAATGGTGAAAAGAGCATTTGAATAAGCATCAACAAGATCCTCTGAAGAAATTTCACCTAGAAATTCAATGTTGACATGGTTAGTTAAAGAATTTGGAATGAAAGGTGCCTTAAAACCGAAAGCTTTAATTTTAACGCCTAAATCTGCAATAGCCTTAACAACGGAAAATTTTGTTTCTTTACCAAAATATGTTAAAACATAGTTTTCCGAAGGCTTCCTTGTACTTGGCCTAAAAATGTTAGAGTCCACCGGAGGGTAAATCACCTCATCAACCCTTACCCCTAACTTCTCATACAATGAAGCGCAAAACTTTGAGTTAGCTACAACAAATGAAGATTTCAAATATAAATCCTTAACAAGCTTAATGTCGACATGTTCAATTACAAAATGAAAGGTTTTATATGTAAGGCTGTAGGCTGCAGCCAGCTCATTTTCAATATCCTTTAAAGCTGATGATGTTGGACCCTGAAGATACCAGAAAATAGAAGGTATGGAAAGGGTCTGAGAAAAGTTCACCGTGGCAACCGGTAAACCATTCGTAAGCCTAGAGTTTAATCTGAAAAATGCCTCCCGCCCCCAACTTTCAAAGAATAAAAGAGATTTCCCAAAATTTTTGAAAAAAAGCTTTGCCCCCAAGTTAATGAAGTTTATCCCCGTCGAGGTTAAATGTCTCTCAACACCTTTAGACATGTAAGGAGATACCACTGTAACTTTATAGCCTCCCTTAACAAGCCAGTCCGCCAAATAAATAGCCGGCCTGATAAAACCCTCAAGATCCGCCATCACATCGCAGACAATGATGAAATTCATGTTAAACCGCCAAACATTTGAAAACTAGATTTACTCTTTTTATAATACTTTCGATTTTCAAAAACTTAAACTAAAGCTTCAGTAAACATAAAATTTCAAATTTTATAGTTGTCTTCCCAGCACGAACCTTACGAAAGCTTCATATATCGAATTAAACGAAATAACATCTATTACCGGCTGAAAGGATATGAAAATTACAATGGAAAACAATGAAGCCTATTCCCAAGCAGCTGTTATTCTGCCAACCTACTGCGAAGCTGAAAACATTGCGAAATTAATTTCAGACGTGGAAAACACGCTGAAAAACCCAACAATCCTCGTAATAGACGACTCAAGCCCGGATGGAACCCAAGAAATAGTAAAAAGCCTAAAGAAAACCTACAAAAACCTAATCCTACTAACCAGACCTGAGAAAATGGGGCTTGGAACAGCAATAACCGACGGCTTTAAACTTCTGCTCTCCCAGCCCAGAAACGACATAAAACACATTATAACCATGGACGCAGACTACTCCCACAGCCCAAAAGAAATACCGAAACTTTTGAGAAAAGCCGAGGAAGGATATGATGTCGTTGTTGGAAGTCGATACTGTAAGGGAGGAAACGTCGAAGGCTGGAGAATTAATAGGCTTTTGATAAGCAAAACAGCCAACAAAATAGCCCATTTAATACTTAAACTGCCTATAAACGACTTTACAAGCGGATTCAGATGCTACTCAAAAAGCTACGTGCAAAAAGCCATAAGACACCTCCACAGTCAAACATACGAAATACAACTGGAAACAATAAGACAGGCAAAAATGCAAAACTCAAAAATAGCAGAGGTGCCAATAACCTTCTCAAACAGGAAAAGTGGAAAATCAAAACTAACATTCAACGAAATACTAGCATTCTCAGCCTATATAGTAAAGGTATTATGCGAAAACCTTTCTCCCCTCAAAGAAAGACATGCACACCATACTATTGGCAACAGCCCTAACCACCAAAACTAAACGCTTTCGCAAAAATAACAAAGCATCACGTTTAAAATTCCCGTTTCGCATTTTAGAAATTTTCACATATCAAGTAGACCGCGCTTAATTTTTAATTCATAGTTGGTTCTTTGCAAACTCAATTTGGTAGGCAGGTATAACTTTAACGTTTTCCCCAGTAATTGTTTGATTTGCTGATATAATTATTCCATTCTTTGCGTTGACGTACTTAATTAGCTTAGAAAATTTCCTTATGTCTTCCTTAGTTACTGTTTCCTTAACCTCTATCGGCGTAATTTCTCCGTTCTTTAATATTATGATGTTGATTTCTCTTCTTCCATTTCTGAAGTAGTGCTCCGCATCTAGGGAGTTAACAGCGTAGGTTTCCAAAACCTCGCCTATTTTGCTTTCGAATGCCTGTTTTGAATATGCAAATATAAGGGATGGTGTAACGGGATAATACTTTCTCATTTTTCTCGAAGAAGCCATGAATGATGGTCTGAAATTAGATAGGGATTTTATTAAAAGAGATGTTTCCAGAAATTTTAAATAGTTTGATATGGTTATTTTGCTTTCGCCCCACATTCTCGAAAGGGCATTAACGTTGACTATTGCCCCTGGCATGGATAGAACTAGTTTCATTATGTTATCCATCAGAAAAGTGTCCCTCGTCTTAAATATTAACGGTATATCCCTTAATGTAACTCTGTCTATTACGGAGTTTTTGATGTATTCAGTTATTCTCAACTCGTTTTCCCAATCAACGATTTCTGGAAAGCCTGACTTCATCAAATACTCATTGAAATACGTCTCCATCCTTCTCGAAAAGATGTCTATCTTGCTAGTTTTGATGCCTTTTAGCTCAAGGAATTCTCGAAAGGTTAAGGGTTTCAGCTTAAGTGTGAAAAATCTTCCAGCAAGCTTCTCAGAGGCTTCTCTTGAAAGGAGAAGCGTAGATGAACCTGAAATGAAAAATTTTAAATTCGGATACAAATCGTAAAACTGCTTTATTGATGAGGACCAATTTTCAACATACTGAATTTCATCAAAGAATATATATGCCTTATCCACTTCCTCCAAGGGCTTAATAAGAATTTTCTTCTCATAAAACTCTAAGACGTCTTTAGGATTTGCAAGCGCTTCGTCGAAGGAATAATAAAGTATTCTGTTTGGAGGAGTTGTTTCAAGGAGTTTTTCAATAGTCTGATATATTAAGGTTGTTTTGCCGACTCTTCTCGGCCCAGTGACTAATAGAATTTGGCGTTCTTTAAGGCTTTCCATAATCCTTGGAAATGCATACCTTTTGAATGGAGGTGCAAGATTTTTCCTAACGGTGCCTGTAAACCACCATTCATTAAAGCGTTCAATGTCCTCTTTTAACATATTGGTATAGTATAATTTTCCTATATTTAAATTTTTGGTATATCAAAATACACTTATCAAAGCTTATATAATTAATGTGTTATATTAAAAATTTCTCTTCCCTACAATGAAAAACACAGTACTTGTATGCGCGAATTTTCAAAAAGTTGAAATGAACATAGTAGACAGGTCAATACCGTTTCTTTAACATAGCTGCCCATGTTGGTTTAAGGCCTTAAGCATTGTATCTACGGCTTTTCCAATGTTTTCGCCTATATATCCTCCCTCTAAAACGAAGAAGACTGGTTTTTTAAGCCCTGCAAGGATTCTACCTATCTCTGCGTAGGCGTTCTCAGTTAATGCTAGGGACGCTAAGTCTCCATCGTAGGCGTCGAATCCTGCTGAAACAGCTATAACTTCAAATTCTTGTTTTTCAACCCTTTTAAGGGCTTCCCTTAAGGTTTTCAGGTATACTTCATCTCCACAGTCTGCCGCTAAAGGGTAGTTTAGACAGTTTTTCTCAGAGTAATAGCCTGTTCCAGGATAGTGTGGATGCCTATGCAGGGATATGTAGACTACCTTGTCGTCTCCCATGAAGATTTCCTGAGTTCCATTTCCATGATGTCCGTCAATATCCAAAATCAAAGTGGGCTTGTCTAGATGTTTCACGGCTACAGCCATATTGTTTATGTAGCAGAATCCCTTAGTGTAGGCGCCTAGCGCAGTTCCTCTTCTTCCAGCATGATGCCCAGGTGGACGCATTAAGGAGAAACCATTCACATCCGCTGCAGTTATGGCACCTCCAGCTGAAAGTCTCGCATACTCGTAAATGTTTTGGTAAGCCGGAGTGTCAGGATCTTCTATTTCACCCCTCTTAAGCATCTCAATATATATTGCGTCATGTACTTTCAATAAGTCTTCTTCCCTTGCAGGTTTAGGCTCTAAAAATTCGTAGCCTCTCTCCCTCAAAATTTCATATGCCATCCTAACTCTTCCTGGACCTTCAATATGCCAAGACCCATACTCTAAACACTTCTCAGAGAAAACTATTTTAGGCTTCATCAACCTCGAAACTCCAAACCATAAGCATCTACTAGCTTCAATCACTATATTAACGTTAGCCCTCCTCCTTTCAAAAGAGCCTCTCTTCATCCCAGCATAATTTTACAAGGCTTAACTATTAGAAGCATCCTTTCCCTCCGTCTAAATACTGGGCAGAGCATTTTAAACACTCTCATGGCTTAATACTTTAAGCAATTTTAACATAATGCACTTTCTCTTTCTACTAGAACCTTCCAGACTTTTCAAAACAATTTTTAGTTAACCTATTAGGCAAACTACCAAGCCTTTCACAGTTATGTTTAGGGGATGTGAATCCCTAATTTTGAAACGCCCCAGCTTAGCCTGAATTAAATGGCATGATTATGACGGGTTTTATAAAAGGCGGTTTTGGCAAAGGCTTAAAAGCCATTGTTAGAGGATAAATGCTACTGAATGGGTGCAAATTCAACATGGGAAGCCGGCCAGCTATCGTAGCTGCTGGAAGAACAAAGTTCGGGGAGCATTATGAGAAGCAGCCTGAAAGGCTGATTGAAGAGGCGTGGCTTAAGGCCTCTGAAAATGTCGACATAGAGCGTAGAGACCTTGAAGCCTGTTATCTCTCAGACTACTTCCTTCCCATAACAAATAAGCTTGGACTTGAAGAGGGATTCCTATCTGAGCTTGCAGATCTTCACATACCTATGGAGAAAGCCCGCTCCTTCAGCTCAGCCTTTCTGAACGCCTGCAACGCTGTTCAGGCTGGCAGGTACAGCCTAGTACTGGTCGGCGGGCTTGAAAAGATGACTGACAGATGGGATAAAATTAGAGACGACCTCATGCTTCTTGAGGATCCATGGAGCTATTATGCAGGCTGCACTCCTGAAACAAACCATGAGCTCATGCTCAGAGCCTACATAAAAAGTCACGGCCTAAGAGGCGAAGAAATTGAAAAGTTAAACATAGCCTTAGCCTACATATCAGTTAAAAACCATGCCAACGCTTTGAAAAACGAGTACGCCCAATCCCATAGAAAAATAACGGTTGAACAGGTTTTGGAGGCTAGAAGGAAAGCGCGTAAACCCTTAGGCCTCTATGATTTTGCTCCAATATCTGATGGGGCAAGCGCTGTAATTATTGCAAGCGAGGAAGCCGCTAGAAAAATTACAGATAACCCCATCTACGTCCTTGGCTGTTCATCAGCCACGGATTATTTGGCTTTCCAAACGAGAGAAGACTTAACAGGCTTCTTGGTCAGCCGTTTAGCCATAAAAGAAGCTTTAAAAACAGCTGGATTAACCCTTCAAGACATTGAAGTTATCGAAATATACGACCAGTCAACAGTTATGGAGATGGTTTCACTTGAAGACCTTGGATTCTGTCAACGTGGAAAAGCTTGGAAAACAGTTTATGAAAGCTTCCTAAACGGCAGAAGCTTCTACGAGGTTGACGGCAGACGGCTCTATGTCAACATGAATGGAGGTTTGAAGGCTGATGGAAACCCCTTAGGAGCAACTGGAGGAGCCCAAATATTCGAAGTTTTTAAGCAGCTTAGAGGTGAGGCAGGTGAAAGGCAGGTTCAACTTGAAAGGGAACCAGCCTACGGATGTGTACTTGAGCTTGAAGGTTTCGGCACGAAGGGCTACGTCCACATTTTCGGGAGGTTTTAAATGAGCAGCGAACCAATAGAGCGCAGAGTCTCCTATTTAGGCGACAGGTTAAGGGGTAGACGCTGCCAAATATGTGGAAAGGAGTATTTTGAGATTAGGGATTACTGCGGAATATGCGGAAGGAAAAGCTTCGGAAGGATGGCTGAAATAGACTTTTTCTACGAGAAAGGAGAGCTTGAAATATGCACCCTCGTCACAGATCCCACAAACAAGTTCACAAAGCTAGGAAACTACATATATGGAATAGTTTCCTTCCACAATGGGAAGGTTAGGGTTCCTGGAAGGCTTACAGACAGAATAATCAATGAAGATGAAGCCCTAGACCTTTCAGCTTTTGAGGGCAGGCCTGTTGTGCCAAGGTTTAGAAGACGCTACTCTGTTGATAAAAGCGAAATAATACCAACAATATCCTTAACCTTCACATTTGCAGATGAGCATTACCCCCACCAGGAATACTCCATTTCGAGGCCCAATAAAGAGTATGATGCTCCTGGAATAGTTGGCTACGCCTTCTACACTTCAAAGTTCAGGATTAGAGAAGAAGGCTTGGAACGTGCAGTTCCATTCATAGACGAGGATGCCATAACAGCGGCTGTTGAAGCTGGGAAGCTTGCCCTAATCCACTCAGGCGTTGACAGCCGCCTAATAGGCAAGGTTTACGTAGGGTCAGAGTCAAACCCCTACTCTGTTAAACCCATAGCTTCAAAGGTTGCCCAAGTTTTAAAATTAGGCGAGGAAGATGAAGAAGTTCAAAACGTTGACGCAGTTGACACAGAGTTTGCATGTAAAGCTGCAACAAGCATGTTTAAGGATGCAGCCTCCCTTGTATGCTACCCTAAAAACGGCTTCGAATATGCCATGATTATAGGGGCAGATAACTCTCAAGCAGCTCCAAGAGACTGTCCGGGAGGAGAGCTGGACCTTTTCGTGGGGTTCGGAGGATGCGCCTACATTTTCGGTAAAAAAGACGTAATAGCCGAAATTGAAGGATGGCACTCCTGCACTTCAGACACACCTGACTTCTGGCGCAGAGACGGAGAACCCTACCCAATGCATGGAGGCAGATTTACAGGAGACCCAGCCTACTTTAAGCACATAAGAAAAGCAGCTAAAAAACTCATGGAGAAGCTTAACCTCCAAGTTGGAGACATAAACTACTTTGTAGCTCACCAGCCAAACATCCACTTCCCAATTAGAATTGCAAAAGAGCTTGGCTTCAGAGAAGAACAATACATGCCTTCCCTGAAAGTTGCAAACTTCGGCAACACATATTCAGGCTCCTCGCCAACAGGTCTGGCTGCAGTTCTAGACATAGCAAAACCCCATGAAAGGATATTAATAGTAAGCTACGGCTCAGGAGCCGGAAGCGACGCCTACTCTTTCATAACAACAACCCAAATCCTTGAGAAAAGACAACGTCAAAAACTAACAGTTAAATATCTAGCGGAAAACCCCCACATTGAATACGTCGACTACGCCACCTACAGAAGGCTAAAACTTGGACTTTAAAAAGCCTCAAACATTCTGAATCCTAAATGTAGGGAAGATTCGCCAACTCCTCAGTGGTAACCCATAAACTTTCATCTATCCTAAGCCCATGCTCAATAAGTTTCAAAACCTCTTCTTTCTCCTCTGGAAATTTATACCCCTCATAATCATGTTTGAAAAGTGGCACAATTCTATTTCCAATCTTGTAAGATGGATTAATAAAATGGTCAAAACATACAATGCTGTCAACTTCTAAATTCTCAACTAAAGTTCTAATTTCCAAAAGCAACTCATGAGGTTTTAAAAGCTGGAAAAGGCCTTTCCTCCATTCATCAAATAATGGGGTTCCCTTCCTTGGCACGAAACGTCTAAACCTTATAGAAGTAGGATTTATCTCATTCAAGACTTTAGCGGTGTTTAAAGCATGCTGCCTCCACCTTAACCTTCCCCCAACCCCAGGCATCACATACTCTGATATTTCAAAACCCGCTTTCAACGCCTTTTTTGCAGCCATAACATGCTCGCTTGACGTAACCCCCTTATTAATCATTTTGAGTACTTCATCATCGCCACTCTCCAAGCCCACATGCAAACGTGAAAGCCCAGCCTCACGCAGCTGAACAAGCTCATCCTCACCTTTCCTAGCCAAAGTCTTAGCCCTAGCATAAGAGGTTATTCTCTCAACAAAAGGAAAAACCGCTTTTAAATGCCTTAAAATCTCCACCAACTGCGACGTCCTCATCAACAAGCTGTCAGCGTCTTGAAGAAAAACTGTTTTAGCACCAGATGCAATCCAGTCGAACACGCTTAAAACACAATGAAAATTCTGCAGGGCGACATCATCACCATAGGGCAAATAAGACTGAAGAAAAGTTAGAACCCAATTCCATCCTCCTAAAACATCCCTAAGCCTATTCAACTCTTCAAAAATAAGCCTAACTGTTTCAATGTCACCCTTCACTTCATTCACCGGCCTAATCTGAAAAGGCTGCCTATCATAAAAAATAGCGTAGCAGAAAGCACACTTACCCCAAGGACAATTTCTTGTAACTCTCAAAAGCAGAGAACTGCTTCCCCCTTCATTAGGCGGCCTAATTGGACCTATCTCAAACCTTAAACCTTTCAATCTTTCAAGATGACTCTCAATCACAGATTATCCTCTTCATTTTGGAAAAATATCTTGTTACACGAGAATATTAACCCTCTTGTTATATTACGCTCGCTTCAGTAAATAAATTAGCTCCTCAAAATAACCCTTTCATGGTTCTTTCTTCTCTTTCAAGCTTCTCCAGACTGAAATGTAAACTGCAACTTGAAGAGGAGGTTTAAACTTTGAACATATGCGGTAAAACTTGGAGGATTTAACCAACCCCAGCTTAGAATGCCTCCAAGACTTATTAAATTCTAGGATGCAGCAAACTCTTAATTAGCGAGATGTATAATTTATAGGCTGACCTGACCTTGACAGCCCTTGGAATATTCAAAGTGTTATATGCCCCAAACAAGGTGTTTAAAGAAGTTATTCAAAACCCAAGATACACCGGACCTATATTAATAATGCTGCTCTTCGTTGCTGCAAACAGCTTAGCCGCCTACATCCTTGCAGCAAAAACATGTTTTGAGGGAACTTTTCCTCAAAAAGAGGGGGAAGGATGGACTGAGAATCCAACCCTGTGGACAGCCTCAGTTAACAATTCTCCATTCACAAATTCGCCGGTAAAGGAAAACCGAACAGACTATATTCGCGGAGGATCTTATGGCAACAAAAGCATAGAATTCCAGGCTGAAAACTGCACTTCCATTTCATTTAAGGTGGATCTGGAAGGGGTGAACTGTTCAAGCCTGGGAGGATATGAAAAGCTTTATTTAAGGGTTAAACTTGTCAGCCCAGATGAACCTCCTGAAAAAGTTTTCCTCAACATGTACTCCACATATCCCTCAAACGGATTTTCCCAGGACCTAACTTTAAAATTTTTGAACACTACATCAAAATTCTGGAACAACCTCACATTAAATCTTGCAAACCCGGATTGGAGAAGCTTTGGAGGCGACTGGTCTAACATAACATGCCTAACCTTAGAGTTCACATGGAAAAAACCTTCCAAAGTTTGGATTTTGTTAGACGGACTCTTCTTCGGAGGAATATTCAGGTCCTATATGGAAAACTTCGCCTCCTACATTGCAAACTATGCAGCTTACGCGTTCATGCAGTTCATAATAAGATGGGTTATGCTCGGCGGCTTCATGTACATAATGTCAAAGGCATTTAAGGCTCAAACGGTTTGGAGGGTTGTGCTTGTCCTAGCTGGATCTGCATTAATAACAATGTTTATACACGCTTTAATAAATGCTGCAGCATTCTCCACGCTGCCGAAAATAACCTATCCCTTCGAGTTAACAGGGGGAGTTCCAGGGGAAGGCGGGGAAGCCTACAACCGGATTCTGGAGGAAACAAGCCTTGTAAATCAGGTTTACAGCTACACATCTATTGCCATAATGCTTTGGACAGTTCTGCTATGCGCCGTTGCGCTGCGCCTAGCAACAGGTTTTTCATGGACTACAACCCTTCTCATAGCCATAGTAGCCAACTTTTTAACGTCCTTCATTGAAAGGTTCCTAACAGGCGTTTAGAAAGGCTTTTCACTCGTATCTTAGGGCTACCACTGGAGGTATTTTAGATGCCCTGTAGGCTGGCAGAACCCCTCCAGCCAACCCAATAAGTATTGTTAGGGCAAGTGTCTGAAATATTAAGGGCATGGTTATTGTGGGGTTCAAGCTTAGAACAATTCCAGTTTCACCTATACCGCCAATCCTGAAACCCCTTGAAGAAAGTATGTAGGCTCCTCCAACGCCTGAGGTTATGCCTGCAGCTGCTCCTACAAGGCTCATTATAACTGACTCTAAAAGTATCATTAGCAGCACCTGCAGGTTCGTGTAACCTATGGCTTTCATAACGCCAATCTCCCTAGTCCTCTCCATAACTGAGGTTATCATTGTAGCCGCCACACCCATAACGGCAACTGCAAAGGCTGAAAGGGAGGTTGAAAAGTTTATGAAGTCTATTGCTCCAGTTACACTTGATATGGCCTCAGCTATTGCGCTAAAGGCTATAACCTGAACCTTCTCCTCGTAATGCTGCCTTATTGTGGAGACAGTGGCTTTAACATAGGCTGGATCTTCGGCCAATACGAATATTCCAGACCATCTTTCCAATCCTAAAAGCCTTTTTCCAGCTTCAAAACACATGAAAATTGTGGAGTCAGGGTCAACTATTAATGCACCTCCATATTCTTCAAGAATTCCTCCCACAACAACATTCACGTTTCTCTTACCCGTTATTTTCCCCCCTTCAATTTTTGGAATTGTAAGGGTTAAAACATCTTCAACTCTGAAATGTCTATAATCATCTTTAAAGGCTATTTTCCTACCTACAATTGTGTATATTATGCTGGTCTTGGGAGGTATGGTCCCCTCCCCCATTTTCAAACTTCCTATAGCCTGGAAAAGAAGGTCATATTCAACGGCAAAAACTGAAACTTTAAGTTCCTCTGCTCCCCTTTTAAGGACTCCCTGAGTGTTATAGAAAGGTTCAGCCCTTGAAACTGTCCCGATTGACCGAATATAATTTAAATCTTCACTGTCAAGCTGATAGTTTTCTGTTGGAAAAACTGCTATGGCGTTCTGTCCAAGGGAGGTTACCCTCTCAACTATATAGTTGGAGTAGCTGCTGACAACAGAGCTCATCATAACTAAAATAAGAGGGCCAATGGCTATTCCAACAATTGTTAAAACTGCCCTAAGCCTCCTCTCACTTAAAGCCTTAAAAGAAAGCCTTACAAAGTCTATCAGCATTTCAAATCCCAAACCGTAACTCAATTTTTATACATATGCCTCGATTTTCTCATTATCCTATATATGAGAAAGATTGCCACAGCTAGGAATATTAGCACTCCAGCCACTATTACCCACCTTTCAATTGAGGGCTGCTCCTTCTCCGCTGTTGGAGGCGCCTCTTCCTCCTGCAGCTGCACTTTAACATCCACCTTTTTCAATTCAACCTCGTTGAAAACGTTGTAATATTTAACAGTTAAAATTGCTGAAGTGTTAAAACGGTCTATGTCAACTTTGAAAGCTATCTCTGAGCCTGGATCAACATCTCCTATGAAAGATGACTGGGTTGCATTTCCAATTTTCAATTCAACCTCAACTCGATAGGCTGTTGTCGAACCGTAATTCAAAACTATGCCCGTCACTGTTGAAGATGAAGCTTTGCCAACTGCCCGTATGTTTCTTACGTCTAACTCTATGAAGGGCTCAACAGTAACGGTTATTGAGTTGTTGAAAATTCTGGAAAATCCGCCTACATCTCTGTACATAACTGAAACCATTAGGGGGACAGGCCCATAAGAGATTAAAGTTGTCCCCCCAGCCTGGGAGAAGAAGCCTAATGGATTGTAGGCCAATGTTACTGGAATTTCAAGGCTTTGTCCAGGACTTAATTTTTCAACATGACTTACCGCCGGAGTTGCAATCAATATTGGTGTTCCCTGATATGGAGAAACCACAATGTAAGCGTCATATACTGGGGAGCTTCCAAGATTTTTCAGGCAGAGGGAGGTGTTTAAGAAGCGGCTTCTAACGGTTACGCTTCTATCCATGGCTATTTCAATGTATCCAGCTCTCCCAAGAACTGAAACTGGAATGGAAAGCCTAACCTTTCTCTCCCCACCCCAATAATCTATATATGAAAGCCTCCCTTCAAACTTGTAATCTCCAACCTCCACATTGAAAAGGTTAAGGGTGGCTGTGAAGCCTAAAACATCCCCTCTACCATATTGCTGCGTCTGACCTCCCTGAGGAGCATTTAACAAAGCTGTTAAGGCTTCCATAACGTTCTGTGCCTGAAGGGGCTGGGGAAGCTGCAGGCCGACAGGCGTTGCTTTAACAATGCTTGAGTTATCAGCAGAGTTGTAAATTCCACTTGGAAGATTCATTTCAAGAACTGCACCTCTAAGGCCGTCAACGTAAACGTTTCTAACAAGCACAATGAGGTGGGCTCCATATGTGTAAGGACCCACAGACCCCTCATACCATCTTGAATCCAAAACCTGTAATGCTGAGCACTCGTCAGCTAAAGCTATGAACGTTGTGAAGTTTTCAATCCTCCTAACCCCTGGACCTCCAGACAATATTAAACAGTCCACAGTCAAATTTGCAATGTAACTTCCAGGAGGCACATCACCTACAGAAATTTTGAAAGAGGCGGAGAAAGAGGCCAGGCTTCTAATAGGACCCTCAAAATACGCCTTCGCCCTGCTTCCCCTACTTGAATAAAAACCAGATGGAAGAATAAGCTCCAGGTTTACTCCAGCTATCTGGTAGGGCGATCTGTTAGCCAATGTTATTTGGTATGTGGCATTTAATGTCTTTGGGAAAACATATACGCCGTTAAGCCATCCTGCATCCACAAGCGTCAACACACTCTCTGAGGCTGGATAGCTTTCAACAGGTAGAGAAACATTAAAACTTCTGAAAACATCCACATGGGTTCCATAGGCTGTAAACCTGTAGCTTGCAGTTACCTCAACCTGAACATTTAAGGCTTCAGTTTCCACATCGAAGTAGAGCACAGCTGTGCAGAAAGCTCCTGGCGTAAGTGTCGCAGAACACGTCTCATAATTCTTTATAGGCCTAAGCATTTTGGAAGATGCATTTACAAAAACCCCTTCAACACTATATCTGCCCATGTTAATCAGCCTAAGGGTTAACGGAACATACCTTGAATTCGAATAGACAGGCGTAGGCTCAGGGCTTCCCCAGTAGGCAGTTACAAGTGAGAGTTCAGGTATGTAGCTGTGGAAGCTTTCAACGGTTATATACAGTCCTATCGTTTGCTCCGCAAGGAAGGATGAACCTCCAACCATTTTTAGATATGTAAACTTTAACTTGCCTTCATATCTTTTCGGAACAGCCTTAGAGTCAACTTCAACTGTTATGTCAACAAAGCAAGAGCCGCCGGGAGAAATTCCATTTATATATGTTCCTGAAACAGCTCTAACTTGAAATTCCCTTGGAAGCGTCACATTGACAGAAATGGCGCTAACAGCCTCGGCAAGCTTGTTCACCATGTAAACCCTCAAAACAACGTTTCTAGCTGAAGGAAACAGCGGAGAGGGATCTCCATTATAAAGCGTGTTCACAGCAACAACCATCAAAGGCTCCTCCACAGGAGGGTTCTCCACATGAACTGGAATATTAAGAGAAATTGAACTACTATAAGAAACTCCATCATCTGTTCTCGCGCTTGCATCAACGAGTAAAACAGCGCTGTAAACTCCTACCTGAACGCTTGGAGAAATTGATATTCCAGAAAATGTTAGGGTGAAGCGGTCTCCCCTATTAACCAATCCCACAGTTGCTCGAGAGTTTTCAACGGCAAAGTTTTCAGGAAGCACAATTTTGAAGTTTGCAGAGCTTATGCTGCTATATCCCACATTCTCCAAAACCGCATATAAATTAGTGCTAGTTGACCCAGGATAGGAAGCCGGCGAAAAATAGGCTTCAACAACCCTTAAGGCTATGGGAGGATAAGGTGAAACCGTAAGGCTAATGTTATGAGTTTCAAAAGCAAAATATCCTCCCCTTAAATATGTTATGTTAAGGAGCAGCCCATAAGAGCCAGGGCTTAAAGAATTGGAAACATCTAACAAGTATTCAAAAGTGACATAATCTCCTTGGTTAACCTCTTCTGCCACAGTTCCATTAAGGAGGCGGGCTGGAGAACACGATCCGCTTCCTGAACTGAAACTTACACCATCAGGCGTCTTCAACCTCCCTACAACAGAGCGGGCTACTGTAATG
>JAVZIQ010000017.1:0-31390 GCA_038871175.1 Bathyarchaeia archaeon | reverse complement strand
CTCCCCTCCTGCTGGAATAGCCATAACCATCTCAATTTTGGCAGGAGCCTTAAACTTCTCCTCAAGCTCAGCTGCTCTGATTTACGCCTGTGCCTATCTTGGATACCTCATAGCGCCAACCCATCTATGCTTCACCTTCACAGCTGATTATTTCAAAACTCCTCTGGGAAGGCTTTACAAGTATCTAATACCTTCTTTCACAGCGTCCTTCATAGCAGCCATACTTGTATATTTTACACCTTTTTGAAAATGTTTAAAAACTATTAAGTCTCAAAATCTAATGATTGAAATGGCCTTAGACGCTGCACCCTTCACCAGTTTAGGCTTTGCATTAATATTTGTAGGAGTGATAATCGTAATAGCTGCCTTCCTATTGCTTTTCCTCTCAGGTTTGAAGGGTGGAGGCGAAGTGCGTGGAGGCGGAGCCATAATTATTGGGCCTTTCCCAATAGTTTTCGGGACGGATAAGGAGTCTGTTAGAGCTGTCCTCTGGCTTTCAATAATGCTTACAGTACTTCTATTCGCATTTTTCATACTGTTCTATTTGCTTGGAAGGTGAAGCCATTTGGAGAAATGCGCAGAAGGAGGAAAAATTCAATTTTTCCAAATACTTTTTTTCATAGGCTTCTTTGTAATTTTGATGGGCATATTAGTCCTTATGGCTGCAGCGTTTTTTTCAAGAGGCGACGTTAGCTTTGGAGGTTTTATATGGATATTTCCCTTCTTCCCATTTGTTTTCGGATCCGGGCCTGAAGCTGTTTGGCTTATTTTGTTCGCTTTAATTTTAGGTGTTTTAAGCATTTTGATCTTTCTTTTCCTTTGGAGAGAATCTCGAAAAACCCGTTAACCTAGCTTTTCTCCTTCCCATAAACTATGTATAGGAATATTAAGACTAGGGCTATGAAGGTTGCCGTCATGAGAATGTATTTCAGGGTTTCGAAGTATGCGCCTATGTCCACTTAAATCTCCACCAGCTTCGCCTTTTCCATATTTGGAGTTGAAGTATTTAAGGAGATAGTTTCCTCCAATCCCCCATTAATGCCTCGTATAACTCGTCTGATTCTTCTATTGTTTCATACCACCCTAGAATATGGGCTATTTTCTGGGCTATGAGATGATAGCACATGTGTATTTCCCTGTCTAGAACTCTGAAGTAGAAGTCGTCGCATTGGCAGAACTCAGCGTTAGGCATTACTAGATAGTCCCTTTCCCTTCCAACAACAACCCATACAACCCTTCCGCTTGGCTTAAAAACATACTTTTTCACCCTGTTCTCTTTTAAGGCTTCAAGGGCCCTTGTGAAACGCTGGCCGAAAATCTCGTATAGTCTTGTAAGGTTTTTCCCAGTAAGTTTGCCCTCTGCCTTTGCCTCTTTACAGACAGCGTTTAAAGCCTCATCCTCGGAGTCTTCACCCATAAAAGCACGTCTTCAAAATATAAAAAGGGAAAGTTGGGCTAATCTATTTTTATAGGTTCGCCTTTAGGCTTCCTCTCCTCCTTTATTTTTGGAAGCTTAACCTCTAAAACTCCATTTTTATACTGGGTTTTCGCCTCTTTAACATGCACCTTTGCTGGGAGGGTTATCTCCTTATGATATTTCCTTTGAGGTGTATCCACAGAAATTGTTAATGTGTCCTCTGTTCCGTGAAGTTTAATCTCATCCTTTTCCACTCCTGGAAGCTCTGCTACAACGTGTACTTCCCCGTCTGTTTCAACAACATCTACCAAAGGTTCGCGTTCCTCCTTAACCTTCGGTCCGAAACGGCTTGGCTTAACGTTTCCAAACTCTCTAATTTCAGGTTTGCCGTCAGGCCCTATTTTCATACTGTAACCATAAACAAAGGGCCCTAACTCCCTAATTGTTGAGCCGTTTGGAAGCCTGCGCTCCCTAACATAGTCCTTTGGAACCCGCTGGGTGAACTCCTTAAACTCCTCCTCCATCATCTTCTCCATCTCTCTGAAGATTCTGTCTATATCCTCAAAGAAATATCCTCCGAAGAAGGGGAAACGCCTCCTTCTCCTAAACCATTCTGGAAATTCATCTTCAGACATACCCTTCACCATGTAATGTGAAGGAAAACTGGCTCTATAAATTTTATGCTTAACTTAAAGCTTTAAGCTGGCTTAACCTTCCCAGAAATGTTCCATCGAGAAAATATGCCTCTGCCTTTTCCAACTCATCTTGGCAAACGCGTAGAATAGGTCCAACAACCCTCTCCCTTGGCTTCTCGCCGCGGCTCCCCTCATTTAGGGGTTTCCCTCCGAGGAATTCGTTGAAGGAGGGCATTATGAAAAGCTGGGAAACCCTCAAATTGACTCTGTAATGTTTAAGCAGAGTCTCCCCTGGGCTTTTATCAATTTTTACCTTGTGCTTTTGGAGGATAAACTGGGCTAGTTGGTTTTTGTCGCAGTCCATACGCACCCAAACCTGCCTTGTTGTTCTAAAACCAGCCGGATCCCTAAAAGTTACAACTGGGTGGACATGTCCCATAACAATTGTTTTACATTTCAGAAGAATGGGCGAGGGCCATTGATGCCCATGGAAAAAACCCACATCGCCCATCACAGTGCCTGTTGAGGGTAAAATTTTTACGCTTTCCGGAAGGAGGGGCTCAAGGTTTCCATCATGGTTTCCACGGATTATCTGTATCTCTTTAAAAAGGGGTTTCAACTCGTTGAAAAATTCTGGTATGTCTTGCCACTCGCTTATCTCAGCCTTCGCCACTGTATGCTTTACATCGCCTAGAATTAGAAGCCTTTCAGGATTGTATTTGGCTGTTAGGCTTTTAATTCTCTGCAAAATTTTAGGCGCTTGTGTGGGAATATGTATACCCTTCTCTGATAGAGCTATCTCCCAGCCTATGTGGAGGTCTGCTATCACAAGGGTTTTTACTCCATCTGTCTTCAGAAAAGCGGCTGGATAAGGCCAAAGAGGGGTTAACATCCCACTTATACCTTTTCAGGGTTTAACTAAACTTAGAATTTTTCTATGGATTTCTCTGTTTGCAGAGGCTATAAACTTAAGTTTCTGTTTTGGATCAAGCCTTATGTTTAACGGTTTTCCCATAGGCGTTGTTATATGTGCTCCAGCCTCCTTTATTATAAGCCATGCTGCCGCTGTGTCTGTTGCCCGAAGTTTCCCCCTTATATCTATAAAGGCCTCTGTTGTTCCATCAGCAACATAACACATTTCAAGGGCATTCGCACCGAAATGGCGTATATGCTTAGTCTCTTCTATCAAGCTCGTTAGCTTCGGAGCTGTTTCCCTAGCCTTATACGTGTTTAGATCTACGCCTATAACAGCCTCCTTCAAGCTTTCCACCCTTGAAGGAGCTATTTTTCCGCCGTCTCTATGGGCTCCCATACACTTCTGAGCAGTGTAGGCTATGTTATGGACTAGGTCTGCCACGATAGCCGTATGAACCGTGCTAAGCAAGGGCTTTGTTGAAACGGCTATGGAAGTTGCATAGAAAGGCAAACCCCTCATAAGATTTGTTGTACCATCAATAGGGTCAGCTGTAACAAAGTTTTCATGGGGATTTTCACCGTAACTTTTTATCCCAGACTCCTCGCTAATCAAAGTGAATGAAACATTATGCTCAGTGAAAGTTTCTATTATGGCCTTTTCAGCTGCAATATCTATTTGCCTTATAGGGTCGCCTCCCGCTCCCACCCCAAGGCTCGGCTGAGGCTGAGTTAACGTTTTCAAAAGGGGCCTTATGCTTTCCTGAATGTTATTTTTACACTGAATCAGTATTGAAAGCCAGTCTCTCTTCTCTTCCATCTGTCCTCAAGTTTTAGAACATCCTTGTTTGATAAAAGGCTTTGTAAAGTTAAAATAATCAAGATGGGTATTGTCTGGCTAGTCTTTGAAGGGCCTTTGCAGCTTAATCTAAGATTTTCGTAAACATTAGCCAATGGACAAAATGTAAATGAAATTATGTGGATGAATAAAATAATTGTTAATTAATGGTGAGGGAAAACATGAAGAGATAAAACTTACTTCAAAAAGTTAAAAAAAAGAAAAGTGGGGATTTTAAGGCTCTTGTTTGAAAGTTTTAAGCTTTTTAAAAACTTTCTCTGAATCGGCGTGTTTTTCTAAGAAGACGCTTACTTTGTTTTCCCCGAGGGACATAGAAATTAGGTTCACCATGCTTCCTTCAATAAATATGTCTTCGAATTTGCCGAGGTTTAAAATCTCTGAAATCTCTTCTCCAGCTTCTATGGCTGAAGAAGAGAGAATTGCATAATCGATAAGTCTGCTTGGATCTTTCAGGTCTATGATGGCGGATTTGGAATTTCTAAGGATAAATCCTATAACGCCGTCCAGGCTTTTAATATCCTCAAGGTATGCCTTTAAATCGTTAACGTGATCGATTTCTAAACCATCAGCTTCTAATAAGCCCACAATTGCCGATTTTTCGACACCTCCTCTTTTCTTAGGCATTCATAACCCTCCAACTATTCTGTTATGGGCTTAACTCTTACAAGCTCGCCTCGCTTAATTTTCAGGCTGTGCTGAATTTTTTCCGGAACCTGTATGAGGCTTTTGCCCTGAAAAACTGTGTCTTTTATAGGCTTAACCTTGCACTTCGCCGATCTACCTTCAAATGTTTCAATGTTTACGTAATCAATTTTCTTCCCTGAAAAAGTTTTCTGCCAGAAACTGAGCGCATCCTCGTCAATTCGAACTGCATCTTGAGAAAGCAAACCTCCAAGGTTTTCAACAATAAGCTGAACTGCAAAAGACTCAGAGGGTAAAGGAGGTTTAGGCTGAGTTTCATGGGCTTTTTCAGGTTTAAACTCTTCTTCAGGCTTCTCTAGAGATAAAGCCTCTAAAGGCTCGTTAAATTGAGGGCTTTCAGGCTGAATGGTTTCAGGGGTGGGCAAAGGCTGGTGGGGTTCACTTCTGAAAGGGGTGGGGCTTAATCTATCCAGCAGCTTAAGAACTGTTGGAATTAAAACTCTTGTTAAAATGTTCAGAAGGCGTGTGTCAGCCTTTGCAGAATTTACCATAACAAAATAGTATTGGCCATATCTGAAGAGTCTCGCATAGCCGCTGGTGGCTTCAACCGTTACGCTTTCAACACTGCCTAAAATTTTATCTCTTTCAAAAATGCCTTTAAATGCGCTTACAACTAGGGCTGGAAGGTCTCTCGGCGTTTCTTCCATTCCAGCTAAGATTTGGCCTTCGTCCATAAAAAAGAAGGCATTTTGAATTTCTGGACAAACCTTTAGAAGTTCATCTAAAAAATTGTTTAAGGCAAAAGAGTAGAGTTCCTTTTCAGCCATAGGCTTCACCAGCCAGCCCGGAGAAAAAGCCTTGAAAACTTCTAGACTATTTTGAAGAGGATACGCTCCGGAGCTCCATCGTTCTCAACAACAAGGTATTTTAAGCCTTCAGTGTCTCCAAGCTGGTCAAGCCATTTCAAGGCTTCCCGGGCTTTCTGCAAAATCAAAAGCCTCTCCTGATGGCTACGGACAACCTGCTCAATGGCTGTAAGTTCATGGAAAGGATTCGAATCCAAGACAACGTTTAAACCACCAACAGTAATCTCGCCTAAGCCTTCACCAGTAGCCTTCTTCCCAGCAAGCTTCAAGACAACTTCACGAATCTTCTTAGACTTCTCAGCCAAAGCCCTAATGTCATCAAGCCTACGCAGATACTCACCCAATATACTCTTAGTTTCAGCAATCTTCTTCTCAAGCGTCTCAGCTATCTCTCCAGCCGAAGCATACTCCTTCATTTCCACAACCATCTATTTTGCACCTCCAACATGGAAACAATAGAGGAAAATGAAAGTCAGAATAAACTTGCCCACCCCTCAACTCCTAGACTCCACTGCAACAACTAGTCGGGAGCAATAGCATTATACACGAAGTAATTGCCCCTAGTGGACATCAACTTTATCTGGTAGCTATCACCCGCTTTCCATTCTTTCAGCCGGTCATCTTCCAATTTCAAAGTTACGGTACTGTTGTCATTCTTGCGCACGGTTACTTGTCCACCTGTAATAGTGGCGGGGATACCGTTCACTGTAGCGGAGTTAATTACAACGTCTGTTGTGCCAGTATTGCGCAGGTGTAAAATAATAGTATTGTTAGAATTGTCCGTCTCCTGTGTGAAATCACATCTTGTTATGGCTATTTGTTCTGTTTGCATGAATCCTACTGATAGTGCGCCCATCCAGGCTGCTACGGCTATGCTTACTGCGACTGTTACCGCGATGAGGATTATTGAGGCTACTACAGGGCTTATGGCTTTCTTGTTTTTAAGATTTCTCATTTTCTTTCTATCCCTCCTTTTTTGGTTGCTGTATATTTAGAGGAAGATGGAAGATTTAAATCTTACGACTTAATACATCATATTAAATATTTGTACAACAAATAAACAATACCAACAAACCCGAACAAAAACCAACCATAAAATCTCACATCAAAAAGGAAACTGTACAACAAAACCTCACAATAAAAACGCATACGCTGACTTTCAAAAAGCGCGAGCAATCTCTGAAATGGAATGTATTGAAAGCCTATTCACAGCTGCTTTTTCAGATGAATAGCTTTAACTGCATATTTGAGCTTTCACAGTTGCCTGTAGCTTTATATGCCCAACTTGTCGAAGAATTCTAGTAGGAGCTTTGCTATTTTTTCTCCCATCTCTGTTTTCAAATAATATTTTTTAAGGGGGTCTATGCGTTCGCTTCTGGCTAGTCCTAAATCTTCAATTTCAATCATTCTAGCTCTGAAAGTTCCGTCGCTTAACGTTAGTCCAAGCTGCCTCATAAACTCCTTGGCTTCCTTCCATTTTCCCCTGTTTAGGTATAGGAGGAGTATGCAGTCTATTGCATGGTCCTTCTCAAGCATGGCTTTGACAGCTGAAAGCTTAGGATCTGTCAATATGTGTTTAATCTTCTCCTCTTCTCCACTCTCAACCATTTAAATCAACCATCCACTTTACCTCTCTGTTATATGCTATACAATTTAAAGATTTAACTTATATTACGAATTGTGACATAATATAAGAATTATAGCATAATAGCAACTGCTTATTTCCCTCTTCATAAAATCATGCTATGCATAGGTTTTCATAAACAGTTCAGATCAACTAACCCTTTCGGCGCTTCCTTTATATCCTCCCCCTGTTTTAACGCGGAATTCGACTTTGCCATTTTGGAAAAGACCCTTTCAAGGTTTATCCAAGCAATCGTCTATTTTATGTATTTACAGCCCACCACGAGCAGAGATATAAAAAGACATGAAGGTGGAATGAAATGTGCATTCCACGCGGAGGTTTCCTTTTGCAACTAATATTAGTTGACTTTCAAGCGCCGACAAGTGTGCTTGTCTGCTCAATTTCTTCCATTTGCCTTATGTCTGTAACTACCTTGTCTAAGTGTCCTAGGGTTTTTGCTTCAATGCGGATGACTAGATCGTAGAGTCCATAAGTTACAAGAACTTCTGTAACTTCCGCCATCCTCCGAATTTTCTCAGCAACCCTATGTTCACTTCCCCGCTTAACAGTAGCAACAACATAAGCCCTAACAACTTCCCCCATATACATCTCCCACTCTTTAATATGCTAAACTGACACTTTTCCTTTGCCATGGTTAAAAAGTGAAAGCGTGAAGGAAAGCATCCTATGTTTGCCATATGAATTTTTTCATGTAGCCTTTAATAGCAAAGCCTATGTAAGTTGAATACTATCCTTTCCACATTAAATTTCGATTTTTCAGTTCAACCTTTGCAGTCTTAAGGCTTTTTGCATTTACGCTTGCGGGTTTTTGTGACTTAAAAATGTGATTTTGCATGGGTAGCATTAAAAAGGCAGAATTTAACCCTGGTATGCTTCCATGCCTTCTAGCCATAATAGTTCATTATTAACATAATATTCCTCGGGAAGAGGCGCTTGCAGGTTTTCTTGCTGGAAGCATTGTTACAGAAATAATATTCGCCCTTTTCATGGCGAACTCCGGAGGGTTATGGGATAACGCTAAAAATTCATAGAGTCTGGAGCTTTAGAGGGTAAGGGATCAGAAGCCCATAAAGCAGCAGTTACAGGCGATACTGTGGGCGACCCCTTCAAAGACACAGCAGAACCATCGTTAAACACTATATAACGGTTATATCATTGGTTGCAGATGTTTTCGCCCCACCAATAATATTACTTCTATCCCAGCTTTAAAACTCCATTTTATATATGCAAAATTTTTATAGTTCCCTACTTATGTCTTAACTAAATTCCGAATTGAAGTGGGAATATGACTAAGCCTTGGCACGCCATGGAAACAAATGAAGTCTTCAAAGAGCTAAGCGTAGGCCCTTCGGGGTTAAGCTCTCAGGAGGCAGGTGAAAGGCTTAAGAAATATGGGTTAAACGAAATTAGGAGGGTTAAACGCCGAACAGCCCTCCACATGTTTCTAGACGAGTTTAAAGACATATTCATACTTCTTCTAATTGCAGCTACAATATTGTCAGCGGGAATAGGCTATTGGGAGATGCTTCACGGCGGAGAATTCATGGAAGCCTATGCAGACACAATCACAATAAGCGCCATAGTTGTTTTATGCGCCGTCACAGGCTTCGTACAGGAATACAGGGCTGAAAAAGCTGTGGAAGCCCTTAAAAAGCTTGCAGCGCCTAAAGCTCGGGTAATAAGAGATGGAGAAGAGACGGTTATACCTGCAAGCCAGGTTGTTCCAGGAGACATTCTAGCCCTTGAAGAGGGAGACCACGTAGCCGCAGACGCAAGGCTAATAGAGGTTGTTGAACTTAAGGCAAATGAGGCTGTTTTAACAGGTGAATCCACTCCTGTAGGAAAGGAACTCAAAGTTTTAGATGAGGAAACACCTGTTTCCGAAAGGAGGAACATGGTTTTCTCCGCAACCCACATAGTTTATGGAAGGGGTAAGGCTGTTGTCACAGCCACAGGTATGAACACAGAGTTCGGAAAAATCGCTGAGATGGTGCAAACAGCCGAGGAGGAGGAAACCCCCCTCCAGAGAAAGCTTGACAAGTTTGCAAGTAAAATAGCCAAAATAGTGGTAGCAGTATGCGTGCTCATTTTCGCTCTTGAAGCCTTCGAAGTGATGATGCAGATGCATTTCGAAATTGAAGGATTCATAGGAGCCTTCATGTCCTCAATAGCCCTGGCAATTTCCGCCGTTCCAGAGGGTTTACCAGCAATAGTGACAATAGCCCTAGCCCTCGGCGCCAGAGAGTTTGCAAAGCGAAACGCAATAGTTCGGAGGCTATCCTCAGCTGAAAGCCTAGGAGCAGTCACAGTAATATGCTCAGACAAAACTGGAACAATAACAAAAGGCGAAATGACTGTGCGCAAAGTCTACGTGGAAGGAAATTTTATCGAGGTAACTGGAGTAGGCTACGAACCTAAAGGGGAATTTCGAATAGGCGAAGACACAGTAACCTCTGAAGAAAACCTCGAACTGCTCCTACGAGTTGGAGCCCTATGCAACAACGCAAAACTCCGCAGAAACGACCAGAACAACACCTGGGAAATATTCGGAGACCCAACTGAAGGAGCCTTACTTGTTGCAGCTGCCAAGGCTGGAATCAACATAGAAGAGTTAGAGAAACAATACCCAAGAATAAGTGAAATCCCATTCACCTCTGAAAGAAAGCGCATGACAACAATTCATAAAACTCCAGAAGGCGAAGTTCACGCTTACATGAAAGGCGCGCCTGAAACACTTCTTGAAAGATGCACCCACACAATTGAAAACGGCAAAATTAAAAAACTAACAGAAGAGAAAAAAAGCAAAATTCTCAACGCAAATGAAGAGCTGGCTGGAAACGCCCTACGCGTCTTAGCCATGGCATACAAAAAGCTGCCTGAAACCTTAACAAAATATGAAAGTGAAGCTGTTGAAAATGAAATGATATTTGTTGGACTACAAGGCATGATAGACCCTCCAAGAGAAGAGGCTATAGAAGCTAACAAACTCTGCCAAAAAGCAGGAATAAAGGCTGTTATGATAACAGGAGACCATAAACTTACAGCCATAGCCGTAGCAAAAGATGTTGGAATTTTCAAAGAAGGAGACATGGTTTTAACAGGCGCCGAAATGGACAAACTAAGCGATAAAGAATTTGAAGAAATTGTTGAGAAAGTAACGGTTTACGCAAGAGTATCGCCCGAACACAAGCTGAAAATTGTTAACGCTTTAAAGAAGAAGGGCCACATTGTGGCCATGACAGGAGACGGCGTTAACGATGCCCCAGCTGTTAAGGCAGCCGACGTCGGCGTTGCCATGGGCATAAGCGGAACAGACGTAACACGAGAAGCCTCAGACCTCGTCTTGATGGATGACAACTTCGCAACAATCGTTAAGGCCGTTGAACAAGGCAGGGTAATATACGACAACATAAGGAAATATGCCCGTTTCCTACTCGCATGCAACTTCGACGAACTTCTCGTCATAGGCTCATTCGCCATCCTGGGCGGAATATTCGGAGAAAAACTCTTCCCACTACCATTACTGCCCGCCATGATCCTCTGGATTAACCTCGTCACAGATGGAGCCCCAGCCGTAGCATTGGCAACAGACCCACCAGACGTAGGAGTCATGGAAAGAAAGCCGCGTAAACCTGAAGAAGGAATATTACATGGAATGGGCGCGTTCATAATAACATCTTTCATACTGCAAGCCGCTGGAACAATTCTAGTCTTCTGCCTAGAATATTATGTGTGGCCAGCCCACGGGTTTGGTACAGAAGAAACCCTCATAGAAGCCAGAACCACAGCCTTCGTGCAGGCAGCAATGTTCGAACTCTTCGTAGTCTGGAACTGCCGATCAGAAAGACACAGCGTTTGGAAGATGGGAAGGAAAGCCTTCGAAAATAAATTCTTCGTCCTAGCTGATTTAGCCTCAATAGCCCTAACCCTTGGAATAACCTACATACCAATAACACAGCAGCTATTCCACCTGACCGCCCTAAGCCTAACGGACCTCACATACGTAATTTGCGTAGCAAGCTGGGGACTGCTAGTATTCCCAGAACTAACAATGGGAAGGAAAATCTGGAAATGGCACTAAAATAACCGCGGTTTAAAAACAGAGTTTTACAAATAAAACCCATTGAAAACCTTGAAAATTATCTCATGATTAGCCGCATTTTAGTTAATATTCATTAAACCAACTTCTGATCTGGCATAATTCCTAAAAAGTCTTAAAAACAATGGTGGATGTTAAGTGTTTAAGGAGGCTTGTTTAATGCTGTTAGTCCGAGATGTTATGGTGAGGGATTTAGTAACGGTTGAAACAACTGTTAGCGTCATGCGTGCAGTTAAGTTGATGAATGATTTTGAGGTGGGCTGTTTGCTAATAGTTGAAAAAGGTGAGGTTGTTGGAATCTTAACTGAGAGAGATATTCTAAAAAGAGTTGTGGCTGAAGGCAGAAAACCTGATGAAACGTTTGTAAGTGATGTAATGTCCACCCCCCCTGTTGTTGTAAGCCCTGAAATGAAACTTGAAGATGCTGTGGAAGTTATGTTTAAAAAAAAGATTAAGAAGCTTCCAGTTGTGGAAAACGGAAAACTAGTTGGCCTTGTCACTTTAACCGACATTGCCCGCCTTCAGCCGGCAATGATGGAAATAATAAAGAGGCTGATGAAAACATATGAAGTCCCTAAAAGCATGAGCAAAGTTATAAAATACTATGTGGTCTAATTAAGCCCTAAACGTATATAAATGAAAACAGGTTAAAGTTTAAACTTTCCCCGTTCCTTCAATCTTGAGTTCTTCTAATACTGGAATTTACAAACTTCGGAAAGTTATGGCTGTTAAAGCTAGGTTGAGGACAGCGGATAGAACAGCGGCTAGTGGGAAAACCGCCCAAAGTCCCGTCAAACCAAAAATGTTCGGCATGACTAGTAGGGATGGTATTGAAAAAATTAGTGATCGGGAAGATGTTGCCAAGAGAGAGTAGAACGCCTTGCCTATTCCCTGGAAAAAGGAGCTTGCGAAAAATTCTACGCTTTGAAAGATGAAGTTTAAAGCAAATATCTGTAAGGCTTGAATTCCAGCATTTATGAAATCTACATCAGAGCTAAACAATGACAAAACCTGAGCTGGAAATGAAATGGCCAAGGCAAACCATAATACTCCCCAAATACAGCTTACAATTCCTGCTTTCACAACAATCTCGCCCACACGCTTATTCTTCTTGGCGCCGAAGTTGTATCCTACAAGCGGCAGCATTCCCTGACTTAGTCCAATGTAAAAACTAAGCACCACCAAATTTATCTTGTAGAGTATTCCGAGAACAGCTAAGGGGACTATTCCGAAAGAGGCTGCAGCCCTACAAGCCAGTATTTGGGTTACGGAAAAAACGCTTGCCCTCAATGTGGCTGATATTCCTATGCGATAAATGTCAACTATTATTTTAAGTTTAGGAATAAAGTAATCTGGCTTAAAATGGTAAATGGACCTGCCAAGGCATAGATATACAAGTAGAATTGATACTCCCACAGACCTTCCTATAGTTGTTCCAAGAGCTGCTCCCGCAATGCCAAGGGAAGGAAAAGGCCCCACTCCGAAAACTAAAACTGGGCTGAAAACAATATCCACCACACTTGCAATAAACATGCAGAAACTTGAAAAAGTTGGTTTCCCCTCCGTTCTCACAAGCTCCGCAAGAACAACTAAAAAGAAATCTATAGGCATTGAGCATGTTTCAATAAACATGTAACTCCAAGCATGAGGCAAAACCGAATCATCAGCGCCAAAAGCGCGTAAAAGAATTTCCAGGTTAATTAAACAGATAATGACGGTTACAGCGCTAACCATGAAGAATAAAGAAATGCTGTTTCCAGCCGCCTTATCAGCCTCTTCCCGTCTTCCGCTTCCAAGATGCCTCGCAATCAAAGAAGCGGTTCCAGTAGCGATCCCAACGCCTACAGCTCTATAAATAGCCATTAAAGGCGCGGAAACTGATAAGGCTGCAAGCGCCTCAGCCCCGAGGCGCCCACACCAAATGGCATCGAACAAGTTATATCCTGCAGCTGCCTCTGCAGCAATTATCGCAGGAGCAGAGAAACGCAGTAAAAGCCTTGAAATCCCCTCCCTCCCCATAGCATCAGTCCTGCTGCGCCTGTCAATTTTGAAACCTTCAGCCTCCATCCATAAACCTTCATATGTACATTGTTATTGGGCTTAATCTCCACTCCCAAATTTAAGGTTTAACCTATGCACAAAAGCCAAAGCATAATCGCAAGTAAAAGCATCCCAAAAACTTACTCTTACCCACTAAACTAATTTAAAAAGGCATAAAGAGCACCAAAATGTTGAAAACACAAACTGTTTATTAATGTTAAACTATAAGCAATTTAGAATAAAAGCCTATGAGGACAAGAGGAGAAATGACGCTGAAAGTTGGGCTGATAGGCTGCGGCGCAATTGGAACAGTTCTCGCCCGCGCCATTGAAAGCGGCCAAGCCGGGAACACACGCTTACTAATAGTTTATGACATTGCAGCCGAGAAGGCCAAAGCTTTATGCAACAAGCTTTATTCTCGGCCCCGAATTGCCGAAAACTTTGAAGAATTAATTGCATGTGAAGATTTAGGGTTAGTTATTGAGGCAGCTTCCCAGGAGGCTGTAAGGGCCTACGGCAAAAAAGTGCTTATGGCAGGGAAAGACTTGATGATTATGAGCGTGGGCGCCCTTGTTGATTCAGAATTAGCCGAAGAGATGAAACGGTGCGCCCTAGAAAAGGGAGGAAGGATTTACATTCCTTCAGGTGCTATTGCTGGACTGGACGGGGTTAAGGCAGCAGTTGTGGGGAAAGTGGATAGTGTAATATTAACTACGAGAAAACCTCCGGAAGGATTGAAGGATGCCCCATATGTAAGGCTTAAGAAGATGAGGCTTGGTAAACTAAAAAACTCCAAACTCATCTACGAGGGCCCAGCATACGAGGCTTGCAAATTTTTCCCAGCAAATGTGAATGTGGCTGCAGCCTTAAGCCTAGCGGGAATGGGATCTGAGAAAACCATGGTAAAAATAATAGCGGATCCATCCGTTAAACAGAACATACATGAAATTTTTGTTAAGGGTGAATTTGGAGAATTAAAAGTTCATGTTGACAATGTGCCCTCGGCAGACAATCCTAAAACAAGCTATCTAGCAGCCTTATCTGCAATTTCACTGCTTAAAAGGTTATCTGATCCCCTTGTGATCGGAGCCTAAAGCCATATCAAATTAGAGGAATATCTGAAAATGCCTGTTAGCCTTTCTCTTATTCTCAAATAATGCTTCTTATAGCTCGTATGCTTCTCCAGGCTTGAGGAGTAAAACCCTAATCTTGGATGAGGCTTCAACCCTACGTTTAAACTCTTCAGGGTTTGTGTCCCACCTGTGCATTGGAACTACAACTTCAGGGTTTATGGCAACTGCAGCTTCAGCTGCTTCAGGACTATCCATGGTGTATGTGCCTCCGCTCGGTAGCAAAGCTAAAGAAACACGCCTGCTTTTCAGCGTATTCATTTCAGGTATGAAGTCTGTATCTCCAGCATGATATATCGTCTTACCATCGGCAGTTATTAGATAGCCAACCCCTAAACCTTTAGGGTGGAATGGATTCCCAAGAGACCTGAAACGCTTCACGTTGTAAGCTTCAAAACCCTCAACGGTTAACCCTCTGATAGCTAACTTTTGACCTGGCTTAACTTTTTTAACTTCCCCACCTATTCTAGATGCACATTCTTCAGGAGCAATAACAACTGTATCCTCCCTGCGTATTTTCTTAATCTTTGACAAGTCGCAATGGTCAAAGTGGGAATGCGTTACAAGAATCACATCAGCCTTATCCCTATACTCACCTTCATATGGGTCTATGTAAATGTTTAATCCATCCACCTTTACATGAAAACTGGCATGGCCAAGCCACCTAACAATTACTCCCAATACGTTTAACCTCCGCTAAACTATACTTTATTCAACAAAACATATTTACCTTACCTCCCAAATTAGCTGCCAAAATGCTTGAAAATAAAGGATCCTAGCAATAAACGTTTGAAGGCGAATTCGGTTATACAGAAATCAATTCAAGTATCTTTGATGTAGCTCCGCCTAAGATTAATGCAAAAGCGACCTCAAACAAAGTTATTAAAATAGCCCTTTTCAATCTAACCTCCTTGATTAGCGCTGCAATGGTAGATATGCATGGTACATAGAAAATGGTTACAACCGTAAATACAACCATTTGGGTTGGCGTTAGAACCATGGCAAAGTCTGTTGTTCCAATGAGGGCTGAGAGCATTATAAGCGTAAGCTCCTTTCTCAAAACGCCGAAGATTAAGGTTACACCTGTAACTGCAGGTAACCCCAACCAACCTACGGTTATTGGGCTGAGCAAATCAGCGATAGGGGCGAGTATACCTGAAACCTCCAACATTTTTAGAAAGAAGCTTCCTACAATTATCAGTGGGAAAGCTATTTTAATGAATTCCAAAACTCTAAACCAAGTTTGTTTTAGAACTGTTTTCAGATGAGGCACCCTATAAACAGACATTTCCATTATGAGAGCTGTAGGCTCACCTGGAACGGTTTTAAATGCAAGCCTCCCAACAGCGAATATAACTGCCAAGTTAAGAATGTAAAGCATAAGGGACCAATGAATGCCTAAGAAGCGGCCTACAAGGCCAAGGATTATAACCGTTCTTGCAGCGCATGGAACGAGGGTTGTTACAAAAACTGCGAGAAGTCTTTCCCTCTCAGTCTCCATTATCCTGCAACCGAGGCACGCTGGAACGTTGCAGCCGTATCCCAGCATTAATGGGATGAAGGCCTTACCATGCAGTCCCATTTTATGCATGATGCTGTCCATTAAGAAGGCCACACGGCTGAGATAACCTGAATCTTCCAGAATGTAAAGGATTATGTAAAAAGGAACAATATAGGGAAGGACTACTGTAACTCCCGCTATAACCCCTTCCATAACGCTCCATATTAATGAACTTGCAGCTCCAGCTCCCATTAAACCACTGAAAACTGGCTCTAAACCATAGAGGAGCGGGTTTAAAAATTCTGAGAGCAAGCCTCCAAAGATGAAAACTGAGTAAAACATTAGAAGCAAAACTGAAATCATCACAGGATACCCTAAAATTTTATGGGTTGTTAGACTGTGCAGTTTTTCCTCAAAGGAAGGTTTTAAAGGAGGTATGATTTTCTGGACCTCCCTCATAATGTGGCTTGCCCTCTCATATCTTTCAGAGGTAATCACAGATGAGCAAGAGTGACCGTGAACCTTCTCAATTTCCTTTGCAAGCCTTTTAGCGAGGGAAACTATCTGCGGATTCAATTTTCCAATTTCCCTCTCTATTTCTTCATCTCCCTCCAAAAGTTTAATTGCCAAATACCTAGGAGGATAGTGAAGCTGAATGCTTTCAATCAATTTTGTAAGCTTGTCTATTCTCTCTTCAATTTCTTTACCATACTTTATCTCTTTACGCCCTACCTGTCCTCTTTCAGAGACTTCTATCACCTTATCCAAAAGCTGAGAGATGCCTACCCCTTTAATGCCAATTGTAGGTACAACAGGGACTCCTAAGAGCTTCTCCAGCTTCTCCACGTTTATGTCTATTCCCTTCTTCTTTGCAATGTCCATCTGATTTAAGGCTACAACCATTGGAGTTTCAAGTTCCATTAACTGAAGGGTGAAAAACAAGTTCCGCTCAAGAACCGATGCGTCTACAACATTTACAACAACGTCCGGCCTCTCAACGGCAATATACTCCCTTGAAACAAGCTCTTCCATGGAATATGTTGAAAGCGAATATATTCCTGGAAGATCTATTACGTCAATAGTGTACCCCTTAAAGTAAAGGGTTCCCTCAGCCCTTTCAACAGTTTTTCCAGGCCAGTTGCCTATATGTTGATGAAGTCCTGTCAACTGATTGAATATGACGGATTTTCCAACATTCGCGTTTCCAGCCAAAGCCACAATTAACTTGTCCTTAGGCATCACCCTTCCTCAACACAAGAATTCTCTCAGCCATGCCTCGGCCTAAAGCAAGCCTTGAACCCCTAACTGAAACCTCTAATGGCCCGTGAAATGGGGCTGACTTTACAACCAAAACCTCTGTGCCAGGCGTCAAACCCATGTCCATAAGACGTCTTTCAAATCCCCTTCCGAAACCCCCCCTTCCATGGCCCGTTCTAATTGAAGTTATAACGCCTGCTTCGCCCTCCCTTAAAGATGTTAAAGGCAGTTCCCTTTTGTCAGCCGTCTTCTTTCGCTCCATTAAATTTTCACCTCCCCCTTCTCACCCGTATTGCAGACGCTAAAGAACGGGTTAACTCACAATTCGTTTCTCCAACTTTGACGAGGAGAAGTTTCTTTATGGAAATTCCCCTCAGAACTTTTATTGTGGCTCCTGGAACTATTCCTGAACTGGCAAGGCGCCTTAAAACCTGATGTCCTTCATCCGTTATCTGAGCCACTCTAGCGCTCTCACCCTTTTTAAGGGTTATTAGAGGCTCTGTGTCTTCTGCAAATACTCCACCACAACCTGTTGGTATGGGATTCCCATGGGGACACGTTCTCGGATGTCCTAAAGCCTTCTCAATTTTCTTCACCAACTCTTTAGTAAACACATGTTCCAATCTACAGGCTGCTTCATGCACTGCATACCACTCAACATGGAGTATATCGGTTAGCAGCCGCTCACATAGCCTATGCCTCCTCACCACTTGTAGGGCTACCCTTCTACCCTTATCGGTTAACTTTACACCCTTGTAGGGTTCATGCGTCACATAACCTTCTCTTTCAAGCCGTTCAATGGTGTTTGTAACCGATCCTGGAACCACATTTAAGAGCCTAACTAAGTCTCCGGTTCGAGCCCTGCCGCTCTTCTCCTGAAGCCTGTAAACAGCCTCAAGATATTCCTCTGTGGTTTCTGAAACCTCTTTAACGGACTGCATGGTTTAAAGTACGACGAGTCGTATATTTAAACATGCCTCTGAAAATCTGAAAGACATCCGATCTAGGGTTTAACAAGGCCTTCAGGTGTTTGTGAAACAATGTATATGGGTCTCCCTTTACTGATTGCTTGGGCAATTTTCTTTCTAGCCATCCTCTGAACAAACCTCGGATCTACTTGAGCTTCTAGTCTGTTCGAAGAAGCTGATATACAAATCTTCATTCAACAACCTCCTTTACCATTACGTTCCCTTTTAGTTCGGGATTCAGGTTTAGGTTTATTGCCGTCGCTCTTCTGGCTTCTCGAAGAGCGTTGTTTCGGAGGGTTTTCTAAAAGGCTTTTATGCTCTAAAAAGTGTTCAATTTTCTCCACTATTTCCCCAAAGGCCTTCGACGCTGGAGAATTTGCATGCCCAATAATAAACGGTTTCCCAAAGTCGGAGTCACTGCAAATCTCCGGATCTATCGGTATTCGCCCAAGGAATGGAACAGCCAAATCTTCTGCAATTTTCTTCCCACCGCCAACCATGAATATTTCAATTTCTGTTCCACATTTTGGACAGACGAAGCCGCTCATGTTTTCAATGATGCCAATTACAGAAACGCCAAGCTGCCTTGCGAATGTTACAGCCTTTTTAACCACTAGCTGCGAAACTTCAGATGGGATTGTTACTATGACAACGCCATCCATGTCTGGGATCAGCTGCATAACGCTTAACGGTTCGTCTCCTGTTCCAGGCGGGAGATCTATAAATAAGAAATCAAGCTCCCCCCACATAATGTCTGAAAGAAACTGTTGAATAGCCCTCATCTTAAGCGGGCCCCGCCAAATCACAGGAGCCTCATCGTTTGGAAGCAGAAAATCCATAGAGACAACCCTAATTCCCAACGGGCCTAAAACAGGAAATATTCCAATGGGATTTGCTTGAAGCCTCTGACCTTTCAAGCCGAGCATTTTAGGAACTGTGGGACCGTGAATGTCAGCATCAAGTATGCCCACTCTCCCGGCGTGTCCATGCATGGCAAAAGCCATGGCAAGGTTAACCGTCACTGTGCTTTTGCCAACTCCTCCCTTGCCGCTTATAACTGCAATTTTATGCCTTATCTTGCTTATACTTTGCTTAAGCCTCTGCTCCCACCTTTCCCTCTTTGGATCTGAACAGCTGTTTATCTTTGAGCAAGAATCACATTTACCGTTACATTCACCGCTCATGCCTAATCCTCTTATACTTCCCAGCAACCTCTTAATACGCTTCGAGAATAATAGTTTGACAAGCAAACTATATTAATACTTTATGTTTAGAAAGTAAACAGAGGAACAAGGATTGGACCCTGTTGACAGAAAAATAATTTCCCAACTCCAGTTAGACGGGCGAGCCACGCTAGAAGAGCTTGCGAGAAACGTTGGCTTCACAAGCATGGGTGTTAAGAAAAGGCTTAAGAAACTCTTTCAGAGAAGAGCCATCCAAGTATCGGTTTCCCTAAACCCATTCGCATACAAGCTTTTCCCAGCAATAGTTCTGCTTGAAATGGAAAACGCAGATGCGATGCAAAAACTGCTTGAAAGGTTTAAAGACTGTCCCAGAGTAATTCAAATCTATAAGACAATAGGAGGCTACAACCTAATAGCCCTAGTAGTCGCCGAGAATCAGGACACCCTTGAAAGCATATCCATAGAAAAATGTTCCCTAAGAAGCAGCGTGGGAATACGCAGGTCAGAATTCTACCCAATAGGCGACATATACTTCACGCCCTATCTTCCCGTGAGAGAATATCTCGCCCATAAGGGGAAAGATATCTCCCCATGCAACGTGGACTGTAGGCCATGCACAAGATACATAAACGAAGAATGTGTGGGGTGTCCCACAACAACCCATTATAGAGGGCAACTCTAGAAGCTCCTAGGTTTCACAAAATTCTGAAGGCTTTCCCTGAAACTCCTTAATTGACCCTGAACCAGTAAAAAAGTTGAAGCGTTTTTATTCAAGTATGCCCTATAATAATGTCTTATGATAAAATGTGGTTCAAGAATTTTTCTGGAGTGTATTGTAGTATCCCCTTAGCTTGGTAGGCGAACCCTCGGGCAACTAGAACTTTTAAGACTTTCTCGGGGAAGAGGCGTTGTTTTATTAAAAGTTCTAATGCGTGGGTGTAGTTTCTGTTTAACTCTCTAACCGCCAAGATTTGCTGTTTTCGCGACAGATTGTAATCTTTACATTCAACCAGATAAGCCAAAGTCATGTCAGGCTTCACAGCCAAAACATCGCAATGGTTTTCCCTAGTGAAAACTAGGAAGCCCTTCTTTTTGAAGGCTTCTGAAACTGAATCTTCAAGAATTGTTCCACTCATATCTACACCATTAATTCTGCATTCAAACTTTAAAGTGATTTTTCCTTAAATGCTTTAGGAAAGCTTAAATAAAATATGGTTCACTGTAGTTTAGCTAAGAAATATTGGATGGCGTTAAATGTCTAGAGAATTCCGTCACATACTAAGGATTACAGACACAGATGTAGACGGCTCTCTGAAGGCACCTTACGCTCTCAGAAAAATTAAAGGAATAAGCCTAAACCTTGCAAATGCAATACTGAAAAGGGCTGGAGTAGACCCAAATATAAGGGCTGGCTTGCTAACAGAAGCTGAAGTTGAAAGGATAGAGGAGATAATTAAGGATCCTGCAAGGCACGGAATCCCAAGCTGGTTTCTCAACAGGAGAAAGGAGCTAGAAACTGGAAGGGATACCCACCTTATAAGCGCAGACCTCATTCTCAGGACCAAAATGGACGTGGAGAAAATGAAGGAGATAAAATCATGGCGTGGATACAGGCATGCCTATGGATTGAAAGTGCGGGGGCAGAGAACGAGGACAACTGGAAGAAAAGGGAAGGCTGTGGGAGTTAAGAAGAAGGTTCTTGCAAGGCCTGGAGGCAAATAGCCTTGGGAGATCCGAAAAAGCAGAAAAAGAAGTATGAAACTCAACGTTTTCCATGGCGCACAGACATTTTACAGGAGGAGCTTAAACTTTTAGGCCAATACGGTTTGAGAAACAAGAAGGAGCTATGGCGTCATGAAACTACCCTTTCAAAGTTTAGAGGCATAGCTCGAGCCCTCATAGGTAAGTCTCCGGAAGAAAGGAGAAAGATGGAGGAGGAACTCTTAACCAGGTTGAAGAAGCTAGGCATGATACATGAAACAGCCGTTTTGGACGATGTTCTGGACTTAACAATAGAGGATGTTCTTGAAAGAAGGCTTCAGACAGTAATTTTTAGAAAGGGAATGGCAAGGTCGATTTATCAGGCTAGACAACTAATAACGCATGGACACATAGTAATAGGAGGAAAGCGTGTAACAGTGCCAAGCTACCTGGTAACAAGGCAAGAGGAGGAGAAGATAGCATTCGCACCTGAAAGCCCCCTCGCAAACCCAAGCCACCCTACACGCCAAGTCATAGCCGCAGTAGCCCCCTCAGCTGGAAAGAAGCCTCAGAAAGGAGGAGAAAATAAATGAGCAGCGGAGGAAGCAGCACAGGCGGAACCACTGCAGCAACAACAGCTAAAAAAGCTGACAAGTGGGGAGTGGTTCATGTTTACAGTTCATATAACAACACAATAGTACATATAACTGATCTTTCAGGAGCTGAAACCATAGCAAGAACATCAGGCGGAATGTTTGTGAAGGCAGACAGGCTTGAATCCTCACCATACGCTGCTATGCGTGCAGCTTCAGCCGCGGCGGAAATTGCAAAAGACAAGGGTATAACAGCTATACATATAAAAGTGAGAGCCCCAGGGGGTCCTGGACCTAGAACCCCTGGTCCCGGGGCACAAGCAGCAATTAGAGCGCTGGCAAGAGCTGGCTTCCGTATAGGGCGAATAGAAGAAATTACGCCCATTCCCCACGACGGCACGAGGAGGCCAGGAGGCAGAAGGGGAAGAAGAGTCTAAAACAAACCTCAAGACCAATACAATTTCTGTCGTATCGGCTACTAGGTATGTTTATTTGAGATTTAGGCGATTAGTAGGAGCCATTGCAGGCTGCAAAATGAAATACGGATTCTACGCTGGGAAATCGCCAAGTTTATATTTTGCACAAATATTCTATTCAACGGCACGCCGTTTATTCAGGCCCATTATGGGGCGTATATTAAGTGGAAGTAAAAGTGCTTGAAAAAGACGACAAAAACATGCGCTTACTTATTAGGGGAGTGAACACTCCGTTCATTAACGCTCTGAGGAGAACCGTTATATCAGAAGTTCCATGCATGGCTATAGACGACGTTGTTATAATTGAAAACTCCTCTGTTCTACACGATGAAATAATATCCCACAGGCTTGGGTTAATTCCCCTGAAAACCGATCTGGAAGGTTATAACCTTCCAGAGGAATGTAAATGCCAAAGTGAGTTTGGATGTAACCTATGCAGGGTAACACTCACTTTAGATGAGGAGGCTAAAGAGGGAACTAGAACCGTTTACTCTGGAGAGCTTGTTTCTGAAAATCCGAATATAGTTCCAGTCAGCGGCAAAATCCCTATTATAAGGCTTGCAAAAGGGCAGAGACTCAGGCTTGAAGCTTATGCAAGACTTGGAAAGGGGCGAAACCATGCAAAGTGGCAGCCTGTTTCCATGTGCACATACAAATACCTGCCTAGGATAGGCGTTAACACTAAAAGCTGTGATGCCTGCGGCAAATGCATTGAAGTCTGCCCGAGAAATGTCTTAGTAAAGTCTGGGCAAAAGGTGGAAGTACGAGATTCGTTTGCATGCACAATGTGTCAAGACTGCGTTGATGTATGCCCTCAGAAGCCCCAGGCCATTGAAGTAAGTTGGGATAAGGAAGCCTTCATTTTCAGCCTGGAATCCACAGGTGTGCTTCCTCCTGAAAGGATAATTGTTGAGGCTGTTAAAATTTTGGAGAACCAGTTGAGAGATTTTCAAAGTCAAATTGAGGTGTAAAAGGCTTGAAAGAGAATGAATCGACAAACCCTGAACTTTTGGAGTTAACCCGCTTCCTTAAAAAGTATAGCAGAGAAAACAATGCTGAAATATGGAGAAGCTTAGCTGAAATCCTTTCAAAGCCTAGGAGGAAACGGGTGGCTGTAAACTTAAGCCGTCTTAACCGTTTCACAGAGAAAAACGACGTTGTCGCAGTGCCGGGAAAAGTCTTAGGAGCTGGAGAAATAAACCATCCAATAACAGTTGCAGCCTTCGCTTTCTCGGCAAAAGCCAAAGATAAGATTAAAAGGGCTCGTGGGAAATGTCTCACCCTATTCGAACTTGCAAAAAAGAACCCTAAAGGCTCAAACATAAAGTTAATTGGGTGAAAGAGTCATATGCAAAATCAAGATTATACCGTCATAAACGCTGAAGGCCTTATCCTCGGAAGGATGGCCAGCATCATTGCTAAACGCCTATTAAATGGCGAGAAAATAGTAGTTGTAAATGCGGAAAAAGCGGTAATATCCGGCAAAAAGAAAAGCAAAGTTAAAGAAGCAAAGGAATTTCTAGAAGTTGGACACCCTGGGAAGGGCCCATTTCACCCTAAGAGGCCTGATAGAATTCTGAGAAGAACCGTTAGGGGAATGCTCCCGTACAAGCAGCCAAAGGGGAAACAGGCATATAAGAGGCTTAGGGTTTACATAGGCTTGCCCGAGGAGTTTAAAAATTGTGAGATGGAAAAATTGGGAGAAGCACAAGCCAAAAAGTTGACATGTCCCTACCACACACTTGAAGAAATGGCAAAAGAGATTGGATGGAGTGGAGATTAAATATGCCTGCAAAGAAGGTTTTAGTTGTAAGCGGTAAAAGAAAAACAGCTGTCGCACGGGCTGTATTAAAGCCTGGCATTGGAAGGATAAAGGTCAACATGACCCCGATTGAGATTTATGAGCCTGAAATAGCCCGGCAAAAAATAATGGAGCCCCTAATACAGGCTGGAGACGAGGTGTGGAAGCAGCTCGACATTGACATAAAGGTTTCAGGCGGGGGATACATGGGACAAGCTGAGGCTGCAAGAATGGCTGTTGCCAACGCTTTGCTTAAATGGACAAAGAGCCCGCAGCTACGTGCCAAGTTTATAGAATATGACAGAACAATGGTTGTCGGTGACTCTAGACGTAAAGAGCCTAAAAAGTTCGGAGGACCAGGGGCAAGGGCAAGAGACCAGAAAAGCTATAGGTAAAATGTTAAAGGTGAATGATGTGATAATACCTGTAAGATGCTTTACTTGTGGAAAATTAATAGGAGACAGTTGGGAAGAGTTTGCAAGGAGGGTTAAAGCAGGAGAAGACGCTGGAAGCGTCCTCGACAGCCTAGGAATTAAGCGGTACTGTTGTAGGCGTATGCTTTTATCCCATGTGGAAATAATCGATGAGGTTTTACGCTTTTACGAGGAAGCTGAAAAGCGAAGAGAGGCCAGAAGTCTATATTACCAGCAATGACGGAGAGTTAGGGCATGTCAACAGTTATTGAGGATATACTTGCAAGAAAAGTTTTTAACAGCCGTGGAGATGAAACCATAGAGGTCGACGTTATTACAACTTCAGGTTTTGGAAGGGCTTCAGCGCCTGCTGGAGAGAGCCGAGGTAAGGGAGAAGTCGTCTATTACCCTCAAGGCGGAGTTGAAGAGGCCATAAAAAAAGTTGAGGAGCTTATAGTTCCAGAACTTATAGGTTTAAACGCCGACTTTCAGGAGGAGATAGACAGAACCCTTCATGAAATAGACAACACTGAAGATTTTAGAGTTATAGGTGGAAACACAGCATTCGCAATTTCTTTGGCTGCTGCAGAGGCCGCAGCCAACTCTTACGGTTTACCCCTTTTTCAGTATTTAGGAGGCTACGCAGCTTATGAACTTCCTATCCCCCTTGGGAACATAATAAGCGGTGGAAAACATACCTCTGGGAAAACTCCGGATTTACAGGAGTTTTTAGCTTTCCCCTATGAGGCTGACTCTTTCTTCGAAGCTGCACTGGCTAACGTTAAAATTCATAAAAAAGTAAAGGAATCCCTAAAAAAACGGGATGAAGTTTTCAGGGGAGGAAGAAGCGATGAAGGAGCATGGGTTGCAAACCTAACAAACACTGAAGCCTTGGAAATTCTTGCAAACGCATGTGAGGAGGTTAGCAACGAAATGGAGTTTAAATGCGGTTTAGGAGTTGACTGTGCAGCTTCCTCCATATGGGACTCCAAAAAAGGGAAGTACATTTATAGACGGGAGGGCAGAGCTCTAGATTCAGGGGAGCAGTTAGAGTTTATTCGGGAACTCATTGAAAAGTTCAATTTAACCTTTGTGGAAGATCCATTCCATGAAGAGGACTATTCAGGCTTTGCTGAACTTACAAGAAAAGTGAAGGGCTGTTTAGTGTGTGGCGACGACCTGTTCGTAACAGACAGTGAAAGGCTAATCAACGGAGTGAAAGTGGAAGCTGCGAACTCTATTATAATAAAGGTTAATCAAGTAGGCACTTTGACAGACGCTTTAGAGACCATTGAAACTGCAAAGAAGTCCGGATACATTCCAGTTGTCTCCCATCGTTCTGGAGACACATGCGATTGGCACATAGCTCATTTAGCCGTAGCCTTCAAATGTCCAATAATTAAAACAGGCGTGGTGGAGGGCTCAAGAATAGCCAAAATAAACGAGCTTATTAGGGTTGAAGAGTTCCTTGGAGATAGAGCTAAAATGGCTGAAATCAAAATTTTATAAGAGGGATGAGCTTGGCTGAAATGGAAAACGATAAGAAAGCAGAGGAAAGGGAGAAATTTGAGGGAGAGGCAGGATTAGGCGCAGAAGAAGAGCTTCTACTCCCCCGAGACACACTATTATCAGCTGGAATACATATAGGGACAAGGATGAAGACAGGAGACATGGAACAGTTCATATACCGCGTTAGGCCCGATGGACTGTTCGTTTTAGACGTTAAAAAGACAGATGAACGCATAAGAATCGCAGCGAAATTCCTGTCAAGATTTGAACCTTCACGAATAGCTGCTGCAGCGGCTAGGCTTTACGCTCAGGAACCTGTTAAAAAATTCTGCGAGGCTATTGGAGCGAACCCTATAGTGGGCCGTTTCATTCCAGGACTTTTGTCGAATCCCATGTACCCAAACCGAATTGAACCAAACGTTTTAATAGTTTCCGATCCGAGGGCGGATTCCCAAGCAGTTAAGGAGGCTGCATCTTCAGGAGTTCCAGTTATAGCCTTATGCAGCACAGACAACGAGTTTTCAGGCGTTGACCTTGTAATACCAACAAATAATAAAGGCAGAAGAGCCCTCGCCGTTATATACTGGCTGCTGGCGAGACAAGTGCTTAGGGAGAGAGGAGAAATTCCAGCTGACAAGGACTTACCCCTATCAATCGAGGATTTTGAGGCTAAAATCTCTAAAGAAGAGGAGGAAGGCTAGCGAGGTTATGGGGATGACGAGGATTAGGCTTCCATGTCAGGCTGGAGCCTTCTATGCTGGAAAAACCGAATCGTTAAGGAAGCAGATTGAAGAGTGCTTCCTCCACACCCTTGGGCCTGGAAAAATTCCTTCTGTGCAGGAGGGCCCTAGGCGCATTGTTGGAATGGTCTGTCCCCACGCAGGTTATATGTATTCAGGTCCAGTTGCAGCCCACGCCTATTACAGTCTTGCCTTGGATGGAAAACCTGAAACCTTTGTTATTTTCGGCCCAAACCACACAGGCTATGGTAGCGGCTTAGCTGTTATGAATGAAGGTTTTTGGCGCACACCTTTAGGCGACGTGGAGGTTGACGGAGAAACAGCCTATGAAATCGTTAGAGGTTCAAATGTTATTGACGTTGACGATTCAGCCCACCGTTATGAACATTCAATTGAGGTTCAGCTTCCCTTTCTCCAATACCTTTACGGTTCCAATTTCAAAATTGTTCCCATATGCTTCTTAATGCAAGATTTGCATTCAGCGAGGGAAGTTGGGAGAGCTACCGCAAAGGCCTTAGCTGGAAGAAATGCTGTCATGATTGCATCCACAGACATGAGTCACTATGAGCCTCAGAGAAGCGCTGAGAGGAAGGATAGGCTTGCGCTTGAAGCTGTTGAATCCATGGATGAAGAAAAATTATATTCCACAATAGAAGAAAATCGTATAACTGCATGTGGCTATGGCCCCGTAGCTGCCCTAATTGTAGCTTCAAGGGTTTTAGGGGCTAAAGAGGCAAAGCTTTTGTGCTATAAAACTAGCGGGGATGTTACAGGAGACTACTCTAGCGTTGTCGGATACGCTGCCCTTCATTTCAAAAAATAGTGGTTTAAATGGAGGTTGTAGCTTCAGCTCCAGCTAAAGTCATACTTCTCGGAGAGCATTTTGTTGTTTACGGCATACCCGCAATCGTCTTGGCCATTGATAGAAGAGCCTATGCAAATGTGAAACAGCGAAGCGACGATAAACTTTTCATAAGTTCCTCAAGCCTAAACCTTTCAGGATATTTTGAAAATGGAAATTTTACTGTGGAAAAGGGAAATTTTATCGAAGCAAAAATGAAGCTTGAACCAATAAAACATGCCGCTGAAAAAGTTTTTGAAATTTACGGTGGAAAATTAGGCTTAAACATCGAAGTCAAATCCACAGTTCCTGTCGCTGCAGGTTTAGGATCTTCAGCTGCAGTAGCCTCGGCAGTAGCAGCCGCCGTAGGCAGCCTCCTAAATTTAAAGTTGTCCAAAGAACAGGTTTTTAAAATAGCATTTGAAGCCGAAAGAACAGTTCATGGCACACCTTCAGGAGTTGACCCTGCAATAGCAACTTTCGGAGGCACTTTGCTTTTCCAAGTGGATACAGGTTTTAAGCCTCTAGAAGTTAAAGGTGAAATCCCCCTAGTCATAGGCAACACTGGGGTTGAAAGATCAACACGAGACCAAGTTGAAAAAGTGAGGAATTTGAGAAGTAAACATCCGAAAATTTTCGAGTCCTTAATGGAGACGGCTCGTGAAATAACTTTAAGAGCTATGGAAGCTCTAATAGAAGGCGACATGGAAACCCTCGGAGAGTTGATGAACCTAAACCACGCTCTACTTTATGGTTTAGGAGTTTCAGAAGAGACGCTGGAACGGCTTATCAAAGCTGCTCGAAATGCCGGAGCATTGGGAGCAAAGCTTACAGGCGCTGGGGGAGGAGGATGCATGATAGCCCTCACAGATAAAAAAAAGATTGAAAATGTTTTAGAGGCTGTCCAGAAAGCTGGAGGAGAGGCCTTTACCGCTAGAAAAACGAATGAGGGAGTTAGAATTGAGTCAGTCTAAACCCTTAGTTTTAAAGCTGGGAGGATCAGTTCTAACGGACAAAACCACAGAGCTAGGTGTGCATATGCAGACGGTAAGCCGCCTTGCCGAAGAAATATTGGAAGCGAACCCTCAGAAACTAATTATAGTTCACGGTGGAGGGAGCTTCGGACATCCAATTGCACAAAAACACTGCATAAAAGAGGGTTATAAAGAAGAATCCCAAAAAATTGGGTTTGCAGAAACACACCATGTAATGACCGTGCTTAACGGCCTGCTTATGGACGCCCTAATCTGGCGAGGAATCCCAGCAATAAGCATTTCACCCTCCTCCTGCCTGATAACACGTAATGGAAGAATAAAATGCTTCGAAGATGCCCCGATAAAAAGGCTTCTGAACATGGGATTCATTCCAGTATTATACGGAGACGCTGTCTTAGACGAAGAGCTAGGCTTCACGATATTATCTGGAGACCAGCTTACTGCTTTCCTAGCATTGCTTTTCGACGCCGAGAAAATAATAGTCGGAGTAGACGTTGATGGAGTTTTCAATGCAGACCCCAAATCTGCAAGGAATGCTAGAATGTTTGAACACTTAACCCTTGAAGAGCTTAAGGAAGTTCAGAAGTCTGCTGGAGGGTCGGGTGGAGTAGACGTGACAGGCGGCATGTCAGCCAAGATAGAGGAGCTTATAAAGGCCGTGGAGAAAGGAATTCCAGTGCTAATAGTTAATGCCGCGAAGCCGAAAAACATTTACAAGGCTCTTAAAGGAGAAAGGGTAAAAGGCACAATAATAGAGAAGGAATAAAGGTTTGGCTGAAAAAACCAGGAGACGTAAGGCAGACCACATACGCATAGCTCTAAAAAGGAATGTGGAAGCAAGAAAAACCTCAACAGGCTTTGAAGACATTTTCTTAGTTCATAGAGCTTTGCCAGAGGTTGACAAGGATAAGATAGACCTATCTACAACCGTTTTTAACCATAAGTTTGCTGCGCCAATAATAGTTAGCGCCATAACTGGAGGGACACCTGAGGCTGTTAAAATTAACGCTGTCATAGCTGAGGCCGTGGAAGAGCTTGGCCTTGGTATGGGTGTTGGAAGCCAGAGGGCAGCTTTAGAGGACAGGAAGCTTGAAAAAACCTTCAAAGTGGCGAGGAAGAAGGCTCCAACAGCCTTCTTAATAGCTAATCTAGGTGGAGTGCAGCTTACACGCGAATACACAGTTAAAGAGGCGAAAAAAGCTGTTGAAATGATAGGTGCAGACGCCCTTGCGATTCATTTAAACCCATTACAGGAGGCTGTCCAGCCTGAAGGTGAAACAAGCTTTAAAGGAGTGCTTAGTAAAATAGGGGAAGTAGCTGAAGAGTTAGATAAGCCTGTCATAGTAAAAGAAACTGGGGCTGGAATAGCCGCTGAAGAAGCGCGAAAACTTGAGGCAGCTGGGGTTAAAGCAATAGATATAAGCGGTGCAGGAGGGACTAGCTTTGCAGCGGTAGAATTTTACCGTGCAGAGGGTAAGGAAAACACTTGTCAGCGTATTCTAGGAGACGTTTTCTGGGACTGGGGTATACCTACAGCCATAAGCATTGTTGAAGTTGTTCAAAACGTGAAAATTCCAGTTATAGCTTCAGGAGGACTGCGAAGCGGGCTTGATGTAGCTAAAGCCTTGGCACTTGGCTCAAGCCTTGCAGGTTTTGCAAAGCCAGTTTTACAAGCAGCTGTTAAAGGCGTGGAAGAGACGAAAAGTATGCTTAATATGTTTATCGAAGAGTTGAGGAACGCCATGTTTCTGACAGGCTCGAATTCTGTTCATAAACTGCGCGAAGTGCCAGTTATTATAGGAGGTAAAACAGCACATTGGCTTAGGCTTAGAGGGTTTAAAATAGAAGTTTATGCAAGGAGGAGTTATACTTGAAGTTTAACATCGAAAGCCTTCTAAAAGAAAAAGCTGTCCAAATAGATAAGGCTATTGAAAAGTATATTCCTAGAAAATTCTCGAAGGAATCTGCTCTTTTCAAGGTTAATCCTCCACGCTATGCATACAACATTGAAGCAATAAACGAGACATTGGCTGAACCTATATGGGAGTTCCTGGACAGAGGTGGAAAAAGGTGGCGTCCAGCCTTATTCCTACTGATATGCGAGGCCTTAGGGAAAAACCCCTATGATTTCATAGATTACGCCATAATCCCAGAAGTAATCCACAACGGAACCTTAATTATAGATGATGTGGAAGACGCCTCCGAATTCAGACGGGGTAAGCCATGCACATATAAAATCTACGGCTTAGACGTGGCTGTAAACGCTGGAAACCTCATGTACTACCTTCCGCTTCTTCCACTAATAACAAACAGGAAGGGAATAAGCGCAGATAAGCTTTCAAGGATTTACGAAATTTATGTTGAGGAGATGATAAACCTAAGCCTTGGGCAAGCCATGGACATTGCATGGCATAAGGGTTTGGCCGGCGCAGACCATATCGTTGAGGAGGAATATTTGCAGATGTGTGCCTACAAAACAGGAACCCTTGCAAGGATGGCTGCAAGAATAGCCGCAGTTTTATCAGATGCAGACCGTGAGATTGTTGAAAAACTCGGGATTTTTGCAGAAAGCATTGGGGTGGCCTTCCAAATACAGGACGACATTCTAGATTTAACGGGAGAAGAATTTGCTGAGAAAAAGGGAGGACGTGGACAAGACATAACAGAGGGTAAAAGGACATTAATGGTTATTCACACGCTTAACGTGGCAGAGACTAAAGACAGAGAAAGGTTGATTGAAATCCTGAAAATGCACACTTCAAATCAGAAAATCAGAGATGAAGCCATAGGAATAATGCAAAAATATGGCGCAATAGAATACGCAAAAAATTTTGCATCAAAAATCGTTGAAGAAAGCTGGAGAAAAATTGAGATGCTTCTACCAGAGTCAAATGCAAAACAAAACTTAAACGCTTTCGCAAGATACCTCATTGAAAGAAAAATCTAATTGAAGTGTAAAAATTGCCTGAACTAAAAGAGCAAGCTGAATTAAGAGAATTAATACTAAAATTCGCCTTGATAAATGCCATAAAACATGAAGGGAAAGCACTAAAAGGTCCTGTAATTGGAAAAGTTCTAGCTGAAAAACCCGAACTGCGAGCCAGAGCTAAAGAGATAACGAAAATGATTGAGGAAGTGGTGGAGGAAGTCAACAATTTACCGCAAG
>JAVZIQ010000016.1:0-31463 GCA_038871175.1 Bathyarchaeia archaeon | reverse complement strand
CACAGTTTTCAAAACTGTATTTGGCTAAATCAAGTTCATGAATTGCTGAAATAGCCTGAAGCGTTGTAACCCCCTGAGTGTTCGGAGGCGACTCGTATAGCGTTCTACCATCTACATTAAGCTTTAAAGGCTTAACCCTAAGGCCCCTATGACTGGCCATGTCATCTAATCCTATTTCAACACCCTGCTCTTTCAGCTCCCCCACAAATCTCTCAGCTATTTTTCCATGGTAAAACTCGGCGCAACCCTTAGAGGCTAAGGTTTTAAGAGTTTGTCCTGCCTCCTTGTTCTTTAAGGGTGCTCCTTCCCCTACGCCTTTAAAATATTTAGCCCACTTAAAAATGCCCAGTTCATTTTCCGTAGCCTTCGATGCTTCAGCAAGATAACGGCTTGCATAAAAACCATTATAGGCCAAAGATATGGCCGGTTTAAGAACACGGCTAAGAGGCAATTTACAGAACTCATCATTGATAAAATCCCAAAGATTAGCCAGTCCAGGAACAGTTACTGTTAAAGGACCCCTTACAGGTTTAATTCTAAGGTATTCGTCGACGTTTAATCCTGATGGAGATTTGCCGCATGAAGCATAAGCCACTATTTCATCGCCTATGAAAGCTAAAAGAAAGCCGTCTCCGCCTAAACCGCTGGTATGAGGTAAAACTATTGAAAGAACTGCGCTGGCGGCAACAGCTGCATCGAAAGCATTACCGCCATCCTCCATGATTTCTAATGCAGCTTTCGATGCAAGATAACTATCTGTTGAAACGCCCTTTAAACCAGACGCCGACTCGGCTAGCATATTACGAATAAATCTATAAGTGTTATTAAGCTTTTAGAAGCTTTTCGGTTTTGAGCATCACGTGACAAAGGGAATTATAATTGTCATTAATATTGTGAGAATTATAACTGCAGTTACGGCTATTGTTATTCCGGAAACAAGTTTCTCACGTTGTTTCAGGCCTTTAGCATTTTTTAATGCAATGTTGAAGATGCGGCCTCCGTCTAAAGGATAAATGGGCAAAGCATTAAAAATGGCAACGTTGAAGTTTACAAACCAAAGCCAATAGAACATGTTTGCTGAAACATGCCAATATGGCCCAAGCCAATGGGTATAAAAGGAAGCGAGTGCATCCGAAAAGGGCACTAGGCCTGGAGCTAAAGCTGGCGGAACCAAATACATGGAAAGCCTTGCAAGGGAGACAGTCTGGTAGTTTCTAAGCCTTTCCCATGTCATTAAATCGCCTACGCTTACCCCCATAACTGTTCGGTTTTCAGCAACAGTTAAACTTACATTTGTGGAAAAAAGTTCCCTCCACATTTCCCCTCTAGCTACCGTTACCAAAACCACGTCTCCAAAACTTTTTTTATCCAGAAGCGTTCTCAGATCCCTTGTACTGTTGACCCTTACCTTGTCCACGGATACTATTACGTCTCCAGGCAGAATCCCTGCAGCTTCAGCGGGCATTCCAGGCGAAACATTGTAGACGTATACGCCGTCCACAACAGGCTTCAGACCATTAATAACCATCAAAAGGCATAGAAGGCATATGACAGCCAACGCAATGTTGCCTCCAACACCAGAGGCTAAAACCCTTGAAGAAACCTTAGGTCTGCTTCTCTTAAGCTGCTCCTCATCAACATCTACGAAAGCTCCTATTGGAATCAACAGAAAGAAAAGCAGCCCGCTTGAATTAACTTTTAACCCTAGGCTTCTGGCAGTTATCCCATGGGAAGCTTCATGGATAACAACTGCACAGATTATGGCAAGCCACCCATATAAAAAGGGAAGGAGAGGGTTAACTCCAGGCAGCAAAATGTAAGCTCCAGGGCCCACTTCACGGATAACCTCACCAGCCCCAGGGTTCAACAATAAAGCAAAAAGACTGCTGAAAACAAGGTACAGCCCCACACATGCCACTATAGGAACAACCATAATGGCCGCCCAAGAAACTAAACGTGAAAGACGAAAAGATCCAAGCCTGTCAAAAAATCCTGAAAAAATTTGCGTACGAAAAATTAAGATGGGAAAGCTGAACTCAAACCTACGCTGCCCTTCCTTCAATTCAGCTTCTGCATTCACTTGGGTTATCCTCCACCCGCCCCACTTCATAAATAACCCTTCCTCATTAACTTTTGCCCCCCATGCCCAAAAGGCCATTTCTAATCGTAAGCCTATTTGAAGGCTTTTTCCCATAAATCTGCATTCATGTCAGGAGAAATCCTTCCCAAAATTTAGCCGACTTTTGCTGAAAATTTTGGAAATGCATTTTCCTGAGGCGTCCAACTTTTAGAACATTTTGTTCTAGGCATTAGGATATTAAGCCACGGCACCATGTTAGAGATGAGGGATATAAATGAAATTAAGGAAGCATTTGCTAATGGCTGTTCTAATGTTGTTGGTTGTTTTTCTTGCGGCCACATTATGTTATACGTACTTAGGAAACAAGTCTGGCAGTCTATCTAACCTTGTTTTTCCAACAGGTGTTCCTTCAGCCCTTGGCACATTGTCAACTGTGCAGATTGGAGATCAACAGTTTAACACCATCTCAGTGACTGGCTCTGGAACCGCCTCAATGCAGGCGGATAAAGCTTCAGTTGTGCTTGGAGTGCAAACTGAGGATAAGTCAGCCTCAGAAGCGGTGCGCCTCAACGCTGAAAAGATGAACAAGATTATTGCGGCGATAAAAGCCTTAGGAATAAGCGAGGAAAACATGAAAACGGTTTCCTACAGCGTTTACCCAATTTACTCTCAAACAGATTACAACCTCATAGTCGGATACAGAGTTGTCAACATGATCTCAGTAGAAACCACCAACACCAACCTCATAGGCAAAATAATTGACGAAGCAGCAGAAGAGGGAGCTAACCAAATTCAAGGAATATCCTTCGGTTTATCAGAGGAAAAACAGAGCCAACTGAAAAAGCTAGCCTACATGGCAGCCTTAACAGAAGCTGAAGAAAAAGCCAAACTAATAGCTGAAAAACTTAAACTATCGTTAACAGGCGTTTTATATGTCAGCGAAACCTCATATCAGCCCTACCAGCCCTACTGGGACATCAAATATGCCACTATAGGCGAAGTAAGAACAGCAACGCCTATACTAGAAGGAAAACTTAGCGTATCTGTAACTGTTAGCGTCATATACTCCTTCACACAATAGAAACTCGGTTAACAAACGAGCAGAAACTTCACAATCAAACCCCACTTTTCTTTTTAGAAAACCGTCAAGGAATTCAATTTCTCAAGAAAACTCTCAACCCTTTAAAACATGCGTAAGTTCGCGGATTGTTCTAGCTTGTTACGCCCATGGGCCCTTTATTTTAGAATCGCCTTTTCTAAAAGAAGAATTATAAGCTTTAAAAGGCAATCTTTGATTTTGTGTAGAAGTTGGGTAAGAAATACGGCTTTATTGTTGCCTTCATAGTTATCATTTTGCTTATTTATGCATGGGTTTCAAGGTTTGGGCTCAGTTTGCCGCCAATAGAAGATTACGCCTTACCACTGGGCAGAGATGCATGGCTTCTTGTTTGCGTGGGCTTGATAGCAACAGCCATCGCCCTTCTATTTCTTTTCCTGGATTTTAAGCTTTCAAGGTCAGCTGCCTTCATTGGATGGGTTTTCTACTTTCCAGTGCTTTTCAACACTTTAATACCTATGTTCATCATGTTTTTCTCTGTGATAGGTGTTTTTTACACGCCATGGCTTTTTTTCACAGATTTGGAATTTGCCAACAGAATTATAAACGGACACATACGCCTACAAAACGAATATCTACATATATCAATAGAAACGCTGGGTTACATATTAATTATTGCAGGCCTCGCCGTCTACATTTTAAGCCTATACCAGTTGCTTTCCCATGCCAAGAAAGGGCGAAAATTGCTCACCAAAGGGTTTTATGGCTTAGTCAGGCATCCCCAATATTTAGGCATATTCCTTTGGACCTTTGGGTTCGCCATATGTGGATGGCGGCTTATAAACTACCTCATGTGGCTAACCCTATGCTATTCATACATACTTCTGGCCGAATTTGAAGAGGCTGAAATGGAGAAGATATTCGGAAAAGAATATGAAAATTACAAAAACAGCGTTCCATTGATAATGCCCTACATAAAATTAAACTTTAAACCTGTTTCAACAATTGCTTCTAAAAGGAAGATAAGGCTTCTGGCATATACTGTACTTTACCTTTTGCTATTAACAACTTTCTATTACATTTTGGAACCCTACATAGTAGTTTATAGATAATTTCAGCTTGTCTTTCATGAGCTTTGAGTTTAGGTTTCTGTTTGCTTTGCTGTGCAGTAGGGACATTCTTCTGAGGCTAATGGAATTTCTTTTTGGCATCTAATGCATTTCTTTAAGAAGGCCCTTGGAGTTCGCCCCACATATTTGCTTTGTTCAAGCATTTCGTATACGCTTGGGGGCCTCTTTTTGCCTGCTAAAAATTCAACAGCGGATAGGATGAGGAGTAATATGGCGTAAATTAATAGTCCAAGCGCCCCTCCTGCATCTGTTGAGGCCTGGGAGTTACAATAAAGATTATAAAAGATATAAAAAGGATCAAGGAAAATGCAAGGGGAACTATTAATCCGAAAGTTTTCATGCCTCTACGATTTTCATAACACTTGGCGCACACATGCATTTTACCTCCTCTTACGTCAACGACGTAGAGGCAACGGATGCAATAGCTTTGACCGCAGTCATTGCATAATCCAACAGCTAACGTTTCAGGATGGTTTGGACACTGACGAACTTCTCCTCCAAGGCTGGGTGGAACAAGAATTATAGCTCCACAATAACTGCATATCACCTGCAATGTGTCAGCTGGAATTACGGCTCGATATGGTGCTCCGCAGAAAGGACATGTTATGCCTTTTTCAGCCACTGAAGGTCACTTAAAAACTTCAGTTTTTAGATTTAACCGTATTGTTTATGATTTTAATATTGCTAAAAAAATACCAGCGACCTTCGCGTAGAAAACTCTTAACATTATTAAAATTCCAGTAAACTTTAAAGGCGGTTATTAGGTTTAAGTATGAAGCTCTTTTAGTGTAACATTTAAAACTTTATATGGCAACTTTTCTCCCATCGTAGTCTCTTTTCCATTTTCCAAGCTCCCTTTTAAGGGTTCTAAGTTTATCTGCATTAAAAACAGGCCCATCCTTGCATACTCGGTACCTGCCTATTACACAGCTTCCACAGAGGCCAATTGCACATCGCATTAGACGTTCGAGGTTTGCCTCTAATGGTGTTCTATGGCTTTCGGCTTGGCTGAAAATTTTTTGAATCATTTTTTCAGGTCCACAAGTGTATATCATTTCAAAGCTTTCTTTTGCTAAAAGCTTCTGTGAAAGCTCTGAGGCTAAGCCTTTAAAGCCGAAGCTTCCATCTTCAGTAGCGGCATTTAATTGGACATCTGGAAATGTTTTTTCTAACTCTTCTATGAAAAGCAGTTCATCCTTTGTTTTGGCGCCAGCGACGAAAACTGTCCTTAAGGCTTTTTCGCTGAGTTTTTTAGCTAAGAAGAATAAGGGTGCCAGGCCTATTCCTCCTCCAACAATTAAGGCTTTTCCAGAAATGGTTGAGAAACGGTTTCCATAAGGGCCGCGTACGCCTATAACATCTCCAGCCTTTTTCTTGTGCAGTGCTTCTGTGGCTTCTCCAACTTTTTTTACAGCCACAGAAAAAAGGGCTTTCTCAACGTTAGCGTCTAGAATGCTTAGGGGAATTTCATCAATCCCTGGAATCCAAAGCATAATGAACTGTCCGGGATGAGCCATTGAGCATAACCTATCCTTAAAAGTGAAGGTTTTAACAGTTGGACTAATGGTTTTTACCTCTAAAATGCGTGTAGTTCTAACCCTGTTATAGCCTATGGGATAAGCCCACAATTTCATCTACGCTCCTGAAACCGTTCTTTTTAAGGTATAGGCTCAATCCGCGAACTATGTTTTCAAAAACTTTCGGTCCTTTAAAGGCTATGGCTGTTCCAATTTGAACAGCGCTTGCCCCAGCAAGCATAAATTCTATGGCGTCCTTCCAGTTGAGTATTCCCCCGCATCCAATTATAGGCTTCTGGACACGCTCATAAATTTCGTATACGCATCTAACTGCCACTGGCTTTATAGCAGGCCCTGATAATCCGCCTTTCCTATTGCCCAGTATGGGCTTTGCTGTTTCAATGTCTATTGCCATGGCCTTAACAGTGTTTATGGCTGTTAGGGCGTCTGCTCCTGCATTGACAGCTGCCTCGGCAACATCGGCTATTTCGGCAACATTAGGAGAAAGCTTAACTAGAACAGGCTTGGAGACAACGCTTTTAACCTTTCTTACAACCGAGGCTGTAGCCCCTGGGTTTTGCCCTATTTCAGCGCCTGTTCCTTCAACATGGGGACATGAAATGTTCAGCTCCACTGCGTCAGCTCCGTATTCCACGGCTTTCCTCGCAGCCTCCGCATATTCCTCAGCTGAAAAACCGTAGACGCTCACTATGAGAGGCACTTTCAAAACCTCCTTCGCAGATCTGATTTCAACGGCAAACTCCTCAATCCCTGGGTTTGGAAGGCCCATGGCGTTAATCAAGCCGCATCCGACGTAAACAACCGTGGGATTTGCATAACCCCCACGCGGCTTTAGCCCAACAGATTTTGTCACAACAGCCCCAGCTCCCCATCCGGCAACAGTCTCAAAAGTTTCAGCAGTATATCCCAAAATTCCAGAAGCCACCATAGTTGGGTTCTCAAAGTTTAAACCAGCAATACTCACCCTTAAACCCTCAAACTTCACTAGCTTTCACCATTCAACCTCTTTAGTGATTATCTGTTTAAAGAGATAAAGCTTAGTTATACTCTGCAAAACATGTCTAAATTATTAAAAGAGTAAAGTTTAGACTCTTAAGGGGGCATTTAAATGTCAATTATTGTGAGATTATTGTAAAATTCAAAAAGGAAAATGTACCTACAAACGTAAAGTTTGAAGCATATTTTTCGACATAAAATTGCTGAAAAGGGACATTTGCAAACAAGTCTTTATTGTTTAATTTTAAAAATATAGTAGCCCGGGGGAGATTCGAACTCCCGTCAGAGGCTCCAGAGGCCTCCATGCTTGACCGCTACACCACCGGGCTTCTCTATTGCCATTCTAAACCTTTCCAGAATAATAACTTTAGCGTTCAGCCTCCTGACTTTAACTTCGAAACGTTACTTTTTGTATTTCAATATGAATAGTCCCGTCGTCAACTGGCATCCTGAACAGATGTAAAATAGAGGTTCAAAACCTATTTTGCTTGCTATTACTGTGGATAAGAGGGCTGATGCAGCCTCTGTTATGTCATATGTAGATTCGAACATTCCAAAAAACGTTCCTCTTTTATTTTTGTCACTTGCGTCTACCATCAGGGCTAGGAGTGAGGGGCGTTGAAGGGCGTGGGATAATCCGAATAAGAACTCAATTATGTAGAGCTGGAGAATATTGTTGACATATATATAGCCTAAAGTGCATATAGCGCCCATCATAACCCCTGCGAAGAATATTCTTTCCCTTCCATAAGTGTCGGCAAGCTTTCCAGCTATAGCCTTGAATAAGGCTGCCACTATACAGAAGATCGCATATAATATTCCAAAATCGATGAGGGAAGCTGAGAAACGGTTAACGACAAATAATGGGTATATAGGACCGAGTAATCCAACTCCTAAAGAGTATAGAGTACTCAAAGCCATTAGAAGCAAGAGGGGCTTGGTTAACTTCACCATAGAGGCCTCCTCCTGCTGAAGCTCTGTGAAACATTTCGTTAACTGGTTTAGGTAAACACATCTACTATTCAGCTTGCCTCCAACAAGTGGAAATTTCAATTTTATCACGTGAAAATAAACTTTTTGGGTGCTTTTCAATGCTTCGCGATGATGCCTTTACAGAGTGCCTAACCTATTTTACTATTAATACAGGGCATGGCGCGTTTCTTATGACACCGTCGCTAACGCTTCCCAAAATGACTTCCTTAATTCTGCTTACACCCCTAGCGCCCATAACAATCAGGTTGAAACCTCCTTCACCCGCTGCTTTAACTATTTCATGAACAACATGTCTCTCTTTAAGCAGTTTTTCAACCCTAACCCCTTCAGCCCTAACTCTCTCTTCGCCCTCCGCCAAGATCCGCACTCCAGCCTCTCTCATAACCTCAGCTATTCTTGAATATTCTGCTGGTGTAATTATTGGAATACTTGTTGCAAAGGAAGCCTGTTCAGGAAAAACTATGGATCTTGTCCCAACTGAATATATGTGGATCAACGTTATATCCCCATTGAACTTCTTCGCAATTTCCACGGCGGCATTTAAGGCTTTAAAAGAATGTTCAGAACCATCTAGTGGAACTAGAATTTTGCTGAACAACAAGTCACGCTTCCTCAATGAATTAATAGTTCTCGGGAAAATAAAAAATGTTACCTTATTAGCTGTTTATAAACTAAAGGCAATCATGAAAGTGTTTGCAGAAGGCTAAGAAATTTAGAAAATAACCGCGCTGCGGAATGATAACTAAGCCATAAAAGGGTTTAAGCCTTTAGGCATAGGTTTTAAAAGAAGGATAGGGCCTAAAGAAGAGAGAAGTTTGTGGCTTTTATTTTCCCCTTTTTGTCGACAATAACTTGGAATTTTTCAGCCCAAGGATGTCCTTCCAAGTTTATTGGACATGTTCCTCTAATAATCCAAAAGTCTCCCTTTTGTTCAATTATTGAAACGTCTATTTTATCCGTGTTCTTCCTTTTCTTAATGAATTCAACGGCTATTTCTAAGGCTTCCTTTTCATGGATGCCCTTCATTATGCTATCCTCGTTTGTCTTAAATATTTCCAACATGGCAGCATTAAAAGTTGTGAATGAAAAATCTTAAGTTCAGTTAAATATCTGTCCTATCAGCAGGTTTGGGTTATACTTTGCGATAGGTTCAAATGTCAAGGTACATTTAAACTTCTATAAAAGGCGTTTGGAAAAGTATTTGGAATGAACGGGAAAAAGCGCATAATATTTCATGTAGACATGGACCATTTTTTCACAGCTATAGAGGAAAGGGGGCATCCTGAATTTAAGGGAAAACCCGTTATTGTAGGAGCAGACCCGAAGGAGGGCAGAGGCAGAGGTGTTGTAAGCACATGCAACTATGAAGCTCGAAGGTTTGGGGTTAAATCTGGAATGCCCATATCAAAGGCTTGGAAACTCTGCCCTGAAGCCGTATACCTACCTGTAAACTATGGCCACTACGTGGAGGTTTCTGAAAAAATAATGGAAATTCTAAGGAAATACGGGGACAAAATTGAAAGCTGGGGCATAGACGAGGCTTTTATAGATGTAACCTCCAAAGTGAAAGATTACGCTGAAGCCGAAGCCTTAGCCCGCCAAATTAAAAAGGAAATTTTTGAAAAGGAGGGACTAACATGCTCTATAGGCATAGGCCCCAACAAGCTTATAGCCAAAATTGCAAGTGAACATCAAAAGCCAGACGGCTTAACAGTTGTCAAGGAAGAGGAAGCTGAAAAGTTTTTGGATCCTCTTCCTGTGCGTAAACTATTATGGGTTGGAAGCAGAACAGAGCAGAAGCTTAAGGCCATGGGCATAAAAACAATAGGGGACCTAGCTCGCTGCGACCCAACGGTTCTCGTTGAAACCTTCGGCGTTATAGGCACGCAGTTGTACCTAATGGCCCACGGCGTAGATAAAAGCCAAGTTGAAGAGAGAACCGAAATCAAATCATTAAGCCGCGAGAAAACCTTTGAAGAGGACACTTCTAACCTTGATTTAATCTTTAAAACCTTAGATAAACTTGCCGAAGATTTACAGGCAGACGTTTTGAGGCAGAAACTCCAATTTAAAACAATTACAGTTAAAATACGCTACGAAGACTTCGAAACCCATACTCATAGCAAAACGCTTTCTTTCATGACAAATAGATTAGAGGATTTAAAGAAAACGGGCAGGGACCTCGTGCAAGCCTATCTCAAACAATACAAGAAGGTAAGGCTTATAGGCTTAAAGGTTTCAAGCCTTATTTCCACAGAGAAACAGAAGAAACTAGGATGAACACAAATATTCAAATTGACGGCTTCTATAACCACAGACATATTAAGCATCAAGGGAAATAATCTTTTAAATTATATGAAAAATAGGTGAGCAGGATACATATTGGACAAGCTTATTAAAAGCATTATCTTAGGCTTAATTCAGGGATTAACAGAGTGGCTTCCTATATCAAGCACTGGACATTTGAGAATTGCAGAGAACCTTATAGGGTTAAACGTTCCACTACTCTTCGACGTCATACTGCACGTTGGAACCTTATTAGTTGTCGCCTCCTTTTTCAAAAGCGAAGTTACAGGCATTCTCTCAGCATTGGCCCGTTTAGACTTTAAATCGAATCACGGTAGACTTATTCCCCTTATAATCGTCGGAACTGTCCCAACAGTTTTAATAGGGCTTATTTTCAGCATTTTTTTCGAATCAGCGTTTGAAAACCTGCTTCTCATAGCCTACGCTTTTCTAGCATGCGGAGTTTTTCTCTACCTCTCTAAGGCTGGAAGAGAAAAGACTGGAGAAATAAGCGGAGTGGATGCCTTAATCATTGGCATCGCACAGGGCATAGCTGTTATTCCTGGAATTTCAAGGAGTGGAGCAACAATTTCTGCAGCCCTAATGCTTGGAATAAGTAGAGAAAAAGCGTTCAAATTCTCTTTTCTCCTTTCAATTCCAGCGGTTATAGCATCGCTGGGATTAACATTTTACACCCATTTTAACGAGTTGCTAAGCTTGGGATTCGGATTGATTGAAATCCTGTCAGGAGCGTTCATGGCGGTTTTAGTGGGCTACTTAGCCTTAAAAATCCTCTGGAAGACCATTGTGAAAAAGAAGTTTCATTTTTTCGCCTTCTATTGTTGGGTTTTAAGTGTCCTTCTAATAGTTTTCAGCTTAGGTTTTTTCTAGCATAAGCCATTTAGGCTTTCCTGAAAGAAAATCTGTCAAGAACTTTGCAAATTCACCGTTCACTTCATATATTTCAGTTATATCCTCGTTGACATAAATTTTGAATCCTTTACTTAAAGCCTGAGCTATTTCCTTCGCTATGCCGGCTTTTCTCGCATCCTCTTTAAGTTTTTCCTCGAGTAAAAAAACAGCATCTGTGTATTTCCTTTTAACCTCCACAACCCATCTTCCATCTTCTATGAATGGACCTGAAACTGTGCCTGAACCGCTCAGGTGTTTCGCGATGAATTTTCGGCATTCAGCCTCCTTTTCAAGGGGAGGGCCTAAATGCTTCTTTACAGGGGGGATTTGGCTGTTTTCAAGTTCAAAAATGAATATGTTCAGGTTTTGCTCGTTGCTCCAAGCTGCGCACCTTAAAAGTTTAAAGTCGTTTAAAATTAGAAGCTTCCTTATGGAGCGTTGAGACTTGTAAATTTGTCCCCATAGAACATCAGGCACTGCTTCCACCCCTCCGAAAACTAGAAAAACCAGTGAGGCGCCATGGCTCCTAATTTTCTCCCTAAGCTCCGTGGGTTTAAGTGGTATAGTTTCAGGAGGGTAAAAGAAGTGAATGTTAGGGTTTTCAAGAAAGGCTCTTGAAGCAGCAATAAACGTGTAGAGTTTATCAGGCTGCACAGCTGAGGACACGTTTCTCCCTTCATCAACAGGATCCACTATAACAAGTGGCTCATTAAAAAGCAGTTTCGCTTCTTCCTCCCTTCCCCTGTAATAATTTTCAAGGTCTATGACTTTTCGGCGGTTTTGGCGTGCAAAGTATTCTAAAACTTTTAGAAATGATTTAAAATGTATTATTAAGAGTTCGCATAGGTAACCGCTGAAACCTCCAATTTTTATTTCAGCTCCATAAACGCCTACACCTTTCATAAACCTCTTTAAGAGGCGTGTCTCCCCCTTCATGTGCTCGTCTAAATTCTTTTTAACGTAGTCCGTATGGTATGGTGTTCGATCTGTGGCGCTTATCCATTCTCCCCGCCCTGTTTCGTAGCATGGCACTATGTTCACCCGTACGTTTTCAACCCATGCCTCTAGATACGGGTGCTCTGCAAACCTCTCAGCTTGTTTCGATCCTTCAACAGCCCTTCTGGCTATTTTTAGGCCTACATCCCCAAGGGACTTACGAGGTATGCTTGTTGGCAGGCGAATGAAAATATCTATTTCAGGATCTTCCCTCAGCCATGTATCCTTGGCTACAGATCCCTCTAATCGTACATGGGCTTTAATGCCTAAATTCTCAGCAGCTGAAGCCACAGCCCTCTCAAGTTTTTGAGCTAAAGCCTCTATTCTCGCCCTATCACCTTTTTTAGGAGTAACCCTATCTAAAACAGCTGCACAAACATTTTCCATAGGCTCAGGCATAGTCAGCCCCTTCCCAATTTATTTTGGTGGGCAAACCTCCCTGAGAGTTGAATAAATAGGCCCTTTAGGAGTAAGCTCGCTTCTCTTAAGCCTTAAACATTCAGCCTTCACAATTCCAAAATAGTATTCAACGTTCTTTTCCAAAAACCCTACAAGCTCAGCTTTATTTCTTCCAGATTTCACACGGGCTATTGTCAAGTGGGGACTAAAGCCTTTCCTGTCAGGAGCCAACCCTAACCCCTCCAAGCTGGGCTCTAACTGACTGAATATTCCTCGAAGCTGTAAAGAGCCCTCGGTTATTCCAGCCCATAAAACTCTTGGAAAACGCATGTTCGGGAAAACTCCTACCCCCTGAATTTTCACATCGAAAGGTTTGAACTGAACCCTTTTCATAACTTCGAAAACCTTTTCCACCATCCCCAAAGAGATATTTCCAAGAAAACGCAACGTTATGTGAATGTTTACTGGTTCAACAAGCTTCACGTCTACACCCGTTTTTATCAAAGCCCTCTGCACCTCTGCTATCCTATCTAAAACCGACTTATCTTCTATGTCGAAGGCTATGAAACTCCTTATGGAATCAGGCACTAACATTTCTACCGCATAGCTTTAAGGTCAAAATAGTCTTAAATGCTTTTAGCGACAATTTTCCGCAAGTTATATAATTTCTCATTTATATTTTATGAACAGCATTATCCCTTTTACTTGGTTGCAGCATATTCAAAGTAGTCATCGGCTGTTCGCTTCTTTAGATGAAAATACCAAAATTTCTCAGTCGAGAAAATTTTGGTAGCAAGCCAATTTCTAAGAAGTTTAGTTGCTTCCACACCTCGAAAATGTTGTATGGATCGGATAAACCTTAACTATCAAATTAGATAAATTTGGCAGTTTCTAATTATAGAAGATAGATGATGATGAGTTTATTTATACGCATCGAAGATTAACTGTATGCCATGGCTTTTCGATTAAAAAGTTTATTTCTAAACTATACTAGAATGAGTATAGCAAAGGCTAGCGAGAACATTAAAAATTCAATTAAGCTTTCGTAATAAGTGAAAGAGCTTTAGAGCAATTTGATAATTGCATTCCACAGAGACGGAGCATAAAATAGTTTAAAGAATATACATGCAGCAAAAAGCGCTACGAAAATGCAGATGAAAAAAATGTCGGTGCTGTGAAAACTAACGTCTTCTATAAATGTCCTTTTTATTGGCGCTCCGAAGGCCCTTGACTCTATGGCTACTTCGAGGTCGTTTGCTTTTCTTAGCGATATGAGAATCAGCGGTATGAGTATCGGAATATAAGCTCCAAGTTTTTTGAATATATTCATTTTGTCGAAATCAAAGCCTCTTATTTTTTGGGCGTCAATTATTGAACGCCAAATTTCTTGGACTGTCGGAGTGAATTTCATTGCGGTAACAAGCATAAACGTGTAAGAAAAAGGGATTTTTAATTTGGTTAGAGATTCCATAAGCTTAGAAGGGGATGTTGTCATAGTCACTAACGGTATGGCACAAACCGCCGTTATAATTCTGATGACAAGAGCTATTCCGAATGTTAGTCCCTCAAGCGTGAATACTCCGAGGTCTGCGCCACCCCAGATTTCCCAATGACCTATTACAAATATTGGGGTTTCACCCCTATACATAAACCCTTGAACCAATATTATGAATATAGAAACGCCCAACAGAAGCTTTAGGATTGTTCCCAAATAGCTTATTTTCACTTTGGCGATGTACCATAGAATCAACGTTGCTGCCAGCCATATAAGGAGCATAAGAGCATCAGACACAAAATTTGCAATAAACACTAGAATCAACGTGAGAAAAAGGTATACAAATTTCGTAAGTGGGTTCAAGTGATGGAGAGGAGTGTCTTCTCTAATATACTCCAACTTTTACACCTCTTGCCGGCCTTAACACTTTTTGCATTTCATCAACAGAAAGTATTTCTCCAGGAACTCCGCTGTCGCTGAGCTTTTGAGCTAGCTGCGTGATTTGCGGAGGCTTTAAAAATGCCTTATTCAAAATCTCTTTTTTTTGAAAAACTTCTCTCGTTGGACCATCAGCAAGAACCTCGCCGTTCGCCATTACAATTAACCTTTGAGTGTATTTGGCCACAAGTTCCATGTCATGTGTAATCATGAGCACCGTTAAGCCTTCTTTGTGCATTTTTTTCGCAAGGTCTGCTAATAAATATCGCCCCAGATAATCTTGGGCGGTTGTGGGTTCATCCATTATTAAAACTTCTGGTTTCATAGCAACGGTTGCTGCGAATGCAAGTTTTCTTCGATCACCGAAGCTTAACCTAAAGGGGAAAGTTTCATACTCATTCGTGAGCCTTACAATTTCTAATGCTTCTTTTACACGCTGAGTTATTTCCTTAGGCGGCACCCCAATGTTTCTTAGACCAAACTCAATTTCTTTAGCGGCAGAAATGGTGAAAAGTTGGTAATCTGGATTTTGCAAAACAAGGCCTATCTTTTTGGCTAATTCAGCCACTGTAAACTTAGAGACATCTTCCCCTTTAAATAGAATTCTACCTTTTTTGGGCTTTAAAAGACCTACTATATTTTTGACTAATGTTGTTTTTCCAGAACCATTCTGACCTATTATGCCGATGAATTCGCCTTCATATATTTTTAAGCTGACATCCTTAATTGCAAAAGAGTTAGAGCCAGGATAAACAAAAGTTAAATTTTGGATCTCTATTAGCGGCTTGCCAGTCCATCCAAATTCCTTTATGAATTCCACGTCTCTTTTTACTTCAACCTTTTTGTTTTCAATCAACCTCCTTAACATTGGATGAGCATCGTTCACGGTCAGCGGTATTTTCAAATTTTCCCCCAGTTCCTTTGAGAGACTTTTAAAATAAGAAGCTACCATGGTCGGTTTCACTCCGCATTTTTCTAGCAAATCAACCTCTGTCAAAACTTCACTGGTCTTACCGTAGGCTGCACTTTTTCCTTCATTAAGTATTAAAACTTTATCACATGAGTCAGCTATTTCTTCAGTTTTGTGAGTGGCCATAATTATTGTGAGGTTTTGATGTTTTCTAATTTCCTGGAGAGCTTCAAGAACTTCAGTCGTACCTACAGGATCAAGTTGTGATGTTGGCTCATCTAGAATTAGCAATTTGGGCATCATAGTTAATACAGCGCCTATTGCAACTCTCTGTTTTTGTCCTCCTGACAAATTTTTTGGATTCTTATCCTCGCACCCTTCGAGTCCAACAATTTTTAATGCTTCCTCTATTCGCCTAAGTATTTCTTCTTTGGGTACGCCTAAAGAAGCGGGGCCAAAAGCCAACTCCATTTTTACTTCAGGCATTATTAATTGAGCGTCTGGATCTTGTAAGACTATGCCGACGTTTCTTGCAGTTTCATATATGGGTTTCGTCCAAGGATCAATGTTACAAACGCGGATTTTCCCTTTTCTTTTTCCGCCATAAATATTTGGTATTATGCCACTTAAAATATAGCATAAGGTTGTTTTTCCCGCACCGTTTGCTCCAAGGACAGCTAGGAATTCTCCAGCATTGACATCGAAGCTTAAATTTTCTAGGGCCTTTTTTCCACCTTCATATTCAAAAAAAAGATTGGAAACTTCGACTAACGCGCCATCGTTTGACATTTAATCTCTTTCACCAGAGTGCCCAAGGAATCTTAGGGAGGCCGCTTCTTCTAAGCCCCTCTATAATGGGAATGCATATTATTGTCGTTATAATACTCAACGTAGGAACCCACCAGCTGTAACCTACAAAGACGGCTATGGCTAAACTTACTGGATAGTGGAATATATACCAGTATGGAAGAACCCAGGGAATCCACCAAAGCATTAATCCCGATAGCAACGCTATGAAAATACTTACTTGGCGCTTCATTCCTGAGCCTCTAGCCCATTTAGGTATAAGTTTAATTCCAAGGGGTGAAGCGTTAATTGCGAGCCATGGAATCCAATACCACAAACTTAATGCAAGGTACAATGGCTGAGGTGGAGTTTCAAATCCTAATGCAGCTCCAGGCCAATAATATGGAAAAACGTTGATCCATATGCCCATAGCTAGGAAAGAAATAATGGTTAGCGGCCAAAGTTTGTCATCCCAAGTTGTTAAAGTAACGAACACTGCGGGCAGCGTGCCGGTTGCTATAACGTCAATTAATCCCAATGGATAGGCTGCTGGGCATATAAACATTCCCACTATGCCTCCGATGAATGCTGAAATTATGCCAGCCGGTCCTAGTATTAGGGGGGCTATAGCTTCAAAAACCACGCATAGCGGAAGAAACCCTCCTCCTCCCACATATGGAAAAATTGGAACCAACGAAGTCGCTCCACATATGCCAGCGTAAATGGCAATCCAAGCGATTGAAGCACCGTAGATTCTAGTCCGAGCAGCTTTCACGGTTTCTTCAACTTCGCCCATTTTAAACCCCCTTTTGAATTTTTCAAAGTTGTATATAAAAGCTATTGTTCAACTGCACTTTGTTATTTCACATGGTCCATCTTAGATTGTTTAATATTTTAATGTTCTATGGCGTTTCTTATACGTTCCATTGCCTCCTTGATTTTTGGAATAGAAACGGTATATGCTATTCTGATGTGATTTCTTCCGCCAGGTCCAAAGAATGGATGCCCTGGCGACACAACAACCCTTGCTTTATTGATTAGATATTCCGCAAGTTCTGTCTCACTCATGCCTAGATTTGATGTTTCAGGAAAAACGTAAAAGGCACCCATTGGAACTGTAACATTAAATCCGCGAATTTTATTAAGTTCATGGATTATTAATTTACGGCGTTCTGAGTACTCTTTAACCATCTTTTCCACGCACTGCTGAGGACCTTTTATGGCTTCTAGGGCTGCATACTGTGCAATTGAGTTTGCACATAAGTTCATAGCAGTTGTAACTTTACCCATTTGCCTAATCCATTCTTCTGGTCCTACAGCATACCCTACTCTCCAACCTGTCATGGCGTACGTCTTCGAGAAGCTATTAACGATGAGCGTTCGCTCCATCATGCCTGGTAAAGAAGCTATACTTTCGAAGGGTACTTCATAGACGAATTTTTCGTAGACTTCGTCAGAGATCACCATCAAGTCATGGTCTTTTGCAAGATCAGCAATGCCCCTTAACGTCTGACGGGTTAAAACGCAGCCAGTTGGGTTGTTCGGCGAATTTATAATTATCACCCTCGTGTTATGGCTTATTTTTTCATTTAATTCATCGATGCCTAGTTGATACTCTGCCCCCTCCCTTTGGAGAACACCAATAATCTTGCCTCCAGCCATATTCACACATCTTTGGTAACCTGGATAGTAGGGGCTTTGCACTAGAACCTCATCGCCAGTCTCAACTGCGCTCATAGCAGCAGCAAACAGCGCTCCAACGCCGCCGCATGTTACCAGAACGTTTTCAGCTGTTAACTCGCACCCGACTTTTTCGCTTTCTTTTTCAGCTATTGCCTTTCGGAGATCCTCAATTCCCTCATCTGGTGTGTAACGTGTTAAGCCCTTCTCTAAAGCTTTCTTTGCGGCATCAACGATGTGGATGGGTGTGCAAAAATCTGGTTCGCCAACATTTAAATAAATAACATCTTTAAGATGGGCTGCTTTCTGCATCAGATCTAAAAGTGAAAGCTTCTCTATTTTGGTCACCCTATCTGTAAACTTCATTTCATCACACCTTTTTTATTCACTCGGTTGAAATCTTGTTTTGACGCGTTTATTCTCGTCATATACTGCCTTCTTAACCAATTCTGCTATATCCATGACTTGAACTTCTTTTTCTTTGTTTATGACTTTAACAGCATCTTGCATATTTATAAGGCAGAACGGACACGCTGTGACTATAATGTCTGGCTTAAGTTCGACAGCCTCCCGGGCTCGGTTCAAAGATGGACGCGTGTCGGAAGTTTCCTCCATCCACATTCTTCCTCCCCCACCGCCACAACAGAAGCTATTTTTCTTTGCTCTATCCATCTCTATTAAAGTTAACCCTGGGATTGATTCAAGTATTTTTCTAGGCTCCTCATAAACACCATTGTAACGACCAAGGAAGCACGGATCGTGATATGTTACCATCTTATTTAATCTCTTTGAAAATTTGATTTTCTCCTTATCTATCAAATCTGCCAAAAATTGCGTATAGTGTTGAATCTCGATTTCTGCGTTCTCTACTGGATACTCATTTTTAAAAGTGTTATAACAGTGGGGGGATGTTGTCACAATTCTCTCGGCGTGATGTCTTTTGAAGTTCTCTAAATTTTTTTCGGCAAGCATGTCAAATAAGCCCTTCTCTCCAACTCTGAGGGCTGAATCTCCGCAACATAATTCTTCATTTCCCAATATATTGAAATCAACACCAACTTTACTCAGTACTTTAACTATTGATTTAGCTATCTCTTGGCATCTATGGTCATATGAAGGTGTGCAGCCGACAAAGTATATCGTTTCGGTTTTTTCTTTATCGGATAGGATTTTGAGGTTAAGCTTTTCAAGGTCTTTAAGCCAGTTTGTCCTTCGTTCCTTAGGCTGACTCCAAGGGTTACCGTATTTCATAGTGCTGATCAGCATATCTCTAATGGTCTTCGGCACAAGTCCTTTTTCAACTAAGACGCTTCTAGCAGCCTCTACGACTTTTGGTATATCGAGCATTGAAAAGCATACTTCTGTGCATGCCTTACAAGCGGTGCACTGAAATAGCCTTTCAGCCACTTTCGCTGAAAGTTGCAAATTTCCCGTCAGTAAGCTGTAGCATATTATGAGCTTTCCTCTCGCCGTAGCTGATTCAAGCTTAACATCTTCAAGCATAGGGCAATTTGCTCGGCATAGACCGCAGGAAACGCATTCCATTATTACGGGTTTAACGGTTTCCAGAGTCATTTTAAATCAATCCATATAGTAATTTTGAAATGCAATGTGCTCTGGAGAATCTCTAACTTTTACATCTAAGGCTAACTTGCCAGGGTTCATAATGCCATTAGGATCAAAAATGGCTTTTATTTGGCGCATAATGTTAAGAGTTTCCCCTAGCTCCATTTCAACGAATGGTATCTTAACTATTCCTATGCCATGCTCACCTGTTATTGTTCCCTTCGCCTTTAGAACAACGTCCACTATTTCTTTTTCTGCATCTTTCAGTTCTCTCCACTGATCTTTGTCATTAACATCTATGAATATAGCTGGATGTATTATACCCACCCCTGCATGAGCAAGAATTCCTGAAACAATATTATGTTTGGCGAAGATGTATCGAATTTCGTTTATTACATGGGACATCTTTGAAAGGGGGACGCATGGGTCAGCTATTGCCAAGCCGACTTCGCGGTACCCTGGTTTTTTCTTCGCCATTGCTATATCAATGTCTAGGCGTGGCTTCCATAATTTTTCACTTTCATTTTCTTTTGTAGCCACTTGAAATTTCTTCCCTTTAAACTTTGAGTAAACATCCATTACCATTTTAATGCGTTCTTCAAGAAGGTCCCTGTAAAATTCTTCTATGTCAATTATGAGCATCGCCTCTGCCTCTGGAAAGCCTAAATTTTCAACATTATTAACGGATTCTAGGGCGGTTTTGTCCACGAACTCTATGGCGGATGGATTAGCTCCGCTTTTGATTATTTCTGGAACGATGTTAATGGCGTTTTCGAGGTCATTAAAGAAAAGGCCTATTGTACCTTTATGTGGCGGGATGGGTGCTAAATTAAAGGTTATTTCGGTTATTATACCAAGCGTTCCCTCTGACCCGATAAAAAGTTGTGTTAAGTTATATCCGCAATTTGACTGCAGAACTTTCGATCCTGTTCTAATAACTTTTCCTGTAGGCAAAACCACCTCCAAACTTCGAATCCAGTTTCTTATTGGGCCATACTTCAATCCATGGTGTCCATGGGCGTTCGATGCAGCCATGCCTCCAATTGTGCTTACTGCATGGCTCCCAACATCATGGGGGAAAAATAGGTTAAACTTGCGAAGGTGCTTGTTCAACTTGTCGACGTTAACGCCTGGTTCTGTTACTGCTAAGAAATTTTCTGGTTGTATCTCTTTAATATTATTCATCTTACTCATGTCAAGAAGTATACTGTTATTCCGTGGTAAAGACGAGCCCGTAAAGCTCGCGCCGGAGCCTCTCGGAGTTACCGACACCCTTTCTTTATTCGCCCACAGAAGTATTTCAGAGACATGTTGAGTGTTTAGTGGAAAAACAACAGCTTTCGGCTTGAAAACATAAGGAGTTAAATCTCGGGCGTAACATAAAAGGTCTATATCCTCTAATATCACATTTTCTTTACCGACAATTTTTTCTAGGCGTTCCCAACCCATTGTAAATCACCAACTAAGCTGATTGCCATCATTTTGATTACACATTTTGGCAACGCAGATATTTTCTTCGAGTTGAAATTAAACGTTTCCTGTTAAAAAGCTGTAGCGGAATAACCATTATAAAAGATGTGTAGATGAGTTAGTCGAACAAATCCAACATAAGAAGACCATCAATCAAAGCCCTCCGCATTTCTCCTATCCTATCTAAAACTGTCTTATCTTCTATATCGAAAGGTATGAAACTCCAAACAGATTTAAGCATTAACATTTGGAGTGCGTAGGTTTTTAAGGTCAGAATAGTCTTAAATGCTTTTAGGATAAATTATTTTAAAACATGTTTGGATGGGTATCCGATGAAGGCGGATAAACTGGTTATTGGTTTGGCAGGGATGCCGGGATCTGGAAAATCTGTTGTTGTTAGCGTTGCCAGAAATTGCGGTTACGGGGTTGTTGTTATGGGCGATGAAGTCAGAGAGGAGGCTAAAAGAAGAGGTTTGGATCCGACTCCTGAAAACCTCGGGAGCCTAATGCTTGAACTAAGACGTGTGGAAGGGGAAAACACTATAGCAAGAAGATGCGTCCCAAAAATAATGAAGGATATGCGTAGAAAGATCATTGTTGACGGTGTTAGAAGCCTCGCTGAGGTTAGGGAATTTAGGAAAAGCTTTGAAAAATTCGTTTTGGTTGCTTTACATTCATCGCCTGAAACAAGATTTCGGAGGCTATACAACCGTCAAAGAAGCGACGACCCTAAAAACTGGGAGGTCTTCCTTGAAAGGGATATGCGAGAGTTAAACGTTGGACTCGGAAGCGCCATTGCAATGGCTGAATATATGATAGTTAACGAGAAAAGCCTAGAAGATGTTAAAATGAAAGCTGAGGAAATATTTAGAAGGATTGAGGAGAAATGGATGATTTAACCCTATACGTGGAAGTCGAGGTTAAACCAACAGAGTCTGAAGAAAAGGTAAGAAGGGCTGTTGAAAACGTTCTAGGCAGCATACCCCTGGAGTTAAGGGTTCAAGCCAAAGGTAACCTACTAACAGGTGAGGCAAGAGGAGTTGAATTCCTCACAAAGCTGTATAATCTACTGAGAAGGGAAAGAATACGCGACGCTGCAAGAGGAGCCTTATTTGAAGGGTTAAGCCAAAACACCATAGTTATATACTTGAACAAGCAGGTGGCCTTCGCCGGACATGTATCTTTCTCCAAAGCAGTGGCAGAATCCCCATTAGGACCAATAATGGTTAGGATAGAATGCAGCGAGCCTAGGAAGCTTATAGACTGGCTAGCTCCAAAAACAACTTAGAATAATCCAGATTTTAAGCTTCCTTCAAAATGGAGGTCTAACCTACCATAAGCTTCTGGAAATTAACTTTTCAGCATTGAACAGTTTATTTTCTATTAAAGCTTAAAAGTAATGGTGCTTTTGATATTTGAGGTGCCGAGGGAGTGAACTCTTATGAGCAAAACATCAATGTTTTCAGGATTCTATAAGCTAAGTCCAAAGGAACGTTTGCAGTTTGTTAAAGAGTTTGCAGGGTTAACAGACCAAGAATGCGCTTCACTACAGAGTACAGGCTCTCTTCCTTTAGAATTGGCTGATCGCATGATAGAGAACGTTGTAGGCGCCATATCCATACCTCTTGGAATAGCAGTGAACTTTCTGATAAACAGCCGTGACTATTTGATTCCCATGGCTATTGAGGAACCCTCTGTTGTGGCCGCGGCCAGTTATGCAGCTAAAATGGCCAGGGATGGCGGAGGATTCTTTACAAATAGCACCCCGCCCATTATGATTGGACAGGTTCAGGCTGTAGGCGTGAAAGACCCTTATGCGGCTAAAATGAGAGTACTTCAGGCTAAAGACGTCCTTCTAAAAAAGGCAAACGATCAGGATCCAGTATTGGTTTCCATGGGTGGTGGAGCCAAAGACTTAGACGTTAAGATTATTTACACAGCCCGTGGACCCATGGTTATAACTGAGCTTCATGTAGACTGCCGCGACGCCATGGGCGCCAACGCTGTCAACACCATGTGCGAGGCAGTTGCCCCAATAATAGAGAGAGCCACTGGAGGACGTGTATACTTAAGAATAATATCCAATTTAGCTGTTAAACGCTTAGCAAGGGCATGGTGCACAGTGCCTAAAGAAGCTGTGGGGGGAGAGGAAGTTGTAGAAGGCATAGTAAATGCTTGGGCTTTCGCTGCTGCAGACCCATACAGGGCGGCAACCCATAACAAGGGCATAATGAACGGGGTAATAGCTGTCACCCTGGCCACATGCAATGACCACCGCGCCATTGAAGCCGGAGCCCATGCCTATGCAGCTAGAAACGGACAATACACAACGCTTTCCACATGGGAGAAAAACGAGAATGGAGACCTTGTAGGTTCAATAGAGCTGCCTATGGCTGTAGGCCTAATAGGCGGGGCTGTTCGGACTCATCCCATAGCCAAGATATGCCTAAAAATATTAGGCGTCAAAACGGCTAATGAGCTGGCAGAAGTCCTAGCAGCAGTGGGGCTTGCCCAAAACCTAGGAGCCCTACGGGCTTTAGCCCATGAAGGCATACAGCGAGGACACATGTCCCTTCACGCAAGAAACATAGCAATTGCGGCAGGAGCCACAGGAGAAATCATAGACTTAGTGGCTGAAAAAATGGTTGAAGAACGGAAAATCCGCATGGACAGAGCTAAAGAGCTTATAGAGGAGTTCACGGCTTCTGGAAACGCAAGAAGGGACGCGAAATGAAGGTAATAGCTGGTCCTGCTTCAAAAAAGCTCGGCGAAGAAATAGCAAAGCTTCTAGGCGTTGAAGCCGTAACCGTCTTTTCCAAAGCTTTCCCAGATGGAGAAGCCTATTTAAGGCTTGAAGGCAGCGTTAAAGGCGAAAATGTGGTGTTGGTGCAGACCACAAGTCCGCCTCAAGACTCAAATATAATGCAGTTAGCCCTATTAGCAGATGCAGCTAAGAGAGACGGAGCCTTAAAGGTTACGGCAGTAGTTCCATATCTAGCCTACGCCCGCCAAGACAAGGTTTTCCTATCCGGAGAACCTGTAAGCATAGAAGCCGTAGCGAGAATGATTAAGGCCGCTGGAATTGACAGCTTAATAACGGTAAACGTGCATAAAGAGGAAGCATTAAAAAGTTTTCCCTTAAAAACAAAAAATCTTTCAGCCATTCCACTTTTGGCTGAGCACTTTAAAAGGAAAGGCTTTGAAGGCGCATTTTCATTGGCACCCGACGCTGGAGCTTTAAGCATGGCTATGGAGGCAGCGCTGGTCTTAGGAGGGGAATATGGTTTTCTTGAAAAGCATAGAGACCGCTACACAGGCTGCGTCAGGGTTGAAGAAAAGAAGTTAGATGTTAAGGATAAACCCGTCATAATTTTCGACGATATTATCAGCACAGGAGGCACAATCGTTGCCGCAGCAAAAATTTTAAGGGAGCTTAATGCCGGAAGGGTTTACGTTGCCTGCGTACATCCCTTACTTGTAGGAGACGCCGAAAAACGAATTCACGAGGCAGGAGTTGAAGAGGTTGTTGGAACAGACAGCGTTCCAAGCCGCGTTGGCAAGGTTTCCCTTGCCCCCCTGATAAGTAGGGAATTAAAGGAGCATTAAGGTGGCTAAACTTTTCTTTCTGCTTTCCGGGGAGCATGAAACTCTTCCATCATCCGAAGTTGAAGCCATACTTGCGGCGGAAAACTACGCTTTCAAAGTTTTAGAGAAACTTGACCAGGTTTTAAGGGTTGAAGCAGACTTAAAATGTGTAAGGTCAGTGGAAGCCAGAGCAGCTTTAACGAGAGTTTGCGGGCTGGAGCAGTTTGCATGTCAAGCTGAACCAAGCCAAATAGTTAAAGCTGCAAGATTCATGAACATAAACGAAATGCTATTAAGAGGGGAAAGCTTCGCCGTGCGTGTAAAACACATCAAAAGCCATGCTAGAATTGTTGACGGGATGGCTCTTGAAAGGAGGTTGGGAGAACTTATCCTAAACATGGCTGATGGAGCTAAAGTAAACCTCAGAAATCCGGATAAGACTTTCATAGGAGTTTTTACTGATGAAAAGTTTGTTTTCGGATTAATGCTGGCTCAGGTTTCGCCTAGGCAGTTTATGGAGAGACGTCCTAGGAAAAAACCCTTCTTCCACCCCTCAGCAATGCCGCCCAAACTTGCAAGGTGTATGGTGAACCTTACAAAGCCAAAGTTGGGAGATATATTCCTTGACCCTTTCTGCGGAACAGGAAGCCTCCTCGTTGAAGCTGGCCTTATAGGGTGCCGAGTTCTTGGAGTTGACATCCAAAAACGCATGGTTAAAGGAAGCCTCAAAAACCTAAAACACTTCGATGTAAGGCCTGAAGGGCTTATAGTTGCCGACGCCAGAAGACCCCCTGTTAAATCTGTAGACTGTATAGCCACAGATCCGCCCTATGGGAGGAGCGCCTCAACCTTTAGGCTTTCTATAAGGCTGATCATCGAAGAATCGCTGAAAGCAGCCTATGAAATGCTGGGACGTGGAAAACGCTTATGCATAGCTGCTCCCAAAACGGTTGGAGTGGGCGGTATTGGCATTTCATTAGGATACAAACATTTAGAGTCCCACCCCGTTTACATTCATAGAGGCTTAACTAGGGAAATAGCCCTATTCGAGAAGGTGTGAAAATTGAGCTTGAAGGTGGTTTTTCTAGGCACAGCTGGAAGTGTCCCCACACCTAAAAGAAGCTTGCCCGCCATAATGGTTCAGCGTAAGGGTGAACAGATAATGTTCGACTGTGGAGAGGGAGTTCAGAGGCAGATGGTTATGGCAGGAGCTGGTTTTCATAAAAAAATGAAAATTTTCATAACGCACATGCATGGAGACCATGTTTTGGGCTTGCCAGGGCTTATTCAGACAATGGCCCTGCTTGACAGGAAAAGAAAACTTGAGGTTTATGGACCGCCAGGCATAAAGAGGTTTTTGGATGGAATAAGAGAAACTGTGCAGTTCGGACTGACATTCCCCGTAGAAGTTCATGAAATTGAAGACGCTGGCAAAATATGTGAAGAGGAGGAGTATGTCGTTAAAGGTGTTTGGGCTGACCATGTAATACCAAGTTTTGCGTTTGCACTAATAGAGAAAAAACGTGCTGGGAGATTCCATCCTGAAAAAGCGGAAAGCCTAGGAGTTCCCGCAGGTCCATTATGGTCAAGGCTTCAACATGGACGTAGCATAAAACTATCCGATGGAAGAATAGTTAGGCCTCAAGAAGTCTTAGGGCCGCCTAGGCCTGGTAGAAAAATAGTTTACACAGGGGACACTAGGCCTTTCAAGGAGCTTTTGAAGCTTGCTTCTAAAGCCGATTTGCTCATTCATGATGCCACTTTAGATGATGATATGGCTGAAAGAGCTTACGAAGATGGGCACTCAACTCCAAGTCAGGCGGCTTACAACGCAAAAAAGGCCCATGTTAAAAATCTTGTTTTAACCCATATAAGCGCCAGATATGGAGATCCAAAAATCCTCCTTGAACAGGCCTTGAAAATTTTTGAGAATACAAAGGTAGCTGAAGACTTCATGATTGTTGACGTCCCCCTTCCCGAAGGGTGAATATTAAAATAGGGCTGCCAATGCGTTAATGCTTTCCTCAACGTTTTTTATGGATTCAACAACTACAATTTTATTGTAGGCTATTTCTCTAAGAAGTCCAGCTAATCCTTTCCAGTTGATGGTGCCATGGCCTATGCCTTTATGGGAATCCACTTTTCCGTCGTTGTCATGAGCGTGAATGTGAACAATCTTTTCCGGAAAGGTTTTTATGAAAAGCTCAGTTTGTCCGTTAATATTTGAATGGCCAACATCTAAGACTAAACCTATGTCTTCAGCCACTTCGCTGTAGAAAATCTCAAAGTCTTTGACGCTTTTCATTAGGAAAGGATAGGGTTCTGGAACATTTTCCAACCCTATTTTCAAGCCGTAATCGCATGCAATTTTATGTAAAAGCCTGACGGTTTTAATGTTTTGAAGCCACTCTTTGCCCGGATAAAACATGCTTATTCCAGTTTTCATTCCAGGATGGAAAACCCAGAGAGAAGCATTTAAAGCTCGTGCGTTTTCCAAAGAACTGCGAAGCCTTTTAAAAGTGGCTTTCCATATAAGCCTTGAAGGAGAGGCTATGTTTATGTCTGCAAATGGAGCGTGAACTGAATACTTAATATTGTGGGATTCGCCGAAATCTAAAAGTTGAGAGGTTCGACGCTTATTTAATGCGTGAAGCCCATCGTCAACAACCTCTATAAACCTGACACCGGCCCGGGCAATGCCGCTTAAAGCGTTATTTAAATTGCCGCTTAAGGCGTAAAGGGTTGATAAACCTACTTCAGGCTTTGTCATTTTGGAAGCCACCAGATAGGAGAATTCCAATTCAGCTATATAACCTAACACAGCATTTTAAGGGTTAAGAAGCTACCTTTTTAGAGGAGCTATGTTTAAAAGCTATTTTGTTTATCAAATATTTTGGTTGAACTGGGAGAATTTATGGTTGAGGAAAAAAATATAGTGGAGTTTCTCAAGGCCCACGGGGGAAAGGCATCCCTAAACGAGATTGCTGAAGGCCTAAACATTCCAAAGTATGGTCCTAACTCAGCATACGCCTTTCTCCAATCCCTTAAAACCAAGGGGGTTTTGGAACGCAGGGGGGAGCTTTGGACACTAACACCTGAAGAAGAAATGCCTCAAGAAAGGTTGGAGGAAAAGCCCGTTAAGCCCACAGTCACGCCTGAGCCTATACGTGAAGAAGAGTATGAAAAGGCTGCTCCGGAAATTGAAAGTCTTATGAAGGCTATGGCTAAAACTCTGGCAGAAGCCATGAAAAGCGCTAAGACCCCAGCTGATGAATGGGAACTAGCCACCAAGCCTATGACCACAAAAATTGAGAAGAAGGAGGAGGAAAAGCTGGGCAGCCTAGTGCTCAGGCCAGATGAAGCCGTAGAAGCAAAAAAGCCACTATTAGGCTTTGCAACTGGAACTTTTATAGACCGTTTGTTCTTCACCCCTGAAGGAAAGAGTTTAGGAGGTGTTCCAATATGCGGCCAGTTTGCCATAACAGGTCTGCCTGGAGCTGGCAAGTCCATACTTGTGGAGGAAATAGCTGTTAGGGTTGCTGCTTCTAGGAGGAAGGTGCTTTATGTAACAGCTGAGGACACGTGGAAAAGCGCCACGCCACGTTTCGATTTGCAGTCTAGGCTGAAACAGAAGGCTGACATTTTGGGCTTAGACTGGGATGAAATACGTGAAAACCTATTTGTACTCGACACCGTAGCCTACCCTGAACTTCGCGACTGGAACACTTTTGCAGAAACCTACCGTTACGTGGCTGAGAGAGAAAACATTGAATTGGCAATTATAGACTCAGTTACAGTGCTTGAATCTTACCGGGGGGCACTTAAATACCGTGTAATGGAATTAGCCAGATACAACCAGGTTCACGGCATAACAGCCCTCTACGTGAACCAGAGAAGCTCAGAGGTTTGGGACAGCTACGACATGGCTGGAGGCATAGGTTTAGCCCACAACTTGGACGGAACAATAATAGTTGATTATGGAAGAGTTTACTGGTATGACCAGCAGGTAGATTTAGGATTGAACAGAGGTGAATTTGTCCGTATAGCACGAGTTTTAGACTGCAGAATGTGCAACTTTGAGAGGAGAAGGATAAAAATAGATATAACCTCAGACGGATTTTTAAAGGCTTTAGATTTTATGCCCATAACACAAGAGGAGAGTAAGTAGGCAGAAGCATGTCGTTGGTTAAGCCGCCAACCCTAAAGGAGCTAATAGAAGCCTACGGATCCAAGAAGATGGCGGTTCTCCGCCTCGTTGAATCAGGCTTCACACCTGAACAGATAGAGTGGAAAACAGGCATTCCCTATTACCAGATACGCCTCTACGTGGAAGGGAAAGACCCAGAAAAGGACATGCCATTTACTGAAATAGTGGAGGTTTATGAACGCCTTGCAGTTTTACGTGGGAAGAAGGGAAAGGAAACGGAACTGGCCAAGTTCTTTAAAAGCTCTGAGCTGTCTCTTGAAATAAAAGCGCGTTTCGCCTTAGGCGTAATAACAGAGGAAAGCCTAAAAGTCGGACCTGGACTAATAGAGAGAAGCTTAAGCCTAGCGGCAGGTGTTTCAAAAAACGATGTTAAAAAGCTTTTAATAGACTATGGAGAACATGGGGAGGTAGCTTACCTCCTCAAAAAGCCTTCAGAGCCGAAGTTAAGTGTAAACGAAGTTTATGAGGCGATAAAACTTCTTCCTAAGCTTAAGAGTTTAAGGGAGAGAGAACTCTACATTTCAAGTTTGCTTAGGACATGCACCCCTTCAGAGGCAAAATACATAGTCAGGCTTCTTTTAGGAGATCTAAAACTTGGGTATCATGTTAACACCGTTATTAGGGCTGCCGCTAAAGCATACAGAGTTCCTCCGGAGCTTATTCAAAACGCCTGTGCAATTATGGGCATTGCTGAAGGGGTAAGCATGGCGTCTGAGGGACTTCTGAAGCTTGCAGAGGTTAAAATGCGCCCCGGGCAGTTCATAAAGCCCCAGCTTGCCCACTTATATGAGCCTGATAAGGTTGTTTACCCTGTCAGAGCCGAGTACAAGCTTGACGGAAGCCGCCTTCAAATACACAAGTGGGGCACTCAAATATGGCTTTACTCAAGGCGGGGCGTTGAAAAATCTAAGACTCTTCCTGAAATTGTAGAAATAGCTGAAAAGTTCAAAGTGCAAAGTTGCATTGTTGACAGCGAAGTCATAGCTGTTGATCAGGATGGGAAACCATTGCCATTCCAGGTTATGCTTGAAAGAACCGTTCCAAGGGAGCTGACGCCAGAAGAGGTTGAAGAAAAGGCTAAGAGGGTTAAAATCACAATAAAAGCCTTTGACGTGTTGTTCCTCAACGGTAGGGAACTTACAGGTTTACCGCTTAGGGAAAGGAGGAAATACCTCTATGAGGCTGTACCGGAAGAGTACATTGCTGAGGGTATAGATTGCCAAAACGAGGTTGAGCTCATTCGCTTTTACGATGAAGCTTTAAGGAGAAAATATGAGGGAATAGTTGTAAAAAACTTGAACGCTCCCTATGAAATTGGAAAACGCACATATACATGGCTTAAACTTAAACCGGAAAGAGACACAGTAGACAGTGTAATAGTTAAAGCCCTATACGGAAAAGGGAGACGTGCAGGTTTATACTCCTCTTTCTTACTTGCAGTGAGAGATCCGTCTGAAAAGAGGCTTTACACTATTGGAAAGGTTTCAAACCTTCCAGAAGAGACTATGGACGCTTTAAGAACAATAATTGAAAATACAAAGATAGGTGAGGATGAAGAAGGGGTTTTCGTAAAACCCAAAGTGGTTGTAGAAGTCACATATCAGGAGATACAGGATACAGATGAGTATACAAGCGGATACGCCCTAAGAGTCCCTAAAATTGTCCGCTTTAGAACAGATAAAGCTTTAGAAGAAATTGACAGCATAGAAAAACTGAAGATGCTTTACGAACTTCAATATGAGCGCTTCCCAACCCAGTCGATTTAGCGTCATCATCCTTATGCTTGTAGAAGATTTATCTTAGGTTTCAAGGCTCTATTTTTGTTAATAATTAAAAAGCTTTTTAACATACATGGAAAAAACACTCACTTAAAACTGTTTGCCATTAGCATTCTTTATATTATATTATTCTCCTCGGTTGAAAAAGCGGCTGTGGCGGATTTATTTTCGCCTTACTTCGTTCTTGGTGGCTTCTAATCCCTATGGCTAGTTCTGCAAACTCTTTGACTGTGTAGTTGGCGAATTCCCATGTGGGCGGCCCATACCTCAGCCCGTGGCAAGCAGGATCGGCATATATGTAGAGGTTTTTCCCAGTGAAGGGATATAGCGCCTCCCTGGCATAGCCATATTTTGGGCTGCTTAAAACCCTGAATGGCCAAAGTTTGCACGCGTCAGGCTTCATGTGCTGTAAACCGCATAGATAAACGCCTGAAAATTTGTAGAGAAAGAGGCATGATCCATCACTTTTCCTTCGTAAATATAGCTTATCCAGCCCGGAGAATGTGGTTTCAACGCCGTAGTTTTTAACTATGTTTAACCATTCCTGAAAGTTTAGAACTACATTATATGCTTTACAGCAAAACCCACAATTGTTGCATTCCCAGTCAGCTATGTACCTCCACGGAATGAACATCATTTTAAGCGCCTGCGTCTTTTTCTATGATTCTGAAAAGATACTTCCATTAAAACTTTACAGATACCATAGAGATTTTTTGACGAAGATCATTATATGCCAACTTTCCTAAAGAGGCGTTGAGGCTTTACGTCTTTTAGGCTGAACTAAACTTTCCTGTATAAGTAGATTGTGTGAGAGGGGTATCCAAGCTTTGGGTTTTCACAGAAATTCTCCACTTTGATAGGCTTCCAACCTACAATTTCATAGTCGTGTGAAACTATGCGTACTCCATGCTTAAGTTCAGCTTGAAGTTTAGGCTTAATCTTCTCATTGGCACTTGTAGTTAAATAGAGGAATACGACGTCGGCTGGCGATAGGTCTACATTAAACATGTCGTCTCTGACTATGGTCACCCTGTCTTGAAGTCCCTCCTCATAAACTGTGCCTTGGGCCTTTTTTGCAAGGTCTTCTCTCAACTCAACTCCTACCGCTCTGGCTCCAAACTCCTTTGCCGCCAATATCACAGTCATTCCATCTCCAGCCCC
>JAVZIQ010000015.1:0-31662 GCA_038871175.1 Bathyarchaeia archaeon | reverse complement strand
CAAATTAATCGCTCGTTGTATAGAATCTTATAAATTTAAAATTTTTTCTTTTTGAAGCAGGTTTTCTATTGTTAAATATAATGTTTAAGCGCTTTCTAATATTCTGGACCTAAAAAGGTGAGGGAAGTTTAGCTTTAAACTAGGAATAGATAGGCACTCCTTCTCTGGGGTCTTGAACAAGTTTTAAGAACTCTTCTAAAAGTCGCCTAGTTATCGGGCCTGGTTTTCCATCGCCTATCTGTCTCCTGTTTACTTCCCTGACAGGGGCTATTTCTGCCGCCGTCCCTGTTAGGAAGACTTCATCTGCTACAAAAAGTTCAAAAGGCGTTATGTTTTTCTCTATAACCTCATATCCAAGTTTTTTGGCTAGACGCGTAACAACGGCAGCGGTTATTCCCTGCAATGCTCCAGTACTGCTTGGAGGGGTGTAAATTTTTCCGTTTTTAACTATGAATACGTTTTCCCCTGATCCTTCACTTATGAATCCGTTTTTGTCGACGCATATAGCGTCGTCAACTCCGTTTATGTTTGCCTCAATTTTTGCCAGCACACTGTTTAGGTAGTTTAGTGATTTTATTTCATGGGTTGTGGTGTCCACAGGGTTTCTTCTAACCCATGAAATGACAGTTGTTATTCCCTTCTCCTTCACGTCTGTCCTGTAAATTGCAATTTTGTCTGTTATGATAATTACTGTTGGCTTTGGACATTTTCTTGGGTCTAGTCCAAGGTCTCCCACGCCCCTCGTGACTAAAAGGCGGATGTAGGCATCTTTAAGGTTGTTTCTCCGGAGGGCTTCTAGTACGGCTTTAATCATTTCGTCTGTTGTTAAGGGTATTTGAAGCATTATTGCGTGGGCTGACCGGTAAAGCCTGTCCACATGTTCTTTAAGCTTAAAAACAACTCCGTTGTATACGCGTATTCCTTCGAAAACTCCATCTCCGTAGAGTAGTCCGTGGTCGTAAACTGAGATTTTAGCTTGAGATTTCGGGTAGAATTCTCCATCTATGTAAACTAGCGGTTCTTTCTCCAAAGTTTTTCCTCCATACTAAGAGTCTATTTTAAACTTACCGTTGATATGTGTTTTGCATGTTACATATAACTGTTAGCTTAACCGTAGAATTGAGGTCTTTTTGAAACGTTCCTAGGCAGGGGTAAAGCTTTGAAAGGCTTTCCGGACATTTGGGCTTCCACTTCTTCTATGAGCTGGTCAAGCTTCATTTTGCGTATCTTCCTGGCTTTCCTATCTCTTATTGGCAAGACGTCTGATTCTAACTCTTTTTCTCCAAAGACAATTATGTAGGGGATCCACTCCATCTCAGCTTCCCTAACTCTTTTTTGAAGCGTTAGGGTTCTGTCATCTATGTCAACACGTATTTGCTTTGCCTCTAGAGCGTCAGCAATTTTGTTGCAGTGTTCTATGTGTTTTTCAGACATGGGAATTATGCGAACCTGTGTTGGGGAAAGCCATACTGGAAGCATGGGCGCTACGCCTTTCATCTGTTCTCTGCATGCCTTTTCAAGAAGGGCGTATATGCATCTTTCAACTGCGCCGCTTGGGGAACAGTGTAATATTAGGGGATAACGCCTTTCACCTTTTTCGTCAACGTATGTTATGTTGTATCTTTTTGCGTTTTCCACGTCTATTTGGTCTGTTGAGAGTGCTGCTGCCTTGTCTTGGTTATCCACGAAGTTAAAGTCCCATTTCAGCCTAAAGTAGAAGAATGGCTCCGTCCACATTTCAACAAGGACTGGTTTGCCTAGGTTTTCTACAAGGCTTACTATGAAATCCCTGTTTTCTTCGTAGAAGTCTTTTGTGAAGCGGATTGCCGTTTCATAGTCTTCCTTTGATAATCCTATTTCCTCTAACACTTGAATGGAGAGTTTGAATCTTTCAATAAACTCTTTCTTAGCCTGTTCAAGATCTGTGCAGAAGGCGTGGCAGTCTGGCATTGTGAAAGCTCTTAACCTTCTTAAACCTACAACTTCTCCGCTTTTCTCCCTTCTAAAACTGTAACGTGTCAACTCGTAAATTTTGAGGGGCATGTGCCTATATGAGAACTGGGCATCATGAACCATGAGGAACTGTCCGAAGCAGGCGGCAAAGCGTAGGAAAAGATCCTTATCCTCTGATTTTAGAAGATACTGCCTAGCTGGAAAACGGTTAATATAGTCTGAGAGGCTTGGATGCTGAAAATCATACATAACGGGGGTTTCAACTTCCATGGCGCCGTACTCTATAACCTTGGCTGTAACATATTGTTCAATTAGGGATTTGATAAGCCTACCTTTAGGATACCAGCGGATATTTCCCGGGTCGCTTCCAGGTTCATAGTCTGCTATTTCAAGCCTCTTCATTAATGGGACGTGGGGAGGCATCTGCTGGCTTGCCCTAACCTTTGATATTTCATATCTGGCAAATTTCTCAAGATTCTCCTTTCCGTCAAAGTTGTATTCCTCCACAGGGATCATTTCCCCGTCTGGCTGAAGTATGTACCATAAAGACTCCAGCTTTTCCTCAGCCTTTAAAGCTTCAGAAAACTTTTCAGCTTCCTCTTTTTTCTCCGCTTCCGATGGAAGTATTACGCGAGACTGCTCTGCCAGAGGGTGTCCCTTAATCGAAATTGTGAACTGTTTGTTCCAGCCGAAGGGCGCTCGGTAAACCTCCAAACCTCTTTCCTTGGCATAATTTTCCATTTCCTTAACAACTTTTAAGGCCTCATAAGGCTTGGCGAGGTTGCTGCTCAGATGGGAATATGGATAAATTAATATGCGTTTCACCTTAAGTTTTTCAAGGAAGCCATCAACCTCCTCTATGGCTTTCCTTGCTGTTTCTTCACTGTCTCCCTCTTCTACAGCCGTGAAAAGCACAACAATCTCTTCAAGCCGTTTCTCTTCTTTTTCAGCGTCCTCAGCCATTTCTAACTCTTTCTGTAAGGGCTTGTACTCTATATAGTTGGAGTGTAACTGTAATATTCGCATTTTCAGCCATCCCCTCGCTTTTACACGCTTTTATATCGCCACTGTTCAATTTTTCTATCCTTTTTTGTCTTCTTCTTATACTCTTTATAATGGTTTTCACAGAGATATGCACGTCTCTCGCCGCTTCCAACGTTTAAACCAGCCGCTCTAACTTTTCCTGCTGAGAGGGAGCGTTTTGCCTCTCTTCCGCATCCTGAAACGCTGCATTTTACACCTTTCGCCACACGTCCCAAAGTTAACCCTCACATTCTTGTGCCATAAGGGCATTGAACCGATATAAATGCGCTTTACGATTTAATTTCTTTTCCATAAAGCACGTTAGCCCTCCGGTAAATCTCAGTTTTATCCCTTGGAAAAGTTGGACCTACAGCCTCTATGGCGATTGAGGCTGCAGATGAACCTACACATGCACACCAGAGAGAATCTTTACCTGAGACATATTCTGCGAGGAAACCTCCTATGAAAACGTCTCCTGCACCCGTTGGGTCTACAACTTTGGCGTTGCTGTAGGAAGGTATAATGTAGGCAGTTCCCTCTACAGAAAGCATTGCACCTTTAGCTCCCAATGTTACAATGACTGTTTCAACTCCTAAGTCGTGTACCGCCTTAATGGCAGATGTTAAATCATCCTTGCCTGTGGCAGCTTTAATCTCAGCCTCTGAGGATTTGTAAATGTTTATTAGCTCTAAAACGCGTTTATCTTCAAGTTGTCCATTTTTTACGTTTCCATTTTCGTCGAAAACCCTTATAAGGCCTTGAGGGTCAAGGGATAAAAATTCGGCGCATCCTCTAAGACTCTCAACGACTTCTGTTGAAATTTCTCCTGCTATTGGTGCTATATGAACAGCTTTAGACTCTATACTCTTAGGCAGATCTTCAATCGTTATTGGCGGCGCTATAAATTTAACTCGCATTTCTCGGCTTGAAAAGTCGCTGAGATATTTTAGTTCGAATCGGGTGGACTTGGCTTCTTCAACCCTTATAACTCCTGATAAATCCACTCCTTCCTGTCTGAGCCACCACAAATAGGCTTCTGGAAAGTCTGAGCCTACCTTAGAGATCACTGAAGTTTTTGCGCCTAAAACTTGAGCCGTTAGCGAAACATAGGCTGCAGAGCCTCCTAAAATGATGTATGGAACACTTTTCTGAGGGAGATAAATATTATCTATGGAGAAGTGTCCGGCTGAAAGAATGTCAAACACGCATAGCTCTCCAAATATAAATGTTCCAGGTGTTAAATTAGGATTTTGAAAAAAGTGTATTAGAATTTCGACTGAAGTAGAAGAATGGCTTTTGCCAAGTCGCCTTCGCATTCTTCTAGGGCTTTTCTAGCTTCTTCTAGGCTTTTTCCAGTCTGGTCCGCCACAAGTCTAACGTCTTCCTCTGGTATGGAAGGCTTACGCTCTACGGTTTTCTCTGTTATTTTACCTCCCACAACCTGAAACATTTTTTGCCCTTGGACATCTAAAACTGCAACCTCTGGGCTTTCGATCACTATTTCTCTTCCCGATGTCTTTATTATCACGTGCTCCACGTTAGGAACGGCGTCCATGCTTAACCCCATTCTCTGCATCATACGTTTAGCTTCACGGGGGCTTACTCTTCTACGCATCAAATTTCTCCCTCATTAAATTAGATAGACCTCTAATACTTAACTTTCTTCTAAACATCCGCGTCTAACTTTTACTGCAACACCGCTTTTAAAAAGCTTCATCTCCTCACCAGACAAGGAAGCCTTACCAACAGCCAAAACCTTCCTTTCTTCGTTAAGGACGATGACCTCGTCTTTGGGGCGTATGTCTCTGTCTGCTTCCAAGACATGGGCAGCGAAAACATCGCTGCCTTCCGCAACAAAATTTGAAACTTCATTTTTAACGGTGACAAAGCATCTAGCTGAGGGAGCATTATCCACAATTCTCCTCGCTCCTTCAATGCTTAGTGAGAATAGTCCGTCCTTAGGGCGCAGGGTTGCAAGTCTCTTCCCATTTAAATAAACGTAGCGAATTCTGCCAGTTTTCTTCGAGTAAACTATATCTACGTTTTCAGGGAAGAGTTTCTCCCCAACACCCTCTCCGAACTGGTAATCTGCCACGCTTCTAATTCTGTTTAGGGCTTCTTCCAAAGGCAACCGCCAGCCCTCAGGCTTTTGTTATTTCGACAACTATAAACATAACCAATTGATAAAAGATTTTAGGAGCGATTGGCATTGCGATGCGAAGTATGCGGGCGTAAAATTCACGGCAAACCTGTTAAAGCTATAATAGAAGGAGCAAAGCTTATGGTTTGTAACCAGTGTTCAAGGCATGGCCAAATAGTTATTGAAGAGGCGGAAAAGCCTCGACAGACCTTAAAAAAGCCAATGGAAAGCGTTCCAAAACTAATGAAATCAAAAGCACAAGTAGTTGGAGGCGTTGAAGCGTCGAAGGAGCTTGTAGACGACTTCGATGTGAAAATAAGAGAGGCGCGGGAGCAAATGGGGCTTTCCCATGAGGAGCTGGGTAAGAAAATAAGCGAGAAGGTTTCAGTTCTTAAAAAGATTGAAACTAAGAAGATTATTCCAAATGATAAGCTTGCAGCCAAACTTGAACACGCCTTAAGAATTAAGCTTCTAGTTCCAGCTGGAGCTGAAGAGAAAGCTTCAAGTTTACCAGCTCAGAAGCCGCAGAGCCGGGAGCTGACTTTAGGAGATTTGATGCGCCTAAATAGGGGTAAAGCGGAGGAGAAAAATTAACGAAAGCTGTTATTGTGCAGAGGCGAAGGCCATTTGAACCCTCAACAATTAATGAGCTTAAAAGCTTAGCGGAATCTGCAGGTTACACCGTTGTGGGTCAACTGGAGCAGGTTAGAGCAGCAGATCCACGCTATCAGATAGGAAGCGGAAAAATTAAGGAGCTCGCTGAACTTGTCAAAGAGAGGGGTGTGCAGAAAATCATTTTTGACAATCCATTAAAGCCTGTTCAAGCTTACAACATAGCAAAAGCCACAGGCGTTGAGGCCATAGACCGCTTCCAACTGATTCTGGAAATATTTGCTAGGAGGGCTTCAACTACAGAGGCGAAACTTCAGGTTGAGCTTGCCAGGCTTAAATATGAGCTGGCTCAAGCGAAGGAGAGGGTTAGACTTGCCAAGAAAGGGGAACAGCCAGGCTTCATGGGACTTGGAGCATATGAGGTTGACATCTACTATGAAACTGTTAAAAGGCAAATACAAACCATAAATGATAAACTTAAGAAGATTAGAAGGAAACGTGTTTTACACAGAGAAAGAAGAGCTGAGCTTGGCTTTCCATCCATTTCACTTGCAGGATACACAAATGCTGGGAAAAGCTCTCTTTTCAACGCAATTGCAGAGGAGGATGTTCCAGTGGACGAAGGCCTTTTTACAACATTGTCCACAACTACAAGGCTTGTAAAGTTTTCAAAGAAGAAATATTTATTAACGGACACTGTGGGCTTCATAGACAGGCTTCCCATAACCCTTATTGAGGCTTTTCACTCAACGCTTGAAGAAACAATATTCTCAGACCTTATACTCCTCGTTTTAGACTTAAGCGAGAATCTGCCCACCGTTGAGAAAAAGCTTTCTGTATGCCTTGAAACCATAGATCGTATAGGAGCCTCAGGTGTTCCAATAATAACAGCCCTTAACAAAATAGATATGCTTTCTGAGAATGAAATTGAAATGAAAGTTGAGAAAATTAGCGGTAAAGCTCCAAGGCCTACGCCCATATCGGCGCTTTACAAGATTAACCTTGATCAACTAAAAGCAGAAATCACTAAGATTTTAGGAAATTACGCCCAGGTTAAATTCACAGTTCCATTAACGAACGATGTTATGTCCTTCCTTTCATGGCTTTTCAGCAGGGTAGACGTTTTAGAAGTAAAATACTTCGGCGACAGCGCCGAGGTGTTTTTTGAGGCTGTTCCATGGTTTTCAGAGAAAGTGAAAGGCCAAGTTGAAGAGTTAGGTGGAGAAGTTGGAATGTTCAAAGTCTAAAATCGTAGTTTTAAGATGGGGTCATAGGCCCAAAAGGGATGCTAGGCTCACGTCTCATGTGGCTTTAACTGCAAGGGCTTTAGGCGCCTCAGGCATGATACTTTCCGATATTGAAGACTTTAAAATTAAGGAGACTGTTGACAAGGTTACAGAGAGTTGGGGAGGACCTTTCAACTTAGAAATGGGCATACCTTGGAAGAAGGCTGTAAAAGACTGGAAAGCTAAAGGCGGGATAGTTGTACACCTTACAGCCTACGGGGAAAACATTGAAACAAGTGACGTTCTAAACAGGATTAAAGCTTCAAGTAAAGACATTTTAGTTATTGTTGGAAGCCGAAAGGTTCCAGCTGATTTTTTCTCAGAAGACGTTTCAGACTTCAACGTGGCTATTGGAAATCAGCCTCACTCTGAATGTGCAAGCCTCGCAGTTTTTTTAGACAGGTTTTTTGAAGGTAAAGAGTTAGCCAGAACATTTGATGACGCCAAGCTTATTATAGCTCCGCAGAGGAGGGGGAAGAAAGTTTTAAGAATTAAGAGGAATTTTAATTCAGCTTTTAAGGTCGGAAAAGAGATTTAAATTTAAACTCCTATATATTATTGAGCGGAAGTTTCAGGGAAGAGGCAGAGAAAGGGTAGAAATGTTGTCGGCGATAGATGATTCAACGTTGATGAGAGTTGCGGAAGCTTTAGGCGAGGAGGAAGCTGTTAAACTAATTGAAATGCTGAAAAACTCTGATGAAATAACAGATGACGAGATAGCAAATAAAACTGGTATAAGGCTTAACAACGTGCGTAAAATCCTCTACAAGCTTTACGATCATTCTCTTGTAAGCTTGCGGAGGGAGAGGGATCCAAAGACAGGGTGGTTCATATTCCACTGGAAACTTCAAACAGACCAGCTTGAGGGTTTCATTTTAAGCCAGAAAAAGAGAGTCTTTGAAAAGCTTAATATTAGGTTGGAATATGAGAAGAATCATGACTTCTATTACTGCAACACACCGGGCTGCAAAAGAATTCCCTTCGAAGAGGCTGTTGAACTTGTTTTCAAATGTCCCACCTGCGGCAAGCCTCTTGTACACTACAACAACGATAAGATGGTTAGGATTCTAACGAAGAAAATTGAACAGCTAAGGAAGGAGCTGGGTGAGTGAGAAGCTTCCTACAAGGGAGCAAGCGTTAAATTTTCTCAGGCAGAGCGGATGCCCCGTAAGTGTGATAAAACACTGTGAAGCGGTAAGGAAGCTAGCTGTTGAAATGGCAGAGGCCTGCATGGTTAAAGGCGTGAACGTGAACCTTGAGCTCGTAGAGGTTGGAGCTCTACTCCACGACATAGGCAGATCAAAAACCCACAGCGTCCACCATGCAGTTGTAGGAGCTGAAATTGCTAAAAACCTAGGCTTACCTGAAAAGGTAATTTCAATAATAAAGCGACATGTTGGAGGGGGAGTAACAGCCGAGGAGGCTAAAAGGCTTGGATGGCCAACGGACACATATATTCCGCAGACAATTGAAGAGAAGATAGTTTCATACGCCGACAAACTCATCGAAGGCTCAAAAAAGGTTTCAATTGAAAAAACTATTGAGAAGCTTTCAAGGGAGCTGCCTCCCACAGCAATTCGCAGGATACGGAAAATGCACGAGGAAATGTCAGCCTTAATCGGAGATTCCTAATGCCAACTGTATTGCTTTTGTCCAAAATCTATGGAGATTACCAGCTTAAAGTTGTTGAAGAATTCTTAAAGAACAAGCTCAAAGGCTTAAAAATATCCATTGTAAAGGTTGAGGCTTCCCCCCACGGGTGGGTTCAAGCAAACATCTCAGGAGAGGATGAAAAAGCTGCATTAAACCTTTTGCAGGCTGATATAGGCCTATGCCCGACAAACATTGAAAACATTGAGAGATTCGCAAATGTGAAAGGATATGCGAAAAGCATAGGCGAAAGTAAAAGCGAAATAAACGTAGATATAGGAATAACAATTCCAGAACCCATACCTGCAACAATACCCCTGAAATATTTACAAGCTCAGCTTGCAGATGGAAGGAAAATGGCCCTGCAAAAGATAGCGGAGCTATATGGCATATGTGAAAACATGCCATTAACGGTTAAAATAACAAGCATAAACAAAAACCAAATTGAAGCTACATTAGCAGAAAAGCAATTAAGACTTTACAAAAAATGGATTAAAACTTTACTCGATAGACTCATAATATTAGGCGCTTCCACCCGAGAAGTGTGGAAGGCTTTGAAGCTGGCCCAATGCAAAAAATATACTGTAGAAATTGAACCCCTCGGACTTTTCGAACATGCAATAGCCTGCAAACTTGGAACAGACGGTGCAGGACTCATACCGAAAATAGGCAAAAACCTTCCAGACAGGAAGTTAAACGTGTTCAGTCCAAGAAAACTATTAGAAATTTTTAAGGATAACCCTTTCTTTAGCCATGAATTTTAGTTCTATTTAAGGAGCTGCCATTAAATTAAGGCCTTGGATTTTTTGTAAGTGTGCGGTGTTTCTTGTTATTAATGGGTAGCCTTTTGTTAGGGCGATTGCGCCTATTATGATGTCTCTTATACCTATTTGTTGACCTTTTGCTTCAAGTTCAGCGTGGATTTGCCCTGCTCTTTCCGCTGATCTCAGAGTCATTTTTAATGTTACCATTCGTTCCAGCAGTTTGTTTGCAGCGGTGAGGTTGTTAAGTTTGTTCTTTGATTTATAAGCTCCATAATAAAGTTCGAAAGCGTTTATAACGGTTGTTGAAAGTGTTATACCTTTCTGTTCTAAATCGGCTATGAATTTGACGGCTTTTTCTAGGCCTCTAAGCATGTCTACTAATATGTCTGTGTCGATTATGACCTGGTTTCTAGCGGTCTCCATTTTTTCCACACTTCTGTGAGAGAAGCCTTAATCTCATCCCATTCCTCATCGCACATGTCCCATGAGCCAGCCAGATCGGTTATTCTGACGCCTTTCCCCTTTGATTTCAAGCTAAGTAGGTATCGCATGGCTTCATCAAGTGAGACTGGACGCTTTAACATTATTTGAAGTTCACCAGCAACTTCAGAAAGCTTAACATAGGTTTCCTCAGTTATTTTGATGGTTTTCGCTTTAGTCACTTTATCCACCAAGTAGTACAAGTAGTCTAGAGATTTAAACATTACTCAACCTCTCGAATTAAAACTTAAAGGGGTAGTAAATGACATTGACTGATAAGCTGGTTAAATACACAGAATACGCCAACATGGAGGGGGCAAAACAAGAAAATTTTGGATAACAAAAACTGAGCCTGAAAAACGCTTAATCGAGGGCGAAATAAAAATCCCAACAAAGGATATCGGTTGGATACAAGAAAGAATTTATGTTGTCGCAACTAACTGAAAATGCAGACCATTAATTCTACGTCGCTAGAAATAGCTACTATAATGTCGAAATCATAGATCTCTTTGCTATGCAACCCATAGATGGTTAAGCCTAAGAGCCTAAAACACAGAAAAATGATTCGAACTTGAAAATCTGGTGGGGCTGCCCGGATTTGAACCGGGGTCTTTCTCGCAGGGTGGTCTACTCCACATGCTTAGAGAGCCCGAGTCTCCAAGCCTAGACCAAGCTAGCCGACAGCCCCCTTGATTTTCACGGTTACCTTCATTGTTGACGCCCGATTTAGGCTTTTCTGGCTTCAGCTGTCATGTTTGTAACTTGTGTTGTTTTTGATTTTACTTTAAGCTTTAGGGGGAGTTGAAAACGATGTGAGTGGCGTACATTTGAGGCGTTGGATGGTTTATTCTCTTGATGAAGATGCAATATTAAGGTGTTTATGGGCTGTTTGGGTTTTGTTAAAACTCTTGTTCTGTTTATTTGCTAGTAAGTTTTAAATATTGAGGCTTTGAGGTTAAATTTGATGTTTATGAAGGAGAGATATGCTTTTGTTATTATGGTTAAGGAGAAATGGTGGCTTGAGTTTTGTCGTCGGCGTCGTGAAGGGAGAATTGTGCAGTCATATGTGCAGTTCGGTAGGGCTCCTCCGAAAAGTGCTTCTTTACTTATTTTCTATGTTTCTAAACCTGTAGGTGGAATTTGTGGTTATGCAGAATTCGTTGAGCGAAGGGTGGGGAAAGCTGGTGAGCTTTGGGAGGTATATGGAGAAGAAACTGTTTTTGATTCTTCACAGGAGTTCTTTCAATTTGTAAAAGGTAGACAGGAAATTTCTTTTATAAGATTTAAAAACTTGATGGAAGCTGTGAATCCCATGCCTTTTGGAAAGATTTGTTCCTTTCTAGGAGTTAAGAGACTTGCGAGAAGGGGCTTCTATGTAGATAAGGAAGTTGCTGAGAAAATAATCGAGTTTTTGGAATAGTTTCCTAAGTTTTATTTAGAATGCGCTCTACTTCTATCTTATATTTTGAAATTTTACCCTTAACTTTATGAGAAGAAGTTCAATAAAACGAGTGTTAGGGAAAAGAGTAAAGCGGCTAACTGCCAGTTATTAGGCCTGCGATTGAGCTTGCTTGAATTATTAGCCCTATAAAAAGGTTGAATGCTGAAGTACGGGATAAAAAATGAAAGGTAATATTATGGAGAGAACAAACAAACACATTGTTATTCCTAAAATAATGAATGCTCATTTTCGTGTAAAAATTTTAAGATTAGAAAGAACTTTTAAATCTTTCACTCCTAAGCTTTCGCGCCCAGTATAAGGATTAAAAACAGAGAACGTTTTGTTGAAAAACGTTAACAGACAAATTTTTGGCAGTTTTGTTAAGTTCATTAAATTTTAGACGAAAAATCATCGATAAATCCAAAGCTGTAAAACCCATTATAAAAAGAGTTGCTGAGGCGAGTCTACGGTATAAATCCAAAACATATCACTAACATAGGGCGATCAACGTGTAAAATAAATTTTAACGTTAAATAACGCAGAAGAAAGTTATATTTTAATAGATGGGTTACTTCTGAATTCTCACGCTTAGAACTGTTACGTAGTCAAATCCAAACCTGTCAATGTTGTGGACGAGAAATTCCTTCGCCCTCTCATATGGGACGTTTCTCCCTATTATAATGCGGCTTAACCCATACTTTGGTTTTTTCCTGAATTTCGGCTCAATTGTATATGGGTCAATGTTGCGTTTCCTAATTATTTTTATGCTGTATCTCTCCTCCCCGTGTGTCTGGCATAGGGCATCAATTAAAATCTTGGGCAATGCCTTCCGCCTTTCTTAATTATTTTTTATGCCTTCTTTTATTAAACATTTTTGCTGCCTTGCAGTTCGCTTTTCACCATGAAAATAATTTGGTTTACGTTTTTCCAGAAGCTTTTCGTGAATTTTATGAATTCCTCGTCAGACCTTAAATGTTTAAGGAGGAAGTATCCTCCTCCAAACATTGAAGCCAATAAGGGGGGAAAGCTGATTTTACCGCGTTCAAATTTTTCCCTTTCTATCTTTATTGAAAAATCGTTTGGTTTTCCAAATATATGGATGCAAAGTCCCCCTCCAATTTTATGTCTCGGAGACTCGTCCGTTAAAATTACATAGCCTTTTTCTTCTTTTAATACTGCCAAGTTGAATTCCTCGTTTTCCAAGAACTTTGTAATGCCCTCTGTCAATGTGTATAAGTCGATATTTTGATTCGTCCAGTTTTTTTCCATTTATTTTCTGTCCTGATTAAGGATTATTTTCTGCCTAATTAATGTTAGGGCTTAAAAATACCATTCACAATTTATGTTGAAATTACATCTTCATCTTTAAGTTCTAGTGTTACGTAGCCTTCTGCTTCCTCAGAGTAAACTTTTATTTTCACAGGGTATACGTTTTCCTTCTTTTGAATCTGTATTGGAGACTCAAATGTTATTTCGATTTCTATTTCAGCTCCTTTTGAAATGGACTCGTAAAAGTAATCTGTCGGATTCATCATGCCTTCAGCGTGTATGACAACATTGGTTGCGTTTCCCCTGATGGGTTTAAGCTTGAAGTATAGCATTTCTATCCTTATGACGTTTGGCGAGTTTTGCGGATGGTAACCAAATGCAGCCGCATCCAAAAATTGGAAGTATCTGTTTGGATCCTCTTTCGTTTTCTCACTGTTTGTTTTCGTATGTGTATAAGCTGAAAGGCCTATGATGGTTATGGCTACAATTATAGCCATTAATATGATGGCAGCTTTTTTATTTTTTGGGGGTTTTCTGACTTTTTTCCCTACTTTTTTCATCTGGTTTCCCTTCATCTTAGGGTTTAGATTTTCGAAATATTAAAATAATTTTGTGTTTTTATCATCATGATTGATTTGTGGCCTTTGAAACAGAAATGGTTTTGGCAACTGTTCTTACTATTACTTTTAGCTATTTTATTACCGTTCATAATTTTCTACGCCTTACTTTTGATCTCGCCTTCATCCATTGTTTTAGCCTTCGTGCTGGCCATTTTCATTTGGGTTATTGTTAGAAGTTATAAGCGATATATTAGGGAGAGGAAGAGAGATTCCCTTGAATCTAAGGGTGCAACATAGAACGTTATACTTTTTTGAATGAGGCTCATAGTACCGTAAGAATTAAATATTTCATCATTTCTACTACGAGAGAGGCGAATGTAATATGTGTAGGAAAATTCTATTGGCTGTTATCGTAGGTTTAATGATATGCGCGTTGCTTCCAGCTGCATTTGCTGTTCCTCCCATAACTGTTAAAACGGAATTGAAAGCTGCCACTATTGAAGGCGGAAACCCGGAAACAGTTGACCCTGCCTGGTGTTACGACACCGCAAGCGCTGAGCTTATATTCAACGTTTACGACACATTAATAACTTTTGATGGAGAGCACATGGATGTCTATCTGCCATCTATAGCTACAGAATGGAAAATTGTGGAGCATGCTCCTCCTATTCAAAGCAAACTTCACAACGAGCTAAAATACTATTACACATACTACTTTAAGATCAGGTCTGGCGTAAAATTCCATGATGGTACACCCCTAACACCTGAGGATGTTGAATACAGCTTTGAGAGGGCCATGGTTCAGGACAGAGAAAATGGCCCAACATGGATGTTTTATGAGCCCTTGCTTAACACTTGGGGTGCCTATGGACTTGAAGAGTCTCCGTATAGCTTGGATTTAAGCACAGAGGAAGGCGTGATTCTTGCTGGAAAAATGATCGACGCAGCTGTAGATTCAAACGCTACGCATGTTTGGTTTAATTTGGCGTTTCCAGGAGCATATGCACCATTCATGCAGATACTTTGTCAATCATGGTCGAGCATAATGAGCAAAAAATGGGTAAACAACTTTGTTATCGGAACGCTAAAAAGGCCTGACTGGAATGGCGAGTGGGGAGACTATACTGGGTGGATAAACTATCATGACCCAGAAATTTCGCCATTAGACGACCCCTACGCTATAATGATGGGTTCAGGGCCGTTCAAGCTGGAGAAGCTTGACTATACAGACGAATACTGGACTGTTGTGCGGAACACAGGCTACTGGAGAGGCTGGCCAGCTGACTTTCCAGTAATTGGAGCTTCAAAGCCCGCTGGTTTCGTTGAAAGGTTTACCATGACGTGGAAGTACACTTGGGAAACAAGAAGGGAGATGTTCTTAGCAGGAGACATTGACTTTTGTGCAGTTCCAAGGATGAACCTCCGTGAATTGTATGACAACTTTGACAAAGGAGTGTTAAAGCCTGGAATAAGATGCATATACCCATTGCCACAGCTAGCAGTTGACGGATTGTTCTTCACGTTCAGTATAACTCCTACAACGCCGTATGGTAAGATAAATGACCCTGGAGTGTTCACTGAAGATGGAATTCCAAGCGATTTCTTCGGAAACGCTGATTGGGGCATAAATGTGAGGAAAGCCTTTGCCTATGCATTTGATTATAATAGATTCTTACAAGAGGCATATCTAGGTGAAGCTATTGCCCCTGCCACTGCTATAATACCTGGATTGTCATATTATGACCCAACCGTGAAAGGGTACACCCTCAACCTGACAAAGTCGGAACAACTGTTTAAAATGGTCCCAGGACTATGGGATACAGGCTTTTCAATGAAAATACTCTACAACACTGGAAACATCCCTAGAAAAGTGGCTGCGGAAATTCTTAAAGAAAATATCGAAGGCCTGAACCCCAAATTCCACATAAGCATTACGAGTATAGAGTGGAGATCCTATCTGAGAGCATGCATGTTTCATCAGACACCACTCTTCATAATTGGATGGCTTGCAGACTATCCGGACCCCCACAACTTTGCCTTTGCCTTCTACCACACCTACGGCTCCTTTGGAGGATGGCAACTGTACCATAATCCAGAGATGGATGAGCTGGTGGAGAAGGGTATAGCTGCAAGAGAAGGTCCTGAAAGAGCGCAAATTTATAAGGAGATACAACTTCTTGCCATTGAGGACTGCCCAAGCGTAACAATAATGCAGCCTATTGGACGACATTGGGAAAGAGACTGGGTTGCCGGATGGTACTATAACCCCATCTACCCTGGATTCTATGCATATAACCTTTGGAAGGAGTATTACGTGCCGCACGCCATTCTCGGAGCGACGCCAACATATCCAACATCGAATCATTTGCCATACGACGTAAATTATGACGGGGTAGTTAACGGTAAAGACGTCGCCACGGTGTCTAAGGCTTTCGGCTCAAGCCCAGGCCCGCCAATACATGCAAGATGGAACTTCAGAGCAGATGTGAACAATGACCGAAAGGTAGATGCAGTAGATTTAGCTATAATTTGCAGAAACTTCGGGGAAAAAGTTTAACATATCCCCCCAACTTTTTTCTCCGTCAAGCTTAAGTATTAATCCTTTACTTTTCTATCTGACCCTTAATGACATCCCTTCCAGCTTATATTGCAAGGAGACTAATGCTTCTAGTATTTGTACTTATAGGCGTTACAGTAATGGTATTTGCCATAACAATGCTTGTTCCTCCGGAAATAAGGGCTATGCTTTATGCCAGAAACGTTCAACACATTTCCCCTGACAAACTTATAGAGATAGCTGAAAAATATGGTTTGACAAGACCTTTCTATCAGCAGTATTTCACATGGTTAAGTGAGGTGCTTCAGGGAAACCTCGGATTTGCTAAAAGCTCACAGCAGCCAGTTTCTGAAGCAATACTTTCAAGGTGGCCCTACACCTTTGAAATAGTCCTCTTTGCAGCTCCCATAATAGTTTTTTTAGGGATTTATTTAGGCGTTCAGTCTGCAATACACAAGGATGGAATAATTGACCACGCATGTAGAATATTGTCAATAATCGGATGGTCACTTCCATCATTCTGGCTCGGTCTCATCCTCCTCTCAGTTTTCTACGGACAACTAGGATGGCTGCCTCCAGGACCGATAAGCGATGACATGAGGTTAATTAGAGAGTCACAGAATTTTTTACGTTACACCCGCATAGATCTTTTTGACGGCCTTCTAAACGGTCGCCTAGATTTAACACTAGACGTAATTAAACATGCAATTCTCCCCACAATAGTTATTGTTACAATCAATATAGCCTTACTGATAAGGGTTATGCGTTCTTCAATGCTTGAGGCTTTAAGCAAACCCTACGTCACTGCTGCAAGAGCCAAGGGACTGGATGAGAAGACAGTTATATACAAACATGCGAGGAGAAATGCGCTAATTCCAACAGTAACGTTGTCTGGAATGCTTATAGCAGGTCTTCTCGGAGGATTAATTATAACAGAAACGGTTTTCGCCTTCGGAGGTTTGGGGCAATGGGCTGCAAGTGCCGCGTTAAATTTTGATATACCGGCCGTTTTAGGCTACGCCATACTAAGCGCTTTTCTATTTGTAATTGCAAACCTCATAGTTGACATTTTATACGCATACATTGACCCGAGGATAAGGCTGGTTTAAAATGGGTTCAAAGTCTAGATGGCAAGAGCTTAAAGCTTCATGGCAGCCGCGTGTAAAAGAATGGAAATTTATGCTGAAAAGAGTCAGCCAATCTCCCATCGCAATTCTCGGCATAGCAATAATAATTGCCTTCGTAATAATCGCATGTTTAGCCCCCATCTTGGCTCCGCCTCAGGGAAGAGATCCATTTGCAATACCCCGCGACATAGAAATATCCGTTTTAACAACACAGCCAACACCTCCCACTGTTAAGCACATTTTCGGAACAACAGATGAGCAATACGACATATACTACGCATGTATTTGGGGGACTATAAGCGCCTTCCGCGTTGGACTAATAGTTGTAATTGTCTCACTGATCATAGGATTGATCGTTGGAACAATTTCAGCCTACTACGGCGGCGTTATAGATGAAATAATGATGAGGTTCACAGATATAATTATCGCCTTTCCAGGCTTAGTTTTAGCAATGGCATTAGTAATAGCCTTTCCAACAATTATACCATTAGATATCACGCTGACTGTACTTGTAGTGTCTGCAATATTCACGCTGCTTTTAATGCTTTTTAAGCGAGAAAGTAAACTTCTCCTTCCAACCCTAATAATTCTGTTTGTAAGCCTATTCCTTTACATATTCAATCCTGTAGGGATAGGCCTAAATCTTTCAAGGCTGGATAAGGTGCTATTTGCATTGGCGATAGTCGGATGGCCTAGTTATGCAAGGCTAATCCGAGGCGAAGTTTTAAGGGTTAAAAATGAAGATTATGTGGAAGCAGCTAAAGCTGCAGGATGTTCAGATTTTAGAATAATAATTAAGCATATACTTCCAAACACCATCTATCCAGTATTGATAGTATCTACACTTGACGTAGGCTCAATAGTTCTTACAGCCGCTGCCCTAAGCTTCATAGGGATTGGAGCTGAACCAAACTTTGCCGACTGGGGACAGATAATAAGCAGAAGCAGAAACTGGATAAGCAAGCCTGAACTCTTAGTGGCCAACTACCACACCTTCCTAATCCCAGGCATATTCATATCCCTATTCGTTTTAGGATGGAACCTTCTAGGCGACGCCTTAAGAGACGTTTTAGACCCAATGATTAGGAGAAGGTAAAACATGGAGCAATCAATTGTTGAAGTTAAAAACCTAATCGTGAAATTTTACACATACGCCGGCATAGTTGAAGCCTTAGACGGCGTTAACCTAAAACTTAAACCTGGCGAAATACTCGGGCTTGTAGGAGAAACTGGATGTGGAAAAAGCGTTACAAGCCTTTCAATGCTTCAGCTTGTACCTCCCCCTGGAAAAATTGAAGGCGGAGAAATACACTTCAACAAAGATGGGAAAATTGTAAACATCACCAGCTTGGATACCCAATTACTTCGACAGGTGAGAGGAAAAGATATAGCCATGATATTTCAGGAGCCTAGGGCTTATCTAAATCCAGTTTACACGATTGAAACCCAGATAGGCGAGGCATTATTACTCCATAGAAGAGAGGAGTTTCTAAACAAAGCCCTAGAAAACTTAGAAAGAAAGGGGAAAAAATCAAGTTTTGAAGCTAAAGTTTATAATAGAATGCTTCTGAAGCCAAAATCTCTGTTAACAAGGTTTATTGCCAAACTTTCTCGGAAAAAAACCTTAAAAGAGGAAATAAGAGGGGAGGTTGTAAACCTTCTAAAAGCAGTCGAAATAGCCGATCCTGAAAGAGTAGCAAACATGTACCCTTTCGAATTAAGCGGTGGAATGGCTCAGAGGGCAGTTATAGCAATGGCCTTATCATGTTATCCTGTAATGCTCATAGCCGATGAACCGACTACCAACTTAGACGTCACGATCCAAGCTCAAATATTAAACCTCATTATACAGCTCAGGAAGAACTACAAGTCCACCATACTCTACATAACTCATGACTTAGGAGTTGTAGCTGAACTCTGCGACAGAGTTGCAGTGATGTATGCAGGCAACGTTGTTGAAACAGCTGAAGTCTACGAACTTTTCAGAAACCCCCTCCATCCATATACAAAGGGTCTTTTGGAGTCCATTCCTAGACCTGGCCAAGAATTCAAATCCATCCCTGGAACGGTTCCAAGCCTTATAAACCCTCCGAAAGGATGCAGGTTCCACGACAGATGCAGTTTCACGATGGACGTTTGCCGAAATGTCAAGCCAGAATTTATGGAAGTCAAGAAGGATCATTATGTAGCATGCCACCTGTACGGAGGTTCAAAGTGAACGATTTAATACATGTAAAAAACTTAAAGAAGCATTACCCCATACTTGGAGGCGTTTTTAAGCGTAAAATAGCATCTGTACGAGCTGTCGACGGAGTATCCCTCAGTATAAAAAGAGGGGAAAGCTTCGGCCTTGTAGGGGAATCAGGCTGCGGTAAAACAACATTAGGTAAAACAATATTAAGGCTTATCAAACCCGACGGGGGCAACATATTTTTCGACGTCCCACAAGACATAGTGGAAGAAATTGAAAAACTCGAAGAAACAAACCCTAAATCTAATAAACTTAAAAGGCTAAGGGAAGAATACGATATAGCCACCTATTCTGGAGTAAAACTTCTTAAACTAAGGAGAAGAATGCAAATAGTTTATCAGGATCCAACAACCTCCCTTGACCCAAGAATGCTTGTCAAAGACATCGTTGCCGAACCCCTCATCGCTCAAGGAATAGCTAAAGGAGAGGAAGCAAGGAAGATGGTTGTCGAAATCCTAGAAAGAGTTGGGCTAGGAGAACAACATTTGTACAGATTTCCCCATGAGTTTAGCGGAGGGCAGAGGCAAAGAATAGCTATAGCAAGAGCCTTAGTCTGTAAGCCAGATTTCATAGTGCTTGACGAACCAACATCATCTGTTGATGTTTCAGTTAGAGCACAGCTACTTGACCTCTTTAAAGATTTACAGAAGGACTTCAACTTAACCTACCTCTTCATAAGCCATGATTTAAGCATAGTTGAATGCATAAGCGACAGAGTTGCAATAATGTATCTCGGCAAAATTTTGGAAGTTGCACCTACACCTAAAATCTTTAAGAACCCCATGCATCCCTACTCCAAAGCTTTAATAGCCTCTGTCCCCATTCCCGACCCAACCAAAAGAAAAGACCGTGTCCCCCTCTCAGGTGAAGTCCCAAGCCCAGTCAACCCTCCATCCGGCTGCCGCTTCCATCCCAGGTGTCCCCTCGCCATGGATATTTGCAGAAGAGATGAGCCTCAAATGGCCGAACTCGAGAAAGATCATTTCGTAGCCTGTTTCGCCCTAAGGTGAATTATAATGGCTAGCCACATTAATAAATCAATTCGCTTCATAATAACAATGTGGATTTTAGGACTTATCCTAAGCTCCAACCTTTCCTTAAAAACCGAAGCTGAACAGAACACACAAATAATATTGTCTCCTGAAAAAATCGACATATCCATAGGAGAAAGCTTCACATTAACAATTAACGCAACTAACGTTGAAAGCCTGTATACATGGCAGGTTGTACTGAAATATAACGGTTCAATAATAAATTGCACCGATGTATGGATCCCGGAAAACAACGTGTTCGCTGGACATAACAGAGCAGATGTCTCACCTGAATTTGACAGGGACTATTTAGACGGCCTACACTACATAGTATATTCTTGCAACTTAATAGGCGACGACAAAGTAGACGTAGCCAACGGAATACTTTTCAGAGCAAACTTCACGGTTATAGGAGAGGGCTCAACATCCATAATTGTTGCAACTAAAGAAAAACCAGCTAAAAGAGATCAATTCATCTCCTTTAAATCTTTGTTAATGGACTATGATTTTAATGAGTTAACCTTCAACTCCAACTCTTGCATCATAAAAGCTGGAGGCGTTATGGTTAACCTTAAGCCCCACGCGTATTTTACAGTGCAATCTGAAACTGTTGAAGAAAGCGGGTACGTTGTTCTAAGAGGCTACAAACCCGTGGGCATAGTTGAATACAGCTTCGCTTATAAAGGAATACCAGTTACATTCGATGCTTCAAAATCTGAGGACCCTGACGGAGTTATAACTGCTTATATTTGGGATTTTGGAGATGGAAATGTTACTATCACCAAAGATCCAATAGTAGTTCATGTTTACAACGTGACTGGCCAGATAACTGCCAAGCTGGTTGTGAAGGACAACGGTAATCCACCCCTAGAATCGGATCCTCATACTCACATAGTTGTTTTAGGCTTACTCCTCAAACGTTTCGACTGGAGCCCATACCTATACGCACTTCTAGGAATAATTGTAGTGTTAATAGCAATCTACTCTGTGAAGAAAGTGGCTCGGAAGGCAAAAGGCAACAGAAAAAATTTAAAGTAAAGTTTTAAAGATCCTTGAAACCAACACGATTCATAATTTTCAAGATTATGCTTTACTTATTTAGAGACCTCTATCACTATCAGTAGCACGTTTTGGCACCGAATTTTAAGTACATGCCTTCTCATTTGCCACATCTTGGAGATTTTCGGAGAGCGGCATTACCCCTACAGAAAGTTTAGTGAGCTGTTGTTTATTATCTTTGAAAATAAAGGGTTAAGGCCCTATATCACATTTTGTGCAAAAGTAGGAATTTCGGAGATGCGTCAACCCTTCCCTTAAAAGCTGCCACTGTAAAGCTATTCAAGCTATGGACTATTTGAATAAGCATATGGGTTTTCTAATCTTAAAACTATAACAATGGAAAACCACAAATTTTATAAGGACGGTGAAAGGAAAAAGAGACGAGGTTAAGGACATGAAAACAAAAAAAATCTGGATTAACGCTATTTTACTTATAGGTGTTATGGCACTCATATCTACTGCACTCAGTTTAAGACCAGTATATGCGGCTCCACCAGTGGATTCTATATGGATTGAACCTTCAACATTAAACTTTGATATAAGCAAACATCCAGTTGGCTATAAGTTTAATGTGACAGTAATGCTCAGCGTATCCACTAAAAAAATGTTCAGTTGGCAGTTCAAGCTTTACTATGACTCTTCGCAGTTAACAGCTTTAAGGGCTGGCTACACAGCAGGTGCAACAAGCCAGTGGGCCACAAAAAGAACTGGAGGCGGAACATCTTCTGTATCTCCAGTAGTAGAGAAAGATTACGTGTTATTCTCCGAGTCCTGTGTAGGCGATAACTATGTCCCTGCAGGCACAACTGCCAGCCTAGCTTGGGTTGAATTCAAGATTGCAGCAGCTCCACCAGCCGGTGGAAAACTGCAAAGCCTATTAAGCATAGACAACGCGGACACATGGGTTCTTGACGAAAATCTAAACGAGATAACAGTAGGAAAAAGCGGATCAAGCTACACCATTGTACCTGAATTTGGTTTCATAGCAATACTTGTAACACTAATAACTGCCACAGGCATCGTAGTTATAGCTAAGAAAAAAGGCTACTACTAAATTCAAATAAATCCTAACTTCTTAATTTTTCTATAGGCTTTCTAATAGAATACTCCAGTATTTTTAGAATTTATTGGAGAATTACGCCTAACATGGCGGCAATATCTACAAATTGCAAATTGGTTTTAACAATACTTTAAAGTGTGAAAGTGATGGCTGTTAAACAGCCTTTAACTTTGCTCTTCGTTTACAGTGGGGAGTTTGCTGAGCGTGTCGTCAGAAACCTTATAAACGACCCTACCTTCTGCAAGTCATGCGGCTTATACTGCGACTCTTGTAAATATACTGTTTACAGTTATGTGCAAAACATACGAGCCGCTATGGAGCTTCCGAAACCCATAGAGCTCCCAGCCTTCATAGATAACCCTGAAATTTACATGCCAAAAAACATCCCTAAAGCTGATTTATGCGTGGCCTCCGGGCTGCATAAAGACCTACTATTAGAATTGCCGCGCCGCCTTAAAAAAGTTGGAGTGAAAGGATTAATCGTTCCAATAGAGGATTTTAACGAGGTTCCTTCTGGGTTAAAGAAACAGGTTGAGGAAAGCTGCCTCGAACTAGGCTTAGAAAGCGCATTCCCAAAACCTTTCTGTTCACTAGAACCGGAAATACAAAAGCCTTCAATTTCAAGGTTTGTCAATGAACTATGTGTTGGGCGCCCCAAACTGGAAATTTCAACTGCAAAGATTGGAAAACGCGAGATTATAGAGTCTGTAACTGTCAGGAGAAGCGCTCCATGCGGTTCAACATGGTATGTAGCTAGAAAAATAGTTGGAATTGAAACTAAACGCAATGTTTTATACGACGCCATCGCCAAGGCTCACCACAGCTATCCATGCACAGCCACAATGAATGTTGATTCCGAGGTTAAAGAGCCAATACTTCACATTGGCGGCTACATTATAAGGGAGGAGATTGAAAAAGCGCTGGAAAAGCCAAGGAGCATTTCTTAGCTTTCAACTCTATTAGAGATCTACTATTCAGACTACTTTTAGGCTTCTTTAATCCTTTCTGAAAGTATTTTTCCAATCTTTAAAATTTGTTCCATGTCCTCCTTTTTTGGCGGTCCATTAACTTCAACCGTTCCAGCCACTTCAACTTTCAGCTGTGCAAGCGTTTCTAAAACCTGTTTCACAGCTCCTCCTCCCCAGCCATATGAGCTTAAAACTACAGCGAATTTTAGTGGAGGACGAAGGGCTTTAACTAAGTAGGTTGCATAAACAGCTAACGGATGGGCCGCGCCCAAAACTGTAGGCGTGCCAAATACAATTGCCTTTGAATCCACAAGGTCTCTTGCCAAATCACCAATATCGGTATTGGCCAAATTGTGTATGGCTATTTCAATGCCTTCAGAAGTCAACTTTTCAGCTATCTGATGAACCATTTTCTCTGTGCTATTCCACATGGAAACATATACAACTGTTGCCTTCCTCCGCGTTTCGCCGTTCGCCCACTTTTTATACGCGTTTAATATGAGCTCAGTTTTCCTATGGACAGGCCCATGGCTTGGACAAATTATTTTAATGCCTAAATTCTTCAGTTTTTCCAAAGCCTTCTGGGCCATAGGTCTGAAAGGCATCATTATTTCACCCCAGTATCTTTGAGCGTGGACAAGCAAGTCTTCAACTTCGTCTTCGTAAAGTCCCATGGACAGGTGAGCACCGAAGAAATCACATGAAAATAGAACTTCATCCTCCTCTAGATATGTAAACATGGTTTCAGGCCAATGAAGCATGGGCGACTCAATAAAGCGCAATGTCTTTCCACCGAGGTTTAGGGTTTCCTGGTCGGCTACAACTTTAATCCTCCCCTCTGGAACTCCGTAGTAGATTCTAGCCATTTTTGCCCCTCTGCTTGTAGTTATAAGCTTGGCTTTTTTATTGATGTCCATCATGTAGGGAATGGCGCCAGCGTGATCTGGCTCTGCATGGTTCATAACAACATAATCAATATCCTTGGTGTCTATAATCATGCTAATCTTCTCTTCCAACTCCCTTTCAAAGCCAGGGTTAGTTGTATCTATCAACGCCTTTCCATCTTCTCCGACAATTAGGTAGGCGTTATATGATGTCCCTTTTGGAAGAGTGATTAAGGCGTCGAAGAGCCTGCGATTCCAGTCTCTAACTCCAACCCAGTAAACACCCTCTAAAATTTTAGCAATACTTCTTTCAATCATGAATTCCACCTACAATATTAAATTGTAGCATAGCATATTTATGCCTCATCCCCCAGTCAAAAGCTCCGTTATGGAGCTTTTGAAGCCACAAATTCAAACATCGAAAAGCTGTGAAAATTGAACAATTTTAAAAGCTGAGGACTTTAAATTGTGGCAAAATACATTTAAACGTGTTTGTATGCTTACGAATGCTACTCAGCCAAGTAGTTGATGACCTTTTCATATATATCTTTGTCTCTTAAATCTTCGTAGCCTCTATATATGCTTGGGTTGTCATTAACCTCTACAACAATGTATTCGCCGTTGATCTCTTTTATGTCTACTCCATATAACCCTTGACCTATCACTCTGCAAGCTTGCAGGGCCACTTCTTTAAGCCTTTCAGGAGCGTTATCCCGTTTCAGAGAAACGGTTCTACCCCACATGAAGCTTGGTTTCCCTCTGCGTTTCACACCGTGCTTCCATTTACCCTTAGGCATCATATACTTGCATACATACAAAACTTCATTGTTTAAAACACCCACTCTCCAGTCGAAGCTTGAAGGCATGAACTTTTGAACAACAAGAAAATCTGATCTTCTGAAAAATCTCTTTGCAACTTCACGAAAGCTAGTTTCGCATGCGGCTTTCTCGACATATTTTGAAAAACTTGTATAGGGCGCCTTTATAACAACCGGCTTTCCGAAAAGACTGAATATTTCTGATATTTGTTTGTGGTGAAACTCCTCCTTGCTAATAAACAGGGTTGGAATGTGGGGCACTTCGAACTTTTCAAAAAGCCTATACTGATGGATTTTGTTAGCGCATATCCTTATAGAAACTGGGTCGTCGACAACTTTTAGACCATGTTCCCATGCGGTTTTTGAAACCACATAAGCTGTGTAAAGGGGGTCTGTAGTGGCCCTAATGAATACAGCGTCGTATTTTGGAATTTCTGAAAGGCTGTCTCTAAACATATAGTTAAACTCATGTCCCAAATGCTCAGCTGTAGATTTGAAGTTTTGTAGGGCATCAGCTTCTCTGGGACTTGAAAAATTGTATTTTTCAACAAAACACGCTATACGGGTCAATCAAACCGCCCTTTCAAAAATTCAGAGACAAGTCTAGAAATAGTTATCAAGTCTGATGGAAGAATCTCCCCCATCTTCAAGGGTTGAAGCCCGCATAGATACGCTTCTCCATCAACACATTGAATATGCACTTTACAGACGGGGATATTAAATGTTTCGTAAACCTTCAATAAAATCTCCTCAACATCGCCACTGTTGTTTTCAGATTTTCCGAAGAACGACTTGCATGAAACCATTTCTCCTAATAAGGGCTGGGCGCATACTGCATACTTATAGTTCATACTTAAGCTTTTAACAGCTCTGTAAAGCGCGCTTCTGTTATTTGCAACTTCAAAGCCGTTGAAGGAAAAAGGGTTAACGGCAAATATCAAGGCTGGAAAGCCTATTTCACAAATAATCTTTTTAACAGAATTTGTCACTAAATGATGTGTCACGGGAATACCGTTCTTTTGAGCTCTTACAAGCAGTATAGGCGTTCTATAGGCGTCAACGGCATTTTCAGTTGATGGTATAACTTTCCCTCCCAAAATCTCCGCATGCAGCGAAACATAATACCCTGTTTTCATGTATCTATAATCGTTATTAACGTTAAGAATGAAGTCCCTAACTGAAGATTTCAGGAACTTTGAAGGTTTCATTATTGGAACGTTTAATCTTAGGTCGATGTTTGAGACGACCAGCACTCAAAGGGCACCAGACAGTCGATTTTCGATAACATCTTTAAGTATTTAAAATTAACTATAAGCTTATATCAAAGCTCGTTGAGAATCTGAATAAAAGAGGAAGCCCATACGTATAGAACCCTAGAGGTTCTCGGACCAGAACATGAATTTTCAATAGTTGACCAATGCTTAAAAGCCAAACCAATAGCCGACAAAGTAATAAAAGATTTTTATGGAAGAATAGTTAACGCCGTAGAGCTCAGAAACTTCACTTTTGGGAAAGAGCTTCAAATGCACGTTTTAGAGTTTAAACCTAACAAGCCCTTCAAGTCTCCTGAAAACTTCGAGGACACCATGCATAGGGCTGTCTTAACACTTCTAGACTTTCTGGAAAAACGCTATAATGCTGGACTTTTAGGAACCGGAATGCATCCTTTACTCAGACTTGATGAAACAGCTGTATGGCCCCACCGCCACAGACAAATATACCAAGCTTACAGCGGAATTTTCAATATGAAAAGGCACGGTTGGCTTAACATACAAAGCTTTCAACTAAACATTCCCTATGCGGATGAGGAAAAAGCCGTTTTGATGCATAACTTACTAGCAAATGTATGTACCTATCTGCCGGCAATAACCGCCTCATCGCCAATTTATGAGGGAAAAATCGGCGATTACATAGATAATAGACTATACTTCTACATGGAAAACCAGAGGGAAGTTCCCTCCATAACAGGAAATGTAATCCCCGAATACATATACTCCTTCAAACAGTACACAGACGAAATAATTGAAAGGTACTCTTCAGAGTTAGCCAGAGCAGGAGCTTCCAAATGCCTTCTACATAAAGAGTGGGTTAACTCAAGAGGCGTAATCTTCCGTTTTGATAGAAAAGCCATTGAAATTAGGGTATTAGATGAACAGGAATGCATAAAGTCTGATGTATCTATAAGCTGTTTTATAAGGGCTTTACTTCGAGGGCTAATAAAGGAGAAGGCAGCGCTTCTACCCATGGAGATTTTGGTCAGAGACTTCAATTCGATCATCAGGTATGGTTTAAACGCGGAGGTTCTGCACCCTAATGGTCCAACTGCAAGGCATGTATGCAGACAATTCCTCAAATTAGCCATTGAGAACGCTTCTGAAAAGGAGAAAAATTACCTAAAATTTATAGAGAGGCGTATAGAGAATGGAAGCCTCTCCGAAGTGATTAAAGAAAAAGTAACGCGGAGGGCCTTGAAGACGGATTTTAATGAGGCAATCATAGACGTTTACTCTAAACTTCAAAAAAGTTTAGAAAATAATGAGCCCTTCTTTTAAGAGGTGAGGACCATGTCACGGGAAGGTGAAAGACAGAAAAATTTCTTTGATATATGTAAAAAATGTAGAATAGACTGTTGCCGAGATGCTAGGCCTCCCATAACATTAAGAAGGGAAAAAATAATAGAGGAGTATCTCAGGAAATGTGGAATCATTATACAAAATCCATTCATACATAGCCAATATACCTTTCCAAAAGAGGATGGGGATGGTTACTGCATATTCTATGACAGAGAGATGAGAAGATGCATAGTTCATCCTGTTAAGCCTGAAACATGTGTTGCAGGGCCTGTGACTTTCGACATAAACCTTAAAACTGAAAAAATTGAGTGGTACCTGAAGACTGAAAATATTTGCCCATTAGCCGGGGTGATTTTCAGAGATAAAGAACTGCAGAAGGAACATTTTGAGTCTGCAAGGGTCGAAATCCTTAGACTTGTCAGAGAGCTAAGCCCAGAAGCCTTAAAAACTATACTGAGGAGAGAGGAGCCTGAAACTTTCAAAATAGGCGAGGAAGAAGTAGAAAGAGGCGTGTTAGAAAAGCTTCAGCATACATCATGAATTCTTCAGGTTGCTTAAGTGCAAAACACTTTTACCTTTGTGTTCCCGCTATTCTAACAGCATCGAGGTTTAAATAAGTTTGAAGGAAACTTCTAAAAATGCTTTTAACCTGCTTGTTAAGCCTGTTCGAAGGCTCATTGAGCAGAGGGGTTTCTCTAAGCCGACAGAGCCCCAGGAGAAAACTATACCAAAAATTCTTGAAGGGAAAAATGTCCTTTTAATATCGCCTACGGCTACAGGCAAGACTGAAGCTGCGTTTTTACCTATTTTAAGCATGCTTCTTCAAGAGCCTAAAACCCCAGGTATAAAGGTTCTTTACATTACCCCTCTAAGGGCTTTAAACCGCGATATGCTTGAAAGGCTTGAGTGGTGGTGTAACAATTTAGACATTAAATTGGCTGTAAGGCATGGTGACACCGAAACAAGGGAGAGGGCTAGGCAGGCGAGGAGCCCACCAGATATTTTAATAACAACACCTGAAACTTTGCAGGCTATTCTTTCAGGGTGGATTATGCGTCAACACTTGCACATGGTAAGGTGGGTTATAGTTGACGAGGTTCATGAAATGGCCGATAGCAAACGTGGAAGCCAGCTTTCCCTAGCCCTTGAAAGGCTCAGAGCCATGATTGGCAGGGACTTCCAAATGATAGGATTGTCAGCCACCATTGGCAGCCCGGAAAAAGTTGCCCAGTTCCTCGTTGGAAATGGACGAAGCGTCGAGATAGTGCATGTTCCAGTTGCAAGGAAGATGCACCTAAAAATAGTTTATCCTAAACCTGGAGATGAGGATTTTAGGCTTTCAAGTCAGCTTTACACCCATCCTGAAGTGGCAGCTAGGCTTAGGATAATACGCGACTACATAAGCAAGCATAAATCAGTACTGCTATTCACAAATACAAGGGCTATATCTGAAGTTTTAGCAAGCAGGTTTAAGGTTTGGGACATAGACTTCCCAGTCTCCATACATCACGGCTCACTTGCGAAGCCTTCCCGAATAGCCGCTGAGAGGGGATTGAAGAACGGCGAGTTAAAGGGACTTGTATGTACAAGCAGCTTAGAGTTAGGCATAGATGTTGGAAGAATAGACCTGGTTATACAGTACATGAGTCCTAGACAGGTTACAAGGCTTATACAGCGTGTAGGGAGAAGCGGCCATAGAATTGGGCGCATAGCTGAGGGAATAATAGTCACCATGGACTCCGACGATACACTTGAGGCTTTAGCCATAGCCAGACGCGCTTTGAAGGAGGATTTAGAAGCTGTTGACATACCGCCTAAGCCCTATGATGTTCTTGCCCACCAGATTGCCGGCCTGCTCCTTAAGCAGAAGAGACTTGAATTCGACGAGATCTTAAAGATTTTTAAAAATGCTTACCCCTACGCAGAAGCAACCGTTGAGGATGTTGAAAAGATTCTTCGCTACATGCATCAAAGGTTCCCACGCCTAGCATGGGTATCCTTCGAAGACAGGATTGCGCTGAAACCAAGGAGAACGAAGGCTCTGTTCGAGTATTACTTTAACAACCTCTCAATGATACCTGAAGAGAAACAGTATCTCGTTGTTGACGAAACAAGCGATTCAGCCATAGGAGTGTTAGATGAAGCCTTCATGGCGGAGTATGGCAAGCCAGGGGTCAAGTTCATAATTAGAGGAAGCCCATGGCGGATTCTACACCTCTCAGGAGACAAAGTTTATGTAAAACCAGTAGAAGACCCCACTGGAGCTATACCAAGCTGGATAGGTGAGGAAATCCCTGTTCCCTTCGAAGTTGCGCAGGAAGTCGGCTACATAAGGGGTCTTGTAGAGGATCAGCTGCGAAAAGGTGTTTCAGCTGAGACTGTTGCGGACAAGCTAAGTGAAAATTATCCTGCGGATAAAGCAACTATTCTAAGCGCTTTAGCTGAAACCTTGGATCATGTTGCAGCAGGACTTAATGTTCCCACAGACAAACGAATAACAGTCGAAGATTGGGAGGAATTTGTAATAGTCCACGCGCACTTCGGCTCCCTTACGAACAGAGCCCTAGCCCAGCTTATCGGACAGATGCTTTCAGAAAAGTTTGGCTACGGCATTGTGGTTCAACATGACCCCTACCGGATTTTTATACAGACCATGGGAGCTGCAAACGCGGGAGACATCGCCGCCCTAATCAATGAATTAAGCATGATGGGTGAAAAGGCCGTAAGAGATTGTTTAACTCGGGCAACGGTGAAAACAGGCCTTTTCAAGAGGAGAATGATCCATGTGGCAAGGCGTTTCGGAGCCCTTGAAAAGTGGGCTGACTTCAGCAGCGTAAGCCTTCAAAGGCTTATAAAAAGTTTTGAAGGAACCCCAATTTTCGAGGAAGCTTTAAAAGAGGTTTTCACAAAAGACCTTGACCTTGAAAAGCTCGTTTTCGTCCTTAAAGAAATTCGCCGAGGCGATATTTTTGTTGAAAAGCTTAACACAGGTGGGAGCGCCAGCCCCATTGCACGTGTAGGAATTGAACGGGTAAGCATGAAAACTGACTTGATACCTCCGGAGAGGATGCGCGCCGTTCTTGTTGAGTCTACTAGGGCTAGGCTTCTAAACGAAGCCTGCAGCGTAATATGCACAGAATGTTGGAGTTACGTCGACATGTTGAGAGTTAAGGATTTGCCTGAAACTCCAAAATGCCCAAAATGCGGCTCTAAAGCTTTAGGGCTTTTGAAGATTGAGGAAGAACGTATAATGCCTATTGTAGAAAAGAAAGGCGAGAAACTCACTAAGGAAGAGGAGAAAATTAAAAGGCAAGCTTTGCAGACAGCCCGGTTAATAGAACAATACGGGAAGATTGCAGCCGTGGCATTATCAGCCAGAAAGGTTCAAGCCTCAGATGTGAAGGAAGTTCTTGAAAGAGAATCCAAGCTTAACGATAGATTTTATGAGCTTGTGCTTGAAGCTGAACGCAAAGCCATAAGTAAAAGGTTTTGGTGAAGCAATTCCATAATATAGCATACAGACAATATAATATTATACCATTTAGATCGCAGCTAAAAAGCTTATGACAACTTTTAAATGGGAGGCCCACTCTATAGTGAGCAGCGCATTTAAGTTTGTGGAGAGTTAGGGAAACTTGGAGATAAGCAGGAAAAGACTCCGTGAGGAGATCTTAAAAAGGATCAAGTACGTTAAAAACTGTGTTCTTGCAAGGGAGCTATGCCTTCTGGTGCGCACCAACAGGGCTGTTTTAGAGCCTGGAGACGTACGGGAAATATGCCTATACATATCTGGATTGTGCAAGGAAGAGGGATGCGAGGAGCCTAGTGAATTATGCCGTAAAGCTGCCGAGGCTATTGGTACTGGAGATGAGGAGAAATACTTGGAACTTTGCGCCCAAAGCGCTATGAAATGCGGGGAGTCTAGGAGGCCTACTCCTAAAAGGGAAACCTACGTTGCATGAGAGTTCGAAATTTTTAAAAAAGACTAACATAATTTTAAATCAATGTGGAGGTTAAAGACATGTTCATCGCTCCGTTTGTTCCAACCCCCCTTCCAGTTGTCCGCCACATGCTTTTTCTAGCCGAACTTAAGCCTGGCGAGGTTTTCTTTGATTTAGGGGCTGGAGATGGAAGGACTGTGATAATGGCGGCAAAG
>JAVZIQ010000014.1:0-31978 GCA_038871175.1 Bathyarchaeia archaeon | reverse complement strand
TAAGCATGGGGCAGTTATAGTGGAAGAGAAAATAGAGGGGGAAGAGTCTAGTTTTCAGGCTTTCTGCGATGGGAAACATTTAGTGCCTCTTCCAGAGACAAGGGATTATAAAAGGGCTTTCGACGGGGATAAAGGTCCAAACACGGGGGGTATGGGCTCCTATAAGGATGTGGGAGAGACGTTGCCTTTCATGTCGAAGGAGGATAGAGAAAAAGAGTTAGCCATAGTTAACAAAATCTTCGAGAAATTGAGAGTTTCGGACGGTGAGGCGCTAAGGGGAATACCTTTCTACGTGGCTTTTATGCATACAGGCAGTGAACCTAAAATCCTTGAGAACAACAGCCGTCCAGGAGATCCTGAAATACAAAATATTCTTCCAATAATTAAAGAAGACTTCATTGATGTATGCTTCAAGATAATTGAGGGAACCCTTACCCGCATAGATGTGGAGGATGCAGCTACAGTTGTTACATATAAAGTGCCTCCGAACTATGGAGGTTTTTCCGATGTGTATCCTGAACGAGTTAATGTGAAGGAAGCAGATATGCCTGTCGACTTAAAAAAAGCCTACAAGCTAAGCAGAAAATATGGAGAAAAAATCAGGGTTTACCCCGCATCTATGGAACTTCGTGGAGACAAGACTTATGCTTTAAAGTCAAGGGCTGTATGCGTAGTAGGCATAGGCGAAAATATAGAAACTGCCAGAGAAATTTCTTTAGATGGTATAAATGCCATAAAAGGCGGGGCACTATGGTATAGGACTGACATAGCCTCCAAACAACATATAGAAAAAAGCATAAGACACATGGAGGAGCTTAGAAAACGAGGTTGAAAAAGGCTTTCATATCAGACTGTGAAGGGCCAATATCTAAAAATGATAATGCCTACGAGTTGACGGCGCACTACGTCCCAAATGGTGAGCGTTTATTCACGGTTATAAGCCGTTATGACGATGTATTAGCGTATGTTTTAAAGAGGTCTAATTATAAGGCTGGAGACACATTAAAGCTTATACTGCCCTTCCTCAGAGTTTATGGAGTTACAAATAGGGTTATGAGGGATTTTTCGGTTAAAACCCTGGTTTTAATTTCAAATGTAAGGGAGACTTTAAATTTTATTCGCAGAGAGTTTTACCCATATATCGTGAGCACAAGCTATGAACATTATATTAGGGCTTTATGCCAAGTGTTAAAATTTCCATTCCAAAATGCGTACTGTACAAAACTCGACATTGACAGGTATACGCTCAGCCTTGAGGAGAAAGAAAGGCTTAGAGAACTGGCTGCTGAGATAGCAAAAATGCCTGTAATTGAGATTCCTCCCCAAGCTAATTCGCTTGAGGACTTTCAGGAAAGCCATAGAAAAGCCATCCGTAGACTTGACGAGATTTTCTGGGATGAAATTGCCAAAATGAGTGTTGGCAGAGCATTCCAAGAGGTTAACCCGGTTGGAGGACGTGAAAAAGCAGAGTCAATTGAATCCATAATTAAGCTTTTAGGGGTAAGCTTAGCCGACGTTGTATATGTCGGCGACAGCATAACAGACGTGGAAGCCTTTAAAAAAGTGCGTGAAGGCGGAGGGTTAACGGTGTCTTTTAACGGCAACGAGTACGCTGTGAGAGAAGCTGAAATTGCAATAATGTCCAATAGCGCCCTCGTCACAGCTTTGGTGGCAAATGTTTTCTTTAAACTTGGCAGAGAAACCCTGATAGAACTTGTGGAATGTTGGAGCCCCTCGGCAGTTAAAAGTTTACCCATTGCAGAGAAGCTTAAAAAGTTTATTTTTCAAGTTTACGGAGGCAGGCTTCCACAGGTAGAAGTTGTAAGGGCGGAAAACATGGAAAGAGTTATGAGGCAGAGCACGCTTTTTCGGAAAAGTGTTAGAGGCGAAGCTATAGGAAGACTCGGATAACCCTGTAAGGGCTTAATCCTTTACCTTATTTTCAAATCCGGTGTTGAAGGTTTAATATAGGAAATCATTAACCTAGAATAGTAGGGTTAATTGTAGGGGTTTGGAAAAGTTTGGATTGGAAAAGGCGCATAGAGGAGACATATGCAGAAGCTTTTGAAGGCGTTTACTGTAGGGTTATAGTGACGGCTGATGATGAGGAAACCGTTAGAAGGGCGGCTGAGGATGTAACTGCTACTCCAGGCATAGTTATTGGTAGAGTTGAGGGAGGCGTAGAAAAGTGGCTTAGGGAGGGGGAAACCCCTGACGGGCGTAAAGGAGCTTTACTTCAGTTTTGGGGAGGTATAGATCCTAAAAAGCCTTTTTCAGAGTCTCTTAAAAAGTTCGAGGTTGAGCTTTCCTATAGAATCCGTCAAGACATACTTGTTAAGCCTTTCACAGCGGTTTTCGACGCCTTGCCTAATGCTGATGGAAAAATCGACATGATGGAGCGTGTTGGACACTGCGGAGATGGCTATGAATGGGAGGAAAACCGTAATGGACGCATGGTAATAGTTGTTCCCATAATGGTTCCAGACTTTATAATTGAACGTTATATAGGTTATTCGCGGGGGGTTATGGGCGCAAACTTCTGGATCATGTGTAAAACTAAAAGGGCTGTATTGGAGTCTGGAGAGAAAGCCTTAGAGGCCATACATAAAGTGGATGGCGTAATAACCCCTTTCAACGTCTGCTCCGCAGGATCTAAGCCTGAAACTCGCTTCCCATGGATTGGGCCAACCACAAACCATCCTTACTGTCCCTCTTTAAAGAAAGTTTTAGGTAAGGCCTCAAAAGTTCCTGAAGGGGTAAATTACATTCCTGAAGTGGTGATTAACGGCGTTTCATTGGAAAAGGTTAAGGAAGCCATGAAAATTGGCATTGAGGAAGCTTTGAAAGTGGATGGAGTGGCTAAAATTTCAGCTGGAAACTATGGTGGAAAGCTGGGAGATTTTAAGATTCATCTTCGCGAGTTGTTCTAATGAAGCGCTTTCATGCTGTGGGATTCGGCGCCTTAAACGTTGATAAACTCTACAAAGTTAACAGAATAGCAAGTTCAGAGGAGGAGGCCTTTATAAAAAGCTTTGAAGAGGCGTGTGGAGGGTCAGCCGCCAATACTGTTGTGGGCTTGTCAAGACTTGGATGTAAAGTGGGATTTATTGGAAAGGTTGCCAAAGACAGGGAGGGCCTGATGCTTATTGAAGATTTCCTCCGTGAAGGCGTGGACATAGAGGGCATTATTAGGGCGGAAAAAGGAAGAAGCGGCGTAGTTATGGGATTTGTGGACGAAAATGGAAATAGAGCTCTATACGTGGATCCAGGAGTTAATGACCAGATAGAATTCGAAGAGATAAGCGTTAAATATGCTTCAGAGGCCGAGTTCCTCCACCTAACATCCTTTGTTGGAGAAAAATCCTTTCAAGCCCAAAAAATGCTTGTTGAGAGTTTACCGGGAAATGTTAAAATAAGCATGGATCCTGGAGAGCTATACAGTCGGAGAGGCTTAGAAGCATTAAGGCGGATGCTGGATAGGACATATGTTTTTATGCCAAATGCAAGAGAGTTGAAGCTTCTAACAGGTGAAGATGATTATGTTGCCGGCGCTGAAATTATCCTAAATTTTGGGGTGAGAATAGTGGCTGTTAAGCTTGGCAGAAAAGGATGCTATGTAACTGACGGCAGGGAAAATCATCATATAGAACCCTTTAAGGTTCATGTTGTAGACACTACAGGGGCTGGAGACGCTTTCTGCGCTGGCTTCCTTTATGGTTTAATTAATGGAAAAAGCCTAAAAGATTGCGGTAGGATAGGCAACTTTGCGGCTTCAAAGTGTATAATGAGAATGGGTGCGAGGGCCGGGCTTCCCAGGCTGGAGGATTTAGAAATTTTCTTCTAAATATTCGATTAGGCTTTCAAATATTAGTTTGCCATCTCCATATTGGGGCATAAGCGTCTGCCTTGTCCAGTCTGGATGTTGCCACCAGTAAAAGGCTCTTTCAGGATGAGGCATTAAACCGAAAACTGTGCCTTCAGGGTTGCATATGCCAGCTATGTCATGGAATGAGTTGTTAGGGTTTTTAGGGTACCGTCCATCAGCATATTCGCCTTCCCTTGTGCAGTATCTGAAAACAAGCTGGTCGTTTCTGTAGAGCTTATCTAAATATTGCCTTTCCTTTTCCTTTGCAAATAGAAATCTTCCTTCAGAGTGGGCTATGGGCATTCGGAGAACTTTCCCCCTCGAGATTTTACGTGTAAAAACGCATTTTCCATGGTTTTCATGTTTTAAGTAGACCCAGCGGCAGTTGTAGCCTGGAGGCTGGTTTGAAGCTAAGGCTGCTTCAGGATATGGGCTTATTCCCTCAAAGGCTGGAAGGAAGCCGGCTTCAACGAGCACCTGAAACCCATTGCATATTCCAAGTATTGGCCTTTCTTCTTCAACATAAGCCTTAAGCTCCATTCCTAGTTTTGCCAACATCAAGTTAGCCCAGATTGCGCCGCCCCTCACATAGTCGCCGAAAGAGAAGCCTCCTGGAAAAACTAAGGCATCAAAGTTCATGATGTTTCTATGTTTAACCACTTTGTTAACGTGGAGAACTTCTGCTTTAACGCCTAAATCTTCAAGGGCTGTTTTTGTTTCAGCATCGCAGTTGGTTCCGCCAACCCTTAAAATACAGATTCTTATGTCTTCACGTTTCATTTTAAATCTCTCCGCAGCTTAATGTTCGCTTCCAAAAAGACAGCAATTCGCTTATTTTGGCGTCAACAGCTAAACCTCCGTCTAATCCAAATACTTGCAGCCTGGGTATCTTAACCACATTGCCGACCCTCGCATGAACGCATCCACGCATAATATATTCGAAATCTCTGCTGCTTTCCTCAGGAACCTCAACGAGAAAGCGGCTGTTTGACTCTGAGAAAAGAATGAAGTCATCCCTGTCTATTCCCTCCCTGGGAATTAGACGTAGGTCAATTTGGACGCCGTAGCCCCCTGAAAAGGCCATTTCCGCTGCAGCTACTGCCAAACCGCCCTCTGATAGGTCGTGGCATGAGCTAACTATTCCCAAGTCTATGGCTTTGGTTATGGCTTTAAATGTTTTTCTAGCTTCATTGTGTCGCACTTTCGGCACGTTTTTGCCGATAAATCCCATAAGCCGATAATATTCTGAGCCTCCGAGTTCGTTGTATGTTTTTCCAACAATGTAAATTGGGTTGTTAGGTGCTTTAACATCTAATGAAACTGCTGCGCGTATGTCTGGAACGATTCCGACGGCGGTTATTAGGAGGGTTGGAGTTACTGGCCCAGTGGGAGACTCGTTGTATAGGCTGTCTTTTCCTGAAATGAAGGGTGTTCCGTAGGCTTTTGCAGTGTGGTAGCAGGCTTCGCAGGCTTTAATTAGGCTGCCAAGCCTGTCTGGTTTTTCAGGGTTGCCCCATGTGAAATTGTCAAGGAGGGCTATTCGTCTTCCTCCAACTGCAATATTGTTCCTTACAGCCTCGTCTATGGCGGAGGCAGCCATCCAGTATGGGTCTACTTTTCCGTAGTTTGGGTTGATTCCACATGAGATGGCTAAGCCTTTCCACGAGTTTTTTAATGGTTTAAGAACTGAGGCATCATTAGGTCCGCCTACCTCTCCATGTAGGGGCTTGATAACCGTGTTTCCCTTAACTTCATGGTCGTATGTTCTTATCACGCTTTCCTTGCTGGCAATGTTGGGAGATGCTAAAAGCCTGAAAAGGGTTTCGGTCAGGTTCTTAGGCTTTGGGAAATTTGGTTCATGGTGGGTTGGAGGTTTGTATTCAGCTTTTTTAGTTGTCTCTGGCGGTTCGAAAAGGAATGGCACATCCAAATCTGCAACTTTTTCGCCGTAATAGTAAATTCGCAAAATTTTATCCTCGGTGTATTTGCCAATTGGGGTGGCTTCAACTTCTTCACATTTAAAAATCTCTAAAACGCGCTCTAAGTTTTGGGGCGGGACGGCTAGCAGCATTCTTTCCTGTGATTCTGAGACATAAATTTCCCATGGGGCTAGATTGGGGTATTTAAGTGGAACCTTATCGAGTTCCACTTGGGCGCCGCTGTTGAATCTTTTTGCTGTTTCGCCTATAGCTGAGGATAGGCCTCCTCCCCCTAAGTCTGTAATGGCTGAAGCTAGTTCAAGGTCTCTGATTTGTATTATAGCCCTTTTCAACTTCTCCTCTTCAATTGGGTTTGCAATTTGAACAGCTGGCCTTGAAATTTCTTCGGATTTTTCAGTTAGTTCTGCTGATGCGAATGTTACGCCATGGATTCCGTCTCTTCCGGTTTTGCCTCCTGCTAGGAGGATTATGTCTCCAGGCTTAGCGTTTCTCCTAAATTTTTTGAGGGGCAGTAGCCCTATGCATCCGCAGTATACAACAACGTTTCCAACATAGCTTTCTTCGAAGCATATTGCTCCGTTAACTGTTGGGATTCCCATGTTGTTTCCGTAGTTTCCAATTCCTGCTACTACTCCCATGTATATGTATTTAGGGTGCTTTACGCCTGGGGGAAGCTTTTCATAGGGGTAATCTAAAGGTCCGAAGCCTAATACGTCGGTGCATGCGATTGGGTCGGCCCAGACGCCTAATATGTCTCGTATTACTCCTCCGACGCCTGTGGCTGCGCCTCCGAAGGGCTCTATGGCTGATGGGTGGTTATGCGTTTCAACTTTGACGGCTATTCCAAAATCCTTTTCGAAGCGGATTATGCCGGCGTTGTCCTCGAAAACTGAGAAGCACCATTTTGGGTTAATTTCCTCTGTAACCTTTGCAATGTAAGTTTTAAAAAGGCTGTGGATTTCTCTGCCGTCAAATATTATTGATCCTTTGAAGGTCTTGTGGAAGCAGTGTTCCGACCAGGTTTGGCCAATTGTTTGAAGCTCTACATCTGTAGGGTTTCTTTTTTTCCCTTTAAAATAGCTTTGAACAGCCTTCATCTCCGTCAGGTTTAAGCCAAGGCCGAGGTCACGGCTTATTTCCAAGAGCTGGCTGTCAGATGCTTCAAGAATGTTTATTTCAAAGATTTGGAATGGCGTTTTCCTGCGGATGTAGAAGTTGGCTGTCATTATGTTTCCTCAACCGTTAATACGTAATCGTCTTTTGTAGGGTTTGCTAAAAGCCTCCTACAAAACTCATCGCCCTTCTTTAAGGCTTCATTTCTGGATTCAGCCTCAAGGATTACGGTGTAAGCTTTGCTGACGTTAACCGTTTCAACTTTGTATCCGAGTTCTCTGAGCATACGGGCTGTTGTCTCCCCTTCAGGGTCGCTGTGTCCAGGTTTTAAGCTAACCTCAATTTTTAAGCGGTATTTCATAGGCTAATTTAAATTTAAGAAGATTTAAACACTTTTATTCAGGATAGAAACTTTAGATAGAGCTTAGCAACATTGAATTTTATTGGAAATTTAATGAAGCCTATCTTCTCTTTAAAAGCTTTATTTAAGCACTATTTTTTCTCCGGCGTATTTTATCCTTATACCTGTGGAGGCTGTTATGTGGCCTATTTTTTCAGCTTCAGTTCTGTTTTTCTTTATTATGTCGATTGCGGTGTCCTCTTCTTCTGGTGAAACTATTATGGCGAATCCCCATCCCATGTTAAATGTTTTGAACATTTCTTCTTGAGGTATGGGCATTCCAAGTTGAGAGGCGGTTTTCTGAATTAGGTGGAAGATTGGCTGAGGCTTGAAGTTATCAAATTGGAAGCCTATGCCTTTTGAGAATAGGGTTAGGCGGTTAAATTTTAAGTAGGCGTCTCCGGTAATGTGGACAGCTGCTTTCACTTTGACTTCTTCTGCAAGTTTGAGAAGTGGTTTAACGTAAATTTTAGTTGGCTCCAAAACTTCGTAGACGACTTCTCTTTTTAGGGGTTCTGGGATGTCGTATGGGTCATATTTGCCGCCCCATTGTTTAAACAAAACCTTTCTGGCTAAGGTTAAGCCGTTGCTGTGAATGCCTGAGCTTCGTAGGCCTATTATGGCGTCGCCTGGCTTAATTTCCTTTCCAGTTATAAGTTTTTTCTTTGAAACTTCGCCGACTGAGGCAAAAACCATGTCGAAGCCCTTTCCCTCCGTTAAGCCCTTAATAAGCTCTGCAACGTCGCCTATCTCTCCTCCTGGCACTATGCATTCGGCTTCTATGGCTCCTTTGGTTATTCCCTTCATCCACTCCTCAACCAAATCTGGGTTTGAAACTTGGGCGTGGATGTTATCTACGACAGCTAAGGGCCTTGCACCGGAGCGGATGACATCGTTCACTGCCATGGCCACTCCATCAATTCCTATGGTGTCATATTTTCCGCATAGCTGCGCGACGAGGACTTTTGTACCTATTCCTTCGATTACTAGGTCCAGGTAGGAGTCTTCCCCTAATGGGAAGACAATCCCATAGGGAAGCTGTATAACGCTTCCATGGCGGCTGAAACGGTGGGTTTTCCGCAGAATGCGAAGGGTTTTCTTAGCCTTAGCTCTAAGCTCTCTGTCGACGCCTGCCTTGGCATAAGTGAATTTACTAATCGAATTTTCCCCCAATTAAACAGCCTTTATCTTAGAACAATATTTGGGCAAAGATATTTTTGTTTTTCCAGCTCTTTTTTACAAATTTAGCCGTACAGGAAGGCATAGGGAGTGCTATACTTGGATTTCAGCTGGCCAGATTTCTAAAATTATTGTTTATTGATGTTGAATTAGGTCTTTTCCTTTTTTAAAGGCTTGAAGGTTTGTTGAGGCGGATTTTTCTGGAAGTGTGTCTTTTATGGCTTTTTCCAAGGATTTTTCCGTTACTATATTTGTTGCAGCTGAAAGGAAGCCTAACATAATCATGTTTGCGAAGATTTTCTGTCCGAATGTTTTCTCCGCTGTTTCTGTTGCTGGAACTTTGTAAATTTTGGCTTCGGTTTGCGGTATATTCTTTATTATGCTGTTGTCGATTATGAGGATGGCTTCTTTCTTTAAGTCTTTAATGTTTTTTTCTAGGGCTTCTTGGCTTAAGGCTATGAGTATGTCGCATTTTCTAACCATTGGAAATCCTATTTTGTCTTCAGAGATTATTACCTCGCTTTTAGCTGTTGTTCCTCTGGCTTCTGCCCCGTAGCTTTGGGTTTGGACAACGTTCTTTCCGTCGTATACTGCTGCTTTTCCAAGAATTTGTCCTGTCAGAACTACTCCCTGGCCTCCTAATCCGCATATTCTTATTTCAGTTTTCTTCAGTTTTATGAGCCTCCCTGATGAGGTTGTATATGTTTTCCACGAGAGTGGGACGTTTTCTTTGTATGAATTCGCCTACCACAATTTTGGTTTTTACGGCTTCTTCTCCTAATTTTTCAGCTTCCATCTTTGTTATGGAGTTTTCCCGAAACCACTTCACCATTTCTCCAGCATCTTTGAAGCCCATTCTCCTTCCATAGGCTGTGGGGCATTGGCTTACAACTTCAATAAATCTGAAGCCTTTCATTTCAACAGCTTTCTTAACTGCGTCTTTCAGTTGGGTTTGGTGGGCTGTGGTCCAACGGGCAGAATAGTTGGCTCCGGCAGTTGCAGCAAGCATGGCGGCGTCTAGGGGTTCTTCGTAACTTCCATAGGGAGTGGTTGTTGTCTTAGCCTTAAAGGGTGTTGTAGGCGCCACTTGTCCGCCAGTCATTCCGTAAACCATGTTGTTAACCATTATTACAAGTATGTCTAAGTTTCGCCTTGCTGCATGTATGAAGTGGCTTAGGCCTATTCCAACTATGTCTCCGTCTCCTCCGAAAACTACGACTTTTAATTCTGGCCGCATAAGCTTAATGCCTGTTGCTACAGGTATGCTTCTGCCGTGAAGGGTGTGTATTGAATCTGCCTTGAAATAGGGTGAGGGAATCCATGAGGCGCAGCCTATTCCGCTGCAGAATACAAATTTGCTGAGGTTTCCATATCCAAGTTCATAGACAGCTTTTAGAAAGGAGTTTATAACTGTGAATGCTCCGCATCCGGGGCAAAAGGGAAGTTTCAAATCTCTAAGGTAGTTTTTAACAGAAAAATCCCCGCGCATTTTAGTCCTCCAAAATTTTTTCAAGAAGTTCTTCAGGAGTTATAAGTTCGCCTCCTCCAATTTTGTTTAATGGAATAACCTCTGCCCTTCCGCAGGCAACCCTCTGCACTTCATAGAATATTTGGCGTAAATTCATTTCGGGAACAATTATTTTTTCAGCTTTCTCAGCCAGCTTTGCAATTGGCTTTTCAGGAAAGGGCCATATGGTTTTAAGCCTTAAATATCCAACATTCAATTTTTCCGCGTCAGCGTATTCTATTAGTTCATAAACTGCCCTTGAGGTGCAGCCGTAAGACACAATGCCGACTTTGCAGTTTTCAACATTATAGCTTTCCACCTCTGAAATTTCAGAGGTGTGTTTTTGAATTTTGCTGTTAAGCCTTTCAACAAGCCTTCTATGCACTATTGGATCTGATGTAAACCTTATGCCATGCTCGTCATGGGTTGATCCTGTTACAGCTATGTTGAAGCCTTCACCTACAGGGGGCATGGGCGGAACCTCCTCAATGGAGGAAAAGGCTTCTTTGCCAATATCCGGCCTTCTTCGGTTTATGATTTCTATTTTTTCAATAGGCGGCACTGTGACTTGCTCTCGCATGTGGGCGGTAACCTCATCTGAGAGAAGAATTACTGGAGTGCGGTATCTTTCTGAAAGGTTGAAGGCCCTAACAGTTAAGGTGAACATTTCCTCAACAGAGTTTGGAGAAAGCACAATAGCTGAGTAGTCTCCATGTGTTCCCCAGCGAGACTGCATAACATCACCCTGCCCACATTTAGTTGCCTGGCCAGTGCTCGGCCCAAGCCTTTGGACGTCAACTATAACGCATGGAGTTTCCGTCATGAAAGCCCAGCCTATAGTTTCCTGCATAAGGTCAAAACCTGGGCCTGAAGTGGCGGTCATAGCTTTAAAGCCAGCCCAACTTGCTCCAACAACAGCCCCTATAGAGGCTAACTCATCCTCCATCTGGACGGCTACACCGCCAACCTGTGGAAGGCGCTTCGCTAAATGCTCTGCAATTTCTGATGCTGGAGTAATGGGGTAACCAGCGAAAAAGAGACAGCCTGCAACTATTGCGGCTTCAGCACATGCCTCGCTTCCCTGCCAAAAATACCTGCCAGGCTTAACCACTTTCATTCAATACTCCCTGAACAAAAATATCAGAGTAATGAATAAAAGTTTAAGCAGTTATCTAATTCTCTTCAGCGGCCGTAGTCTAGCCTGGCAGGACTTCGGCCTCCCGAGCCGGCGACCCGGGTTCAAATCCCGGCGGCCGCACCATTTCAGAACCTACAGTTCCGAAACTTCCTTCAACGTTTTAGGATTAATATTTGAAGCAGCCTTTTCTAAAGCTTCAACATAAATTTTAAGCGCCTTCTCACATGTTTTTGAAATTTTAAGGTATTTTTAGGGGCTCTTGCTCCCATAATAAGGAGGCTTTTAGAGGCGTTGAAGGGCTTCCCTAAGCTTTTGATGGAAGTTTTAGGGAGGGTTAGGTATTGGATGATGGTTAAGGGCTGGAGGAAGGCTGAGGAAATAAGCCTTCTAGCTCAGAGATGGGGTAATAGGGCAGCTTGTAAATGGGCTGGGGAAGCCGGGTTTGCAAGGTATCTAACCATAATGAACATGTCTGATTGGGAGAGAGAGGGCAGCTGTAAGGCGCCCTGAAATGGGTAGGATGGGTTTCTTAGCGTAAGTTTGAAGAATAGTTAACCTTTAGCAATGATTGTAGAAGCCTCTAAATCCCTAAAGTTGCAGGAAACTGCAAACGTTTAGGCTTGGAGATGAGAGGCTACATAAGGGTTTATTTTTCATAAACCTTGTTAGGGAAGGGTTTTGAAGGGTTGAGTTTTTGGCCTGGAGAGATTCTTTTAATGCATGTGGCTTTCACGAGTAGGTTAATGGGCTAGATGGGAAATTAACGCTTAGAGACAGGGAGAAAAGGGTTAAAGGTTTGGTTTGGCTTGAAGATCATGCCTCCTGGGCGTTTTTCTTTTGCATTTCTTTAGGGTTTGGATTAACATGGTGAAGGGTGTGGAAGGGTTTTATTAGTTGGGGCCTTTTTACATTTTGGTTTTAGTTTTGCTTTTGGCTGTTTATGGTTGGATATTTTATAATATTCCAATTTTGGCTGTGGGTGTTTGGCATATGAGGCGTTCAGGTTGGAGGAGGGGGGAGTTGGCTTCTTCTGATATGGATGGGCTTCCTACATTTTCCATTGTTGTCCCTGTTAGGGATGAGGAGAGGGTTGTGGGGAGGCTTTTGGAAGGTTTGTTAAGGCTGGATTATCCTGTTGGAAAGAGGGAGATTTTAATTGTGGAGGATGGTTCCAGTGACAGGACTGTTGAAATATGTAGGGATTATGTTAGGCGGTATTCAGGTCAGGTTAGGCTTCTCCATAATTGTGTTTCTAATGGTAAGCCTTCAGCCCTTAATTATGCTTTGAATTATGCGAAGGGGGATATTTTGGCTTTTTTCGACGCGGATAACGTTCCTGAACCTGACGTTTTAAGGAGGGCTGTTGAATATTTTAAGGACGCCTCTGTGGCGGCTGTTCAGGGCAGGCTTAACATTATAAACGCTGAGGAGAATATGCTTGCTAAATTTGTTTCCTATGAAGAGGCTGCATGGTGTGAGGCGTATTTGAGGGGTAAGGACGTTTTAGGCCTTTTTGTCCATATGAAGGGAAGCTGCATGTTTGTTGGGCGCAGGGTTTTAGATGAAATGGAAGGCTTCGACGAGGAAGCTTTATCAGAGGATATGGAGTTGTCGGTTAGGCTTACTGAGGGAGGCTACAGGGTTAGGTATGCATCTGATGTTTGTTCTTGGCAGGAGGCTCCATCCAAAGTTGGGCAGCTTTTCAATCAGAGGACAAGATGGTTTAGGGGAACAATGGAGGTAGCCCTAAAATATGGTAGGTTAATGGCTAAACCGAACTGGAAAAACTTAGATGCTGAGGTTACCCTAACAGGTCCCTTCATTCTTATGGCTTCCCTTACAAGTTATTTTTTGGCTTTCTATGCATCCTTTGTAAGCTTAAGCTTTGACTCAGCCTTTCAGTTTTTGATGCAGTTTTCAGCTTTTGCCACAAGCGTTATGGTTGTTTTTGGCGGGTTGGCTTTGGCGTATGTTTCAAAGCCCCGTAGGCTGGCGAACCTTTTTTGGCTTCCATTCATATACTTTTACTGGAGTTTACAGGTTTTCATAGCCCTTTATGCGGGTTTGCTTATGCTTCTACGGAAGCCTCGAGCTTGGCTTAAAACTGAAAAGATGGGAACTGTTGCTGTTAAGAAGGGCCTTTGCCTCTGAGTTGAAGTTTATAAATTTTGTTTGTGGTTTGATTGGTTGACTCAGTTTTAGGGGATGAGGGCTCCCTTGTTGAGGGGGAGGCGGAGGGTGAAAAGTCGGTTTATGAAAGTTTGGAAGTGGGCAGTGTTGAAGTTTCAGTTGTTATTCCCTCCCTTAATGAGGCTGAGTCTATTGGTGAATGTATTGAAAGGGTTAAGGAGGCTTTTGTTAAATGTGGGGTTGAAGGGGAGGTTGTTGTTGCGGATAATTCTGATGATGAGACTCCTGAAATTGCTAGGAGTTTAGGGGCTAGGGTGGTTACGCCTGACAGGCGTGGGTATGGGTATGCTTATCATTACGGGATTAAGCATGCAAGGGGTAAATATATTGTGATTGGCGATGCAGATGGCACTTATGACTTTTTGGAAATGCCTAAGCTTTTAGAGCCTTTAATGAATGGTGAGGCTGACATTGTTGTTGGAAGCAGATTTAAAGGTGAAATAAAGAGGGATGCCATGCCTTGGCTGCATAGGCATGTGGGCAACCCTGTTTTGACAAGGTTTCTGAACTTTTTCTTCAAGGCTGGGGTTTCAGATGCTCATTCTGGTTTTCGCGCTTTACGCAGGGAAGTCCTTGAAAGGCTTAATTTGAAAGCTTGTGGAATGGAGTATGCCTCTGAAATGATTATGAAGGCAGCTGTTGAAGGTTTGAAAATTAAAGAAGTGCCCATAACTTATTATCCTCGGAGGGCTGGAAAGTCGAAGCTTAGCTCCTTCCAGGATGGGTGGCGTCATTTAAGGTTTATGCTTTTACATGCGCCCACATACCTTTACATTTTTCCAGGGTTAGCCTTCACTGTTTTAGGGTTGTTATTGATGGCTTTCACTTTTTTCGAGGTTTATTTAGGTTATACTCCTGGGCTTCACAGCATGATTCTTGGAAGCTTCGGCGTTGTTGTGGGGGCCCAACTGGTATTTTTAGGGTTGTTTGCTAAGATTTATGGAATTAAAACGCGCATATGCCATGGGGATAGGTTTACCAACGCTGTTTTGAAAAGGTTAACCCTTGAAAGGGGAGCCCTAACAGGTTTAACCCTTTTTCTGGTGGGATTTGCATATTCCCTGCATCTTGTTTCCATATGGTTTTTCACAGGTTTCAAAACGCTTCCCTTGAAAGGTCAGGATATGATAGCCTTCACGCTTATGACTATTGGGCTTCAAATTTTCTTCAACTCTTTCTATTTAAGCATGATGAGCAGTGCTTTAAATGAAGGTTAAATTTTATTTTGAAAATTTGTGGCGGAGCCTTCTTGAAGGGAAAGGTTGATAAAATTTTAACAGCTTTGCTTTTGGCATGTTTGGTTTTTGCCATAGCCCTCACTGTTTACATTGCGGTTTCGCCTCATCCTGGAGAAAGGTTCACTGAGTTTTATCTTTTAGGCCCTTCTGGAAAGGCTTATGGTTATCCTACAAACCTTACTTTGGGTGAAAAGGGCATGGTTATTATTGGAATAGTTAATAATGAATATGAAAATGCCACTTATCGTGTTGTGGTTGCCTTAAACAATGAAACTTTAAGCGTTATTGATGGCATAACTTTAAGCCATGGGGAGGTTTGGCGTTATAACTATACTTTTACGGCCACAGTTCTGGGTGAGCGTATGAAGCTTGAATTCCTCTTATATAAGAATGGATTAGAAAACCCTTACAGAAGCCTGCATTTATGGGTTACTGTTAACCCAGGGGAGGAGCGGTGAAAATTTTGAAGATAAAAGTTCTTTTTGCCTTTTACTGGATAATGCTTGCATTAGCTGAGGCTTTAACCACTTTATGGATCCTGGTTTAGGCCTTGGTTTGCATGGCTGGACGGCCTTGTTCGAGAGAGGTGTTTCATGGGTAGTTTCTTAAATGTTTATATGGGTTAATTTGCATTATTTTTGTGGGTGGGTTTTTGTGGGAAAAACTAGGATGGATGAGCGGGGTAGAATTCTGATCCCTTCAGAGGAGAGGGAGAGGCTTCGCCTTAAGCCTGGAACGGAGTTTGATTTGAAGATAGAGAAGGGTATGCTTGTTTTGAAGGTTTTAACGCCTAAACCTGTTCAGGTTCGGTCTAAGAAGCAAAATTGGGGTGGGGAAGCCTTTCTAGACGCGGGGGAGGCTACTTTTGGAGATTGAAGATAGGAGAATATGGGATGTTAACGTTTTGGCTATATATTTGGTCAGCGATCATCCTGGTAATGAGTATGTTTCTCCCATAGTTGAGGAGGGCCTTGGCGGAGCATACACGCCCCTCATATTGGATATTCTCCCGGTGAGGGCTTATTGGATAATGACTGAAAGATGGGGATGCGATAAAGGGGAGAGTGCAAAGGCTGTTAGATACTTTTTGGAAAATTATGACCGACCCCATTATTTCTGCCTTCAGAGGCAAACGTTAGCCAGAAGCTTTGAGCTTTCTGAAAAACTTGGCCACAGCGTATATGACTGTGTTTACTTGGCAGCGGCAATGCAGGAAAACGCATCCGCCATATTAACAACAGACACGGATTTTGAAAGACTTTGCGAAAGCTTAAACCTTCAATATATAAATCCTGTTCCGGAAGAGGTGCTTAGACGCTTCGGAAAATGGGCAGGGGAAACCTGAAAATTATTCATTAAGGGGTTAATGCCTTGTTGTTGGCTGTGCAGAAGCAAATGGGGTTTTAGGATGATGCCTAAACTTTTTGAGCCTCTGATGAAGGGATGAGGCTGTCCTTTTTGTTGGAAGCCTGTTTAGCATTGTATAGGAATGTATTTGGAAACCAGTGTAGAAGCCTGTGCTTGTGGATTACTTTTAAGTTTAGGGTGGGGTTAAGATTTTGAGGGAAAATTTTGTGTTTGTTTTTTATGTGGTTGCGGTTGCCTTTGCTGAGGTTTTAACAACTTTTATGGATCCTGGTTTAGGCCTTGTTTTGCATGGATTTATTCTAGTTTCGCTTTTGGCTCTTTCAGCTTGGAAGCATGGTGAAAATCCTTCTGTAAGTCTTTATTTAAGCCTTTCTTTGGCTCCTCTTATAAGGATTGTGAGCCTTTCATTGCCTTTGGCTTATTTTCCTCGTTATGCATGGTATCTTGTGGCTGGTGCAGCCATTTTTCTGGCGGTTTTAATGGTTATGAGGGTTATGGAAGTTCGTTTCGGCGATGTTGGTGTGAACCTGGAAAATCCTATTGTTCAGTTGGCTGTTGGGGTTTTTGGTTTGCCTCTTGGCGTGGTGGAATATTATATTTTGAGGCCTGAACCCCTTGTGGTTGGCTTAGGAGTGTTTGAGCTTCTGCTTTTGGCTTTAGCCCTGATCTTTTTCACAGGGTTTGTTGAAGAGCTTGTTTTTAGAGGTGTTTTGCAGAGGGCTGCTGTGGCTTCATTTGGGAGGGCAGGCGGAGTTTTAGGGGTGGGCGTTTTGTTTGCTTGTATGCATATTGGATGGCTTTCTTTAGCTGACTTCATTTTTGTTTTGGCTATCGGCTTGTTTTTCGGTTTGGTTGTGGCTGAAACCCGAAGCCTATTAGGCGTTTCTTTGGCTCATGGCTTAACCAATGTTGTGCTTTTCCTGGTTTTGCCGTCCGTAAATTTTATAAGCGTATATTAAACCTTAATATACTGAGTGTTAAGTGAAGGTTTGCAGGTTGATTTCGTCTGTTACTACCACTGTTACAACGGTGGCAACTTTGGCTGCAGGCGCCGCATTGGGCGCTTTAGCTTCAGCTCTGCTTATATTCCTGTTGGCTGGGAAGGAAATAGCCACTGCAGATTCAAGGTTGCCTTTAAGGTTTTTGGGCAAAGCATTGGATGTGGGCATAGCTCCGCTGCTTGTTTCCTTCGCCCTAATCGTGGTGTTTAAGGTTATAGAAATATTGGGTTGAAAAGCTATATTAGGAAGCCTACCTAATTCGTGTTTAGGCTGGTTCTAATGTGATCAGGGCTAGAATAGTTGTTGAAGGCGATGTTCAGAAGGTTGGTTTCAGGGATTATGTTCAAAAAATGGCAAGAAAACTTGGGGTTAAGGGTTATGTGGAGAACCTTCCAGATGGAAACGTCCAAATAACATGCGAAGCGGAACCGCCTGTTTTGGAGGATTTTGTTAAGGCAATAAACGTTAGGGAAGACTTCATCAAAGTTGATAACGTGAATGTTGTTGAAAAAAGCGGAGCATTAGGCGAGTTTGAATATTTCGAAATCAAGTATGGCAAACTTGAGGAAGAGTTGGGAGAGCGGCTTGGAACGGCGGTGGAGTATGCTAAGGCTACCCGGACAGCCATCAAGGAAATGCATGAAGACGTTAAGGGTACGAGAGCCGACATCAAGGCTATGCATGGGGACATTAAAGCGATGCATGAAGAAGTTAAGGGTACGCGTGCTGACATTAAGGAGATGCATGTTGATTTGAAGGGTTCAATTGAGAATATGCACGTGGATCTTAAGGGTTCAATTGAAGAAATGCATAAAGATCTTAAGGGTTCAATTGAAGAAATGCATAAGGATCTTAAGGGTTCAATTGAAGAAATGCATAAGGATCTTAAGGGTTCAATTGAAGAAATGCATAAAGATCTTAAGGATGGAATTATGGGGGTTCAAAGCGAAGTTAAGGGTATGCGTGTAGAGATGAATGAAAGGTTTGATGAAATGGCGAGGAGATATGATGTTATATCTGCGGAGCTTGTGAGAACCAGGGAGGAGCTTACAAGAGCTGTTGAAGGACTTTTAAAACTGATAGAAGAGTTTATTCGTCAAAGACGCCGGGAAGAAGCCTAAATAGTTGTTGAAAGGCGAATGGTTTCTGCAGCTTTTTCTATCAAGTTTAATATTTTAATGGAGCCATTGTAAGATGGATGTTTTAACCCATGTTTTTCTTCCTTTGACGCTTGTTTATGTTTTGAGGGGGGAGTTTAAGGTGTGGTATTTTCCTTTGGTGTTGTTTGCTGTTCTTCCAGACTTTGACGTTTTCACAGGAATTCATCGGGGGCTTTTCCATTCGCTTTTGTTTCTCCTGCCTTTAGCCTCTGCCATGCTGGGTTTGGAATGCCTGTTTAAGCGGAGTTTGGAGTTTTCAGTTTTGGCTGTGGGCTTTATGTTTTCGCATATTTTTCTTGACTTTTTGATTGGAGGGGTTCCGCTTTTGTATCCTCTTGTCAACAGGGGAGTTGGGGTTGAGTTTCCTTTTGTTTTAAGGTTTGGGGAAAGCGTTTCCATTGTGGATGTGATGCCTAAAATTGTTTATAATGTGCCGCGGGAGGTTTACGGAGAGATGGATGCGTTTTCAGGGTTTGGAATAGCCATTATGGCTGTTTTCATCATTATCTGCCTTAAGTCTTGGAGGGAAAAGGTTTACCTTTAGGGTTCAGGGCAACCGGCTGGGGAAACGGCTTTGAATACAGGCGGACAGGCTGCAGAATCATGGATGCAACAACGTTAAGGCGCAAGTGGGAAAATTTAAATAAGTGGGAATTCAAATATTAGTGGGTTAAAAATTATGGAAGCAGTGAAAGTAGACGAGAAAGGCAGAGTTATGATTCCTAAAAAACTCCGAGAGCAAGTTAAGGTGAAAGAAGGAAGCTACGTTAAAATAAGGGCTGAAGAGAAAATCATAGTGATCGAACCCCTTGAACCCATAGCCGACAAATACTTCGGAGCCTTCAAAATAACAAGATGGCCAGAAGACCTAGACGAGTTTGTGGTTGAGGTTATGAGTGAACGGTGGACTCGAAAAGCTACGTAGACGTAAACGTTTTCATATTTTGGCTCGGCAACCACCCCAGCTTCGGCAAAACAGCTTACCAATGGATAAAGAAAATAGAGGAATCAACCCGGGGAAAATATGTTACATCAACTCTAACAATATACCAAACGCTGGTAATAGTAGCCGGATTAACAGGCAAAAACCTAAAGGACCAAGAACTAGTTGAAGAAATAGTGAACTTGGTGAAAAATCTTCCAGGCCTAACGATAGCGCCCCTAACAGTAGAAGACACAACTCAAGCAGCCAAACTCATGAAAGAATACGATTTAGACTACGAGGACGCATTACACCTGGCTGCCGCACTGAGAAACAAGGCGAAAGAAATAATATCCAACGACAAGGATTTCGACAAAACACCGCTTAAAAGAAAATTCGACTAAAAGCAAACATCTTGTGCTGTTAGGCTGGTTGAAGAGGAGAAATTAAAAGTTTAGACCATTAAGGACGTTGAGGCTGTTGAAAGCTAAGAGGGGATATTCCGAAAAGTTCGTTGGAGCTACTTCGAAAGAACCTTGGAAAGTGGAGGATAGGCATAGAAAGGTTTTTGCCATTTGCGGCATGGTTGAAGAAGCTTTAGGAATGCCTGTTGAGTTTGTGCCTTTGAAGAAGGCTTCGCCTAGGTTGAGGTTAAAAGCTTTGTCGAGGGGAAAGAGGATGGTTGTGAGGGACAGTCAGCTTTATGCATACTTGTTAAGTGAATCCCTTTTCGAAGTTATGGATGTTGAGTTAAAGCTTAGAGAAAACGTTTCAGGCGGTGGAAAACGCTGAGATGTGGCAAAACGAAAAAGAGGATGCACAGGCGCTATGAATTCAGGTGCTTTGATAAGGGTTTTCTTAAGAAGGTGGAAAAGGCTAGTGGCGTAAAGTTGCCCAAAATCGTTGTGGACACCTGTTTGGAAAGCACGTTCACTCCTAATGGGATAGAGTGAATTGCTGGAAATTGTGGTCTTTGAAATTCGAGGATCTTGTCCTGTTTATAAGGTTGGCGACAAAATCGTTTTCGACGATCCGCGAATAGTTTTAGAATGGACTGACGCGTTGTGTGTGCATGCGCTTTCTTCGCTTTTGCATTATGTTCTGGTTTTGGACAGGGCTTGGAATGCTGTTGAGTTAGGTTTAACCAAGCCTGAAGACAGCGAAAACGCGTATATTCAATGCGTTGATCCTGGCAAGCCTTATACACATGGCGGCACAGTGATTTTCAAAATTCGAAAGATTAGTGAAGACAAAAGACTCGGATGAAGATTGAAGTAATTTATAATTAAAATGGATGCGGCGGGTAAGACTAAAAGTTTTGAGGCATTATTTTGCCTGTGGTTGTTGCTGACGCTTCTATACTGATTCATTTGTCTAGAATAGGACGTTTTCATTTACTTAGGGATGTTTATCGAGAATTGCACATAACTCCCAGCGTCTTTGCTGAGGTTGTTGAAAAGGGATGGGGTTTAGCTGGATCCATGGAGACGGAAAGGGCTGTTCGTGATGGCTGGATTAAGGTTCTTGATGTGGTGGACAAATGGAAAGCTAGAGAGAATTCTGTAACGCGTGGCATTCATTTGGCTAACGCTGAAACTGTGCAGTTGGCAAGAGAGGTTCATGCGAGCATTTTACTTGCCGACGAGGAAGAGATTCGCGAGTTAGCTGTTGAATCTGGTTTGATGGTCAGGGGCTGTTTAGGGCTTTTAGTTGAAGCAGTGAGAAAAGGCTGATGTCTGCGGAGGAGGCTAAACGTGATGCGGAAAGGCTTATTGAAGGAGGCTACAGAGTTAGCGAAGAGGTATTAAAGGAGTTTCTCCTTATGTTAAAACGTAAAGGTAGCGAGTGAAAATGGCTGTGGCTGTTCCTGAACGCATAAAGAAGAAGTTTATGGATGAAATTATTGGCATGTATGCTGGAGGCGAAGTTTCCGCTGGAAGAGCAGCTGAGATGCTTGGCGTTTCCCGAGCGGCGTTTTATCAGTTGTTGGCGGAGAAAGGCGTTCCGCTTCCTGAAAAACTCAACAAAAGCATTTTGAAAGAGTTAAGGGAACTGAGAACTGGCCGATGTTCAAAACTGAAACAGAACTGAACTGCCAGACACACGCAGGTTGCAGGAGAATAGCTGACAGCGAATATGTGTATATTCAGTGCGTCGATCCCGGCGAGCCTTACACGCCTGGCGGTACAGTGATTTTTAAATTCGAAAGATTAGTGAAGGCGGAAGCTTCGAATGAAGATTGCTGTTGTTTTAGGAACAAGGCCTGAAATCATTAAGTTTTCGCCTGTAATCCGCGAATGTGAAAGATTAGGCTTAGAGTATTTTATTTTGCATACGGGTCAGCATTACTCGTATAATATGGACCGCGTTTTCTTCGAGCAGCTTGAGCTTCCAGAAGCCAAATACAAACTTGACGTAGGCTCTGGAACGCATGCAGAGCAGACGGGTAAAATGCTTATCGGCATAGAGAAAGTTTTACACAGTGAAAAGCCTTCAATTGTTCTGGTTGAAGGCGACACAAACACGGTTTTAGCTGGAGCTTTGGCTGCTGTTAAGCTTGGCGTTATGGTTGGGCATGTTGAGGCTGGTTTGAGAAGTTATGACAGGCAGATGCCTGAAGAAATTAACCGTGTTTTGGCAGATCATTGTGCGGACTTGCTTTTTGCGCCAACTGTGAAGGCTAGGCAGACGCTGCTTGGCGAAGGAATAAGCCATAAAAAGATTTTCGTCACGGGCAATACGATTGTGGATGCTGTCATGCAGAATTTAGCTATTGCTGAAAGGAAAATGAGTGTGTTAAGCGAGGTTGGAGTTGAAGATGGCGAGTATTTTGTGGCTACGGTGCACAGGCAGGAGAATGTAGACAATGAAAAACGTTTTCGAGGAATTATGGAAGGATTGGAGCGGGTGCAGGGGGAGTTCGGGTTTCCTGTGGTTTATCCCATTCATCCAAGAGCGAGAAAACAGCTGGAAATGTTTGGCATAAAGGTTAACGGCGTTAGGATCGTTGAACCTCTTGACTATTTGAGTTTTCTGCTGCTTGAAAGTAGGGCTAGGCTTGTGTTAACGGATTCCGGCGGCGTTCAGGAGGAAACATGCATTTTAGGCGTTCCATGTGTAACTCTACGCTATAACACGGAAAGACCTGAAACCCTTGAAGTAGGCTCAAACGTTTTGGCTGGAACAGATCCAGACGTAATTGTTGAGAAAGTAGGCTTTATGTTAAGTAGGGAGCGTTGCTGGCCTAACCCATTCGGCGATGGAAAAGTTGCAAAGCGAATAATAAAAATATTAGAGGATCTGGTCGGCTAAGGTCTTGTCACCGATGGAAAAGGCTTCATAGACACCGCGGCTTTCATCATTATCTGGCCTTAAAACTTGGAACGGTAAAGCACATTTTTAACCGGGTAAAATATGATTAAAGTTTCAATAGTTATCCCTGTGAAGAACAGCGCTGACTTGCTTGAGAAATGTTTAGCCTCTATAAGAAGCTTAGACTATCCAATGGACGCGCTTGAGGTTGTTGTTGACGGCGGCTCAAATGATGGCAGTGTTAAAGTTGTTGAAAGGTTTGGCTGCAGGGTTGTTTTTGAGGATGAAGGCGTTATAAGCTATGCCAGAGATGTTAGTGACTTTTCTTAAGGTTTTCTTTTGGTTTTCTATTGCATGTATTTTATGGATGTTGTTGGGGTATCCAGTTTTTCTTGCTTTTTTATCAAAGTTTAGAAAAAGAGCGAGGTTGTACAGCGATCCAGATTTTCCCTCCGTGTCATTGATTGTTGTAGCTTATAATGAGGGGAAGGTGATTGAACGGAAAATGCAAAACATGATGGACTTAGATTACCCTGAAGATTTGAAAGAGATAATTGTAGTGGATGATGGATCGACTGATAAAACTGCTGAAATTGTGGAGAGGTTTTTGGGGCGTAGGGTAAAATTGGTGAGGCAGACCGTTCGAGGGGGCAAGCCCCGAGGGATTAAAGTGGGGTTGGAAAAGGCTTCTGGAGAGATTATTCTGGTGACCGATGCGAATTCATTTTTTGAAAAAGACGCTTTGAAGACTTTGGTCAGAAACTTTAGTGACCCTAATGTGATGGGTGTAGGGGGGAAATTTGAGCCCTACGTGAAAGGCGACGAGGACATAGGTTTAATTGATAAACTTTATTGGAGGTTCGAGAATTTCCTTAAAGAACGTGAAAGTATTGTTGATTCCATAATTGGCATGAATGGAAATATAGCTGCAATTCGCAGAAATGTCCTTGAGAAAATCTCGCTAAAGGAGGATTCGATTGTTGAGGATTTCGAGTTAACTGTTTGCATTCGGAAAATGGGTTTTCGAGTGGTTTTTGAGCCTGAGGCTTATAGTTGGAAGCTGGCGCCAAAGGGAGTTAAAGAGGGGATGATTCAGAAAAGGAGGAGATCCGTTGGAACGATACAAACATTGATTTGGCATAGGGATATGCTGTTTAATCCTAAATATGGATTCTATGGGGCACTAATACTTCCTTCTCACAAATTATTGCCCATGCTAAGTCCCTTCTTTACAGTGTTGGGCTGCATAATGCTGACGTTTTTACACTTTTTCTCGAACTCTATCCTTTTCCGTATTCTTTTCTATCTTATGCTCTCCGCTTTAGTATGGTTGTGTATCGCTACATTATTGTCGCTTTTGAAACCTAATTTTAAGCACCAGATTGTTCTTTTACCAAAATACTTCCTTGTTTTGCAGACGTCAATAATTATGGCGTGGATGGATTACTTCTTGAAAACGTATAGTGTTGCTTGGAGAAAGGCTGAAACAACCAGGGAAATCGTTTAGGGGAATGGACGATGGCGCGAGTATACTTGCTTAATCCTCCGTTCATGCCGAATTTTAACAGAGAGCTACGCGGGGAGGGCATGTCAACACGGGGCGGCACCCTTTACTATCCCATCTGGCTATCATACGCAACTGGGTTGCTTGAGCAGTTTCACGAAGTTCGGCTGGTTGATGCCATCGCAAGACGCTGGACTTTGAATGAAGTGTTAAAAGACGTAAAAGCTTTCTCACCTAACATAATTGTTGTTGATAGCAACTTTGCTAGCATATTTAATGATTTAAACGTGGCTAAAGAGCTGAAAAAAGAAACAGATGCTATACTGGTAATTGTTGGTCCACCAACTTCACAGTTCACCGAAACAATTTTGCAGAGTGGATCTGTGGATATTGTTGCTCGTTATGAATATGATTATACACTTCTGGAAATAGCGGACAAGTTTGAAAGTAACAATTTCTTTTTTAAGGAAATTAAGGGGATATCTTATCGAACGAGGAACAGAATTAGACATAATCCAAACAGGGAGTTTTCAACTTCTGAGGATCTCGATAGATTGCCGTTTGTATCCAAGGTGTATAAGACTCATTTGAATATTAAGGACTACTTCTTAAGTTCATCCTTATACCCCGTTGTTCAAATCTTTACCGGACGCGGTTGCCCATTTCAATGCACGTTCTGCTCATGGCCGCAAACCTTTATGGGACACAAGTATAGAGTTCGAAGCGTTTCAAACGTTATTGAGGAGTTTGAGTGGATTTCAGAAAATCTAAGGGTGAATGAGGTTTTCTTTGAAGATGACACGTTTACAATAAATAAGAAGAGGGTTTTAGAGTTTTGTGAAGAATATGAGAAAAGAGGATTAGATATAGCTTGGGCATGTAATGCCCGAGTTGGCTTAGATTATGAAACTATGAAGGCTATGAAAAACGCAGGATGCAGACTTTTAATAGTTGGTTATGAGTCTGGAAGCGATGAAATCCTTAAAAAAATAAATAAGGGCATAACGGTTCAGCAGATAAAAGACTTCGCTAAGAACGCTCGTAAAGCTGGTTTACTTGTTCACGGAGATTTCATAGTAGGTTTACCGGGAGAAACGAAGGAAACAATAGAGATGACAAGGAAACTCATAAAAGAAGTCAAACCCGATATACTGCAAGTGCAAGTTGCTACACCTTTATTAGGAACAACATTCTATCAATGGTGTAAAAAGAATGGCTACATAATGACCGAAGATCCAAATGACTATATAAATGAACACGGAAATCAAAAATCAATAGTCTCCTATCCTTGGCTTTCAGCAGAGGAAATAGTTCAAGCCGTAGATGGTATCTTGAAGGAATATTATGTCTCTATTAGCTATGTTCCTCTAGCCCTAAAACAGGTTTTTAGGCGGAATGGCTTCTGCGAGCTTAAGAGGCTTGCCAAGTCTGCTAAAATGTTTGTTAAATATGCCTTTAGGAAATGATATGCGCTCTGCTGTTTTTAACATAGCTGATAAGGTAATGATAGGGGTGAAAACTGAAAAAACATTTTACTCCCGCGTAATTAAACGGCTTATGGCGGAATATGGGTTTTTTGAGGCACGAGGGGACTTCCAAGAGGCCGATACGTTAGTGACGATAGGGCCTATAAAGAGTCTATCAAACAACTATGTTAGGCTGGATGGAAAGTATTTTGTTGGAGATTATTGGATTCAGGCTTTTGATTCATATAAAATAGCTAAATGGACAGTGTATATAGAGGGACTTGGATTAAATAACATTAAAATGCGTATAGAACCTAACTTTTTTGCATGCGACCTCATTCCGCCAGCTCTCGTCACACCATTAATTGGTTTTATCCTATGCTATAATGGACTATCCCTTGTTCATGCAGCTGGAATTAGCAACAAGGACAAAGCCATTCTGCTTGTTGGATTTGGAGGTTCTGGTAAGACTTCACTTGTGCTTAAGGCTCTCGAGAGCGGACTGAAACTGCTTGGAGACGATCATGTAATTTTAGATAAGGGAAGGGTTTTACCCTTTCCAACGGCTATCAGTCTTTTTAAGTATAACGTTCCCAAGGGGAGTGTTTGGGCAAAACGTTGGAAAATGGAGCTTGAGTTAAAGAGTTGGATCAAAAAGCTCACTCTAGGATATATTTACCCGGTTACGAAGGCTAAAATAAGCGACTACGATTGGATTGCGGAAGACTCAAAGTTAGAAAAGGTAATATTAATCGAGCCTTGGGTAGGTGAAAACTGTATAATTCAAGAGGTTGAGAAAAACGAATTGATTGATAGCTGGATACAAAATATTCTTATAGATAGCATATACTTCTATAAGTATCTATGCGCGTTTTCTTATGTTAACCAAATTTTCTCAGATTATTTGAATGACTTTAAAGAAACGTTATCGGCGAACTTGACCGGATGCAAGGAGTTTGTGAAAGTAATTTTTCCTCAAAATAATATTAAAAGGCTGTTCGACACTATTTATGGTCTTTTAAAAAATGATTAGCGCAGACTTCAATATTCACGATATACTGAAAATAAAATATATATGGAAAAGAAAATATCGATGCATTCTGAAGGATTTAGACCTAAAGCTCAATTACTTCTCAGCAAAAAATGTTGCTGATCCAGATATTACTGTGGAAATAGGTGCCTTCAGTCCTAACTTAAAGGGATGTCGCGTTTACGAAAGGAGATTCTTTGTAAGTGAAGGTTTTGTATATGCTATAGGAGGAAATTGGCAGACAAAATGGGCTATTCAGGTTAGTGGACTAGATGAAGGTAAATTGTTTGTGAAAGTGAATTGTACGTCGAAGAGTATTCGGGGTTTTCTCGCACCGAACATGCTTGTCAATATTTTGGTTTTACCTCTTTTAGAGTTAAAGTTCCTTGAAAAAGGTTACGTGCTTTTGCATTCCGCAGCCGTCAGCAAGAACGGAAATGGTTATTTGATAGTTGGGCGAGGCGGATCAGCTAAGACTTCAATTGTCATGGATCTGATTAGAAAATATGGATATGAATATATGGGAGACGATAGAGTGCTTATTGGATCAGGAATTGTGATGAGTTTTCCAACGCATATTCAAACTTTCGAGTATTTGCTGAAAAACTCGGAAAACGAGTTCATGAACGTATTTACAAGACTTCGTCTAATTAATTATCTTCTACGAACCAAACAGATAAAAATTAAGGTGACTGAAAGAAGTCCTCTCAGGGGGATTCTTTTTGTTACTCCCTCCGCCAAGTCCTACACCATAAAAAACTTGAATTCGCAGATTTCCGCCAAAAAGATGGTAGCTAATATGTTAATGGAATATTTTGAAATGTCAAAGATCGTCGGATTAAACGTCTCACCTATCTTTGAATGTTTTACGGCGTACTCGGCAGCTTACCCAAACTCTATAGTAGCAAGATTTCAAGAAAATTTGCTATCCAGCTTAGAGACTGAACTGTTTAATTTGCCTATTTATGAAATATCCTTTCCGTCGGAATACAGCGGAAATGTTGCCAGCGTCATCAACACCGTTCTGAGCACGAAAATGGGTATAAAGGCGTGTATGACAAAAATATAGACAAAAACAAAAAGGTCCCAGCAGCTGGAATCATCAAAGAATTATTTAAGAGAAAACAAAATGCTGACAAATAAATAGAGAGCTCATGAATAATCTCGTAGCAAAGGAAATTTGTAGAGAACCTAAAATAACGGATCTAGGTTGCAGGTCGAGTGAATTACTATCGAAAACTGGCAGAACAACCGGAAGCCATGGCCTTCTTGGGATTGATATCGACAAATCAACTGATAGAACATCTCTATCAAACGGATCTATTTGTACGAGAAATTTATAGAATCTTGAAACCCTGAGGTGTTGCGATTATTTCAACTCCAAATTTAGCTGAGACAACCAACATAATTTCCTTGCTAATGGGTTTTCACCCTCCCACATTATTTGCTAGCGATAAGTTCTATTTTCTAGGATTTCCACTACACCCAAAATACCGATTCGAGCGTAATGTTAAGGGGCACGGTCACTTGCGAGCGTTTGTCCCTAAATCGCTAAAAGATTTATTTGAGGTCCATGCTTTCAAATGTGAGAAAATTTATGGTGTTGGCAGTTATTTTCTCCCATCAAAATTTTCTAAGTATTTCTCTAAAATAACGTTGCTTACAGTTTATATAACAATAAAAGTAAGAAAACCTGAAAGATGAAAATAGCAGTTTTAGTGCCAAACTTCGTTGAAATGGACGGTGCAGCGAGAGTTGCCGAAGTTCAGGCCAAAGAATTAATTGAGCAGGGGCATCAAGTGGATGTTTTTGCTTTCGCTGCCGATATACCACCAAGCAATTATAAAGTCCATGTTATGGGAATGCCTAAGAGTCTTTTTTGGCAAAGGGTGTACAGGCTTATTTTTCCTTTAGACGTACTTAAAACATTTAGATGGTTGCCCAAACTGAGAAACTATGATAAAATAATTGTGCATCTTTATCCGATGACATGGATAGGTTGTTTAGCTAAGACGCTATACAAGGTTAAGTACGTCTTTTGGTATCACGGCATCGTGCCACCACATCTTTTCCCTAATTTTTACGAGCGAATTTACATGAAACTTCAGATACTCCTCACCAAGCTTACTGTTAAAAATGTGGATGAAGCAGTGGCAGTGAGCAAGTACGGTCAGAAAGAGCTTAAAGAGTATACCGGCTTAAACAGCGAAGTTGTTTACAATAAAGTCGATTTGGCTAGATTTCACTCAGGGATGGATGGTAAAAAAATCCGTGAAAAGCACGGTCTAGGAAACGGTCCCGTCATATTATTTGTAGGTACGTTAAGACCTGTGAAAGGAGTGCATTTGCTCATCCAAGCTTTCAAGATGATTAAGAAGAAAATACCTCAAACGAAACTTGTCATCGTAGGTCGCTCAGACTATCCCTATTACTTTAAACAGCTTAAACAGATAAGCGATGAATCGGTCATTTTTGCCGGTTTTGTGCCACGTGAAGAACTTCCCTACTATTATGCTGCATGCGACATTTATGCAAGCTGTTCGATGTGGGAAATACATAACGTTTCCGCCATAGAAGCACAAGCCTGCGGTAAACCCGTGATTGTCTGGCACGAATCCTTTAAAGAAACAGTTGATGAAAATGGAGTTATAGTAGAAATGGGTGACATAAAGAGATTTGCCCAAGCTTGCATTGAAAAACTAATGGAATTCAAACCTTTCCAAAAAGCCGAAGAAAGGAGTAAGGTTTCCAAGGTTTGAAAGGCTTTGAAAATTCTTCAAATATACGAGACTGGAAAAGTTAGACCTGGCGGAGCTTCTGTTGCAACAGTCGTGTTTCACCTTTCAAAATGCCTAACTGAACTTGGACAGGACATAACAGTATTGGAAAGAGGTATAGGCGCAAACCCTTACCTACAAAAAATAGGGGTCAAATCAATTCAGGTCCCTTTAAAAGAGTATGCATCCGTGCCTTATATTGAAGTGAGTAAAGGCTTTGACGGATTGATGCGGTTAATTCTTGATCGCACACTGTTAGCTCTAAAATTCAAAGGCTTTATCCAGAGAGAGGATTTTGACGTAATTCACGTCCACTTTCCATTCGCATCAAGCGTTCTCGTGAATTTAAGAAATAGCCTAGGGGAGAAAATGGTCTATACGGTGCATGTGGGTGAAGAGGGAAAAAGGTTTGCGTTGGAGCCCTCGGCGCCCTTAGCCTTAAGGATTTTTTCTCCAGACCTGTATTTGATGAGGAAGGTTGCGAAAAGCATTATTTTGAACGAGACTTTGAAGAAGAAGCTTATTTTGAAAGGAATACCTGAGAAAAAGCTTGAGCTTATTCCCCACGGCGTGAACGTTGAAGACTTTAATATACGTAGAGAAGAGGTTGAGAGGGTCAGAGTAAGATATGGGCTTGAAGGAACGGTTGTGATGTTTGCTGGAACTGTTATGCCTAGGAAAGGCGTGGAATATCTAATTCGGGCTGGAGAAATCCTGAAGGATGAAAAAGTTCTCTTCTTAATCGTGGGAAACCTGAATATAAACAGGGAGTATGCAGAGAGGGTGATGGAGTATGCGAAGAGGAAAGAGGTGAATGCCAAGTTTACTGGTTTTGTTCCATATGAGGACTTAAAGGCTCTGTATTCAGCATGCGACATCTTTGTTCTCCCCTCTCTAGAGGAAGGGTTCGCGATTGTATTAACAGAGGCCCTCGCGTCTGGAAAGCCATTAATAGGCTCAAACGTAGGCGGCACACCCATGCAGATAAGGGATGGCTGGAATGGGTTCTTAGTGGATCCGGAAAATGAAAAGCAACTTGCAGAAAAAATAGGGTATTTAGTTGGGAATGAAGGTGCAAGGTTGAGGATGGGGAAGAATAGTAGAAAGATAGCTGAAGAAGAATTTGATTGGAGGAAGATAGCGGAAAGATATTTGAAAATTTATAAAGAGATAAGTATGAAACATAGCACGGAATATTTAAACAATAATAAGAGGCTGATAAATAATTTTAGGAAACAATTCTTTAAGTTTATCTTAAATGCCGAAAAACTGATTGAAAATTGGTTATGGAAAGTAGAATTATTCAGAATACCCATTACAAATCGCTTTTAATTCTGTCGGGAGCTGTAGTGAAATCCATAATTCAGAAGGGTATTTACGAAAAGGGAACAACGAAACTCTATATAGATAATATGAAGAAGGGAGCAACTGTATTGGACATTGAAGCATATTGTGGATATTATAGCATAATTGCTTCAAGATTGGTAGGCAATGAAGGTAAAGTTTTTGCCTTTGACCCTCACCCAGACAACTATAAACTATTAACAAGAACTGTTTCATTCAATAAACTTAACAACGTTGTGCCTATAAACAAAGCTGTATCAGACAAGACTGGTAGAGCAAAGTTATTTCTTGATACTGCGGGCCGCATTCAATAATAAATAATGAGAATAAGCAAAAATATTTAGAAGTTGAAACAGTAAATTTAGATAGATTCTTCGAAGAATAAAATCTCACCTACTGTTATAAAGATGGATATTTAAGGCGCAGAATTACTTGCTCTTAAAGGAATGAAGAAAACGCTTGAAAAATCTGAAAACTTAAATTTATTTGTAGAACGTACTTATAATGAACAAAAAATTAAAACTTTTTTGGCAGAAATGGAATTTAAGTGTTTTTATATAAAAACAATGGTACTTTGATTTCAGAAACTGAAACTTCAAAACTAACAAAAAATGAGCTCGAACCCAATATGTTTGCTGAAAGGATAAAATAACTCAGTAAATGAGGAATTCAAACTAATCGCTTTTTATTTATGATTAAGCACTTCTGGTACACCTTAACTTAAGGTGAGAGAATGAAGGTGACTTACATATTGGCTGTCAACTGGGGAGCGGTGCCAACTATTACTGCAGAGTTAGCAAATGCTGCTTCTCAATATGTTGATGTTGTTGTTCTGAAACCGAAAGATGACCTAAACTATCTGTTTTCTGAGAATGTACAGGTAATGGATATTTTTGAACCTTTGAGATTTGATAGAAGTAATGTGATGAGTGTTTTATCGCCTATGAACTTTAAAGGAGTTTTATCCTACAGTAAATTAAAAAAGATAGATGAATTAAAACCCGATATCATTGTTTTGCAGGAGATATACCCTCATTGTGGCCTATTTTTCTGGTTATTTAGATTCCACAAAAAGTATCCAACTATTTACAATGCTTGTACAGCCTTTGATCATATATTTATTCGCACGGATAGCATTATTTTCTCGACTCTGGCATCTCTCAATGAGGTTGTGAAGAGGCTAATATTTCCCGAAAAAATTATTGTGCAACGAGAAGAAACGAAAAAAATTCTGATTAAGCGGGGTATACGTCCAGAAAAAATCGCTATAATACCTCATGGAGTTAGTAAGGTAAAATTTCATCAAGAAAATGATGAGAACAGGGTTCTTTTATTTGGAAACTTAATTCCAGATAAAGGAATCAAATATTTTATCGAGGCCGTACAGATTGCCTCTAGGGAAATTCCGATTATTGGAGTAATTGCAGGGTCTGGAAATTTTTCGCGATATAGAAAATATATCAAGCATCCAAACTTATTCGAAATTCATAATAGATACATACGTGAAGAGGAAATTCAAAAATT
>JAVZIQ010000013.1:0-32159 GCA_038871175.1 Bathyarchaeia archaeon | reverse complement strand
GCAGGCAATTTTCGCTTCAGGATTATTAAGCTTCTCCTTTAAAATAATTTGAGTGTCTGTGGTTGTAAGCCCCCACAATTCAGATGCATCTTTGAAGTTTACATTGTCATCGTATATCCAGATATAAACAGGCTTATCTGACCTTCCTGAAATTGCTATTGCATCGTAGCCAGCGAACTTGATTTCTGTTGGGAAATACCCTCCAGAAAGGGACATGCCAACAGCTCCTGTTAATGGCGACTTAGATACAACAGCCATTCTGCTTGCACAAGGCGCCCCGGAACCTGTTAAGGGTCCTACAGAAAATATCAGCATGTTATCTGGTGATAAGGGTTCAACATTTGGATTGACCATGTTATGAAGTATTTTTATTCCAAGACCTGCTCCGCCAATCACTGGACGGACATAACCTGAATCAAGGTCTCTCGAAAAAGCCTCCTTATTTGTCAAGTTTATGTATAGTATTTTACCGGCGTACCCGAAAACCATTTAAATTTTCTCCCTCACATTTGAGTCTTCCACTGTTACAGCGTTAAAAAACTTTTGGTGTATTATGTTTCATTCGCTAGTGAATCCCAAGTATCTTTGCGGCATTTTTATGATAGATTTTTGTTTTCTCTTCCTCGGAAAATGGAAGGGATTCAATACGCTCAACCGTTTTCGCTGAATCTTCATATGGGTAATCTGAGGCAAATATAACCCTTTCACATCCCATTGTTTTAATGCTGTACATCAGGGCTGAAATGGAAAATTCACCGCTTGTGCCTATAAAGATGTGGTCTTTAAGATATTGACTGGGCTTTTTCGAAAGCTGAATATTTATATTTTGGGCAGCCCAAGGCCTTACAAAGGGAAAGTCCAAGCGGTTGGAGAGGAAAGGCAGGGTTTCCCCTAAATGGCCCAACACGAAAGTTAGCCTAGGATATTTGTCAAGAAGTCCGCTTAAAATCAGGCGCATCATACATAAGGCTGTTTCAACGGTGAATCCAAAAGCTGGACCAGCTAGAGCATAGCCATAGTTTTTTCTAAACTCCCTTATTCTTGGGACTGTTGGATGTAAAAATATTGGAACTTTAAGTCTCTCTGCCTTTTCAAAAATAACCCAATATTTTCGATCGTCAAGATATGTTCCGCAAATATTTGAATGGGTTTTCCACCCTAACAGCCCAAGATCTTTAACAGCTCTTTCCAATTCGTCAGCAGCCTCCCCTGGATCCTGTGGAGCGAGAGCAGCTAAACCTGCAAATCTCTCAGGGTTTTTTTGGATAAGTTCTGAAAGCTCGTTGTTAACTTCTTTTGCTAGTTTTTTGCCCATTGAAATATCAAACTGTTCGCATCCTGGTGCAGAGAGGCTTAAAACATGCATTTTTATTCCTGCATCTTCCATATCCTTAAACCTCTCCCTTCCAGTGTCGAGAAGTTTACTTAATAACATACTTGTATGGGGTTCTCGAACGTCTGAATTGTACCATAACCAATAAACATCTGTCGTCGCATCCTTTTTATATCTTGGATACCATTTTCTCTTTAGCAGCGTCTTCACATAGGATTTAGTGTAAAAATGGGATTCAAAGTCGATTTTATCCATAGCCAGCCCTTGCTTAATTACTTACTCATATAGTATTTCTAATTTTCGTTATTGTTTAAAATCCATTAAAATTTTAAGGAGAGTTAACACCTCTTTTAATCGTCGGTGAGTTTATGGGAGAGGTTGTTTTAAGGATATTGGCAAAGCCTGAGGATGTGCATGTTAATCCAAGAAGGTCTGCTGTCATTGTAGTGGACATGCAAAATGCGTTTGTCAGTAAGGGAGGGATGTTCGACATAATTGGCATTAGCATTGCAGGCGTTAGACGCATAATTGAACCTCTAAAAAAAGTTTTAGAAATTTCAAGAAGTATAGGTTTAAGGATAATATACGTCAGGCATGTCTACTCATCTGATTTATCTGATGCGGGAGGGCAAGATTCGCCCAATTACTGGAAAGAATACAGCTTAGTGCTTATGCGCAAGAATCCGGCATATAGGAACAGGCTTTTGGTTAAAGGAACATGGGGTGCAGAAGTTATTGATGAAATCAAACCTTCAGATAGGGATATAATAATAGATAAAAATAGGTACAGCGGCTTCGTAAATACGTGCCTTGAAAATATATTAAGCGATTTTGATATAAAATTCCTCTTCTTTACTGGAATAGCCTTAAACATCTGTGTTGAGTCTTCTGTACGCGATGCATTTTCAAGGGAATATTGGCCAATTTTAATATCTGATTGTTGCGAAGCCATAGGCCCAAAATACGTAAAGAAAGCAACTTTATGGAATATCAAACAACTCTTCGGCTGGGTTACTACCTCTAAAAATTTCATCAACGCTGCCTATAGGATGGAATTTTTAGAAAAAGATAAAAAGAGGTAGTTTAGCTTAAAAGAAACATTTCGGCAGTTTCAGGTATTTCTGGCGTTTCCCAGTTGTAAATCACTTGCATTTCCCACGGCCACTTAGTTCCTTTTACCCATTGAACAGCGACAGGAGTGACCACTACATAGTGATCTTTGTATTGGGAAAGTTCAGGGAAAGGTGAATATCGTGCTTTTTGTTGCGAAGTTAAGGGTGCTTTGAAGTTAACAACCCCCACTATGGTGTTTAGGTTTGTTTCAGCTAAAGCGTTTCGTATTTTTGTTTTATCCAGGTTTCCCGCCCTTCCAATGGCGTCCACAGCAACCTCTAGTACGGCGTGAGTTAATCCCAAGACAGGTGTCCATTGTCTTCCACTGTATTTCTCCCAAGCATCGCATAACTGCCTCGTGGTTTGACCGGTAATTGACGATTTGTAGGGGTATTGTGGAGACCACCACGTATAGGATATGAGGCCGTTGGGCAGATCTCCGCCTATTGCCTCAACCCAGGATGGAAACAGTAATGCCCTTGAAAAAGCGACAATTTTAGGCCTATAGCCTAACTCATTACATTGCCTCCAAAGGGCCGCAAAATCTGTGGCAAGCATGTTTCCTGTCAAAACATGGGCATTTGCAGTTTTCCATTGGTTGATATATGCAGAATAATCCAGTGTACCATAGGGAACTAGACCTGAATCAATAATCGTGTACCCTCTAGCTTTTCCCACATTTAATATAGCCTCTCCGAAGGCTCTTCCGTCCGGGTCATCTGCGTTAATCATCGCAACCACCTTATTTATTTGAGTTCCAGCAGAATCGAATAAATCAAAGTACAAAACTGCATAATCTGGCTCTGCCAAACCTATGCAGTAAGCCCATTCGTAAGGAGCACCCATCAACCAAGAGAGCAAGATGGTTTGAGAAGCAATGCAAGGCACTTTGTACTTTTCGCATTGAGCGCTTATAGGATTAGTCATGGCGGGAGAATAAAGTGCTAGCATAAAGTCAACATTATCTTTTGTTATAAGTTCTGCTGCTATGGTTGCAGCTAGATCCGCGTCGCTTTTTGTGTCTCTCATTATTATTTTTATTGGTATTTTCTTGCCGTACTCAGCCAAGTAAACTCCGCCCATCACATTGTTCACATAATCCTCAAACTGCCCAGCAACCCATGGAGCTGCTTCACCGAATCCCGCGAGCGGTCCAGTCAGTGGAACAGGCCATCCGATTTTGATGTTTTGGGGAGCTGTAGGAGTTGGAGTGGCAGGTGTAGGCGTAGTTGGAGTAGGAGTTGCTGGAGTCGGGGTAGCCGGTGTAGGTGTTTTGGGAGGGGGCGTTGTCGGTGTTGGCGTTGGCACCATATAATAGTATGCAACACCTGCAATTATTGCAACAATTATTATGATGGAAATGATGGCCGCTTGAATTTTTGTTACGCCTGATTTATATACACAACTCTTCATTTTTATCCTCTCAGAACGTGAATAGGCAGACAGCATATTTAAAAACTTTGGTGCATCTTAATTTTCTATATCAACAGCACGGGCTTTCTAAGAATGCTTTTAAAGCATTATATAAAATGCGATTATTTTCCTTTGAGCATTGGAAAAATGACTCTACATTGCAAATTATGATATTGTAAAATCACTGAAAAATTATCCTCCTCCAACTGGGGGGATGAAAGATACGACATCGCCATCCTCCAATTTAGTTTTCGTTCCTTCCAGAAAGTCTATTCGTCTTCCATTTAGCAAAATTGTTATTGTAGAAGCGATGCTTCCATCGGGATTTTTAATAGCATCCTCAAATTTTCTGCCGCTTTTCTCAATTAAATGCTGAATTAAATCATCAATAGTTGCATTTTCTTTTAACTGGACGATTGTTTCTTTAGCACCCAATATTTGTTTTAATTGGAATACCGCTCGAACCGTAACACTTATCAATTTAAGTCCTTATTTAAAATAGGCTTTTGGAGTTATATATGTTATATTACTTATTGGTTAAATTATAATTGCCTGGTTTAATAGTTGCTTGTGTTATCAGGAGCTTATAAACTTCAAACGGCTACAATGCATGATTGAAAGATGAAATATTTTAAAATAAATTTCCATGGATATTAAGGAAATGTAATAAAAGTAATAAAGGAGTTAACATTATTTACGAAAATCAATTGTGTCTGGAAGTATTAGGTGTGCTTGAAGGATCTGGACTAACGAAATGCTTTGGAGCGTTGACAGCTGTTAAAGGTGTAAGCTTCAAAGTTGACGAAAAGAGAATTATCGGTCTTATTGGTCCTAATGGTTCGGGGAAAACCACGCTTTTCAACCTTATTTCAGGTTTTTATAAGCCTGATTCTGGACGGATAACTTTTTTAGGCCATGACATTACTGGTTGGCCTCCTTATAGGATTTGCAGGTTAGGCGTTTCTAGAACATATCAGATTGTTAGGCCTTTTCTCGATATGACTGTTTTAGAAAACGTTATGGTTGGCTCTCTCTATGGCGCCGGCGTTGATATACGTAAAAGTCGTTCTGAAGCCTTGGAATGCCTCAGATTTGTTGGTTTAGATAGAAAGAAGGATATTTTAGCGCGTAACCTTAACATTTGTGAAAGGAAATTTCTTGAAATAGCAAGGGCGCTGGCCACTAAGCCTAAGGTTTTGATGCTTGATGAACCTCTTAGTGGTTTAAATCCCCGGGAGATTATTCAAGCTAGGGAGATAATTAAGAGGATTAAAGATGATTTTGGCATTTCTGTATTTTGGGTTGAGCATATTATGAGGGCTTTAAGGGGCGTTGTGGAGCGGGTTATTGTTTTAAATTATGGAGAAAAGATCACTGAAGGCTCATTTGAGGAAATTACAAAGGACGAAAGGGTTATTGAGGCTTATTTGGGAGAGAAATGGGTGATTTAAGGTGGTGAAATTTTAAATGTTGGAAGTTGAAGGCGTAGACGCCTTTTACGGTGATCTTCAGGTTTTATGGAATGTTTCTTTAAGAGTGGAAAAAGGCGAGATAGTTTCGCTGATAGGTTCAAATGGAGCTGGCAAAACAACGCTCTGCAAGACTATAATAGGCGTCCTTCCTCCAAAAAATGGCACTGTAGCCTTCATGGGTAAGCGTATAGACAAGCTTTCAGTTCCTGACATAATAAGGCTGGGTGTAACAATTGTGCCTGAAGGGAGAAGGCTTTTCGGCAACATGACTGTTAAAGAAAACCTTGAACTTGGAGCATACGCCTCCGAGACTCGGAGAAGAATCGACGAAGCGCTTGAATGGGTTTTTAATATTTTCCCTGTATTAAAGGAGAGGCAGAACCAGCTCGCCGGATCTATGAGTGGTGGTGAACAGCAAATGCTAGCTATTGCCAGGGGACTTATGTCCAAGCCTAAGTTTCTAATACTGGATGAACCTTCCTTAGGCCTAGCTCCGAAAATAGTTTTTAAAGTCTACGAGGTGATAAAAAAGATTCGTGATGAAGGAGTCACAATATTTCTTGTTGAACAGTATGCAGGCCACGCGTTAGAAACTTCTGACAAGGGCTTTGTACTTGAAAACGGGAGGCTTGTGATGGAAGGTCCTTCTGGAAAACTTCTTAAAGATGAACGTGTTAGAAAGGCTTACCTTGGGGAGGAGTGAATGGAATTAAATTTTGTAAACCTACTACTCGACGGTTTCCTGCTTGGAGGGCTCTTTGCCTTGTCTGCCTTTGGCCTTTCAATACTTGCTGGCATAATGAAAATAATAAATATAGCCCATGGAGACTTTGCCATTCTAGCCGCATACCTAGCTCTTTCAATAATGAACTTCTTTAAGGTGGATCCTCTTTTAAGCCTTCTAATTGTAGTGCCATTCATGTTTTTGGTAGGATACTTTTTTCAGAAATTCACTATAAATAGGGTTCTCCCAATGGGAGCAAACCAACCTGTTCTTGTGACATTTGCTTTAAGTATTGTAATACAGAACCTTCTTCTCCTCTTGTTCACAGCTGACGCTAGAAGTTTAACTCCGCCCTATCTGCTTACATATATAGAGTTTTTAGGGTTAAGTCCCTCTCCTCGTTATGCTCTGGGATTTGCTGTTTCAATAATAGTTTTTGTTGCAATATTCCTGTTTTTCAAGAAGACTTATGTAGGCAAGGCCATGCGGGCTGTACCCTTCGATCCTGAAGCTGCTAAAATGATTGGAATAAAGTCGGAGGTTATATACAACTATGCTGCTGGATTAGCTCTACTGGTTGTTGGAATCGCCGGTGTGCTGTTGGGATTAACCTTCACTTTTTATCCAGATACAGGACCCATGTATGTACTTCTCTCCTTCGGCGTTGTTGTACTAGGCGGCTTGGGAAGCTTAAAAGGCTCCCTTGCAGGAGGCTTCATAATGGGCGAAGCCTTGGTCCTTGGAGGCTATTTCTTCGGCTCTCGTTTTCAGTTGATGTTCTGCTACCTTGTAATTCTCGTTATCCTATATATAAGACCTCAAGGGCTCTTTGGGGAGAGATAGCAATTGGTCGCCTTTAATAGAAGTCACGTCTTCATTGCCTCTTTAATCGCCATCCTCGTTTCTTTACCCCACTGGGTTGGAGGATTTTTCAGGGATGCACTAATCCTCTTTCTGCTTTATTTGGCTGCAGCAGAGGTTTGGGGTTTTATGGCTAAGCACGCTGGAATAGTATCCCTTGGTCAACAAATGTTTATGGGAGTGGGAGGATATGCAACAGCTGTTCTATGCATGTACTTCGAGATCCCTATATGGATAAGTGTTATAATAGCTGGAGCTCTCGGAAGCGGACTTGCTGCTTTGCTGTCTTTTCCTCTTTTAAGACTGCGGGGTGTATACTTCTCAATTGGCACTTTTCTCGCCTCAGAGGTTGTGAAGCTTTTCTTTAACAGCTGGGAGTTCGTAGGGGCTGGTAAGGGATTAATATTCAGAAGCGCCTACGGAATTTCCACAACTTTAATTTACTATCCAGCATTAGCTCTAGGAATTTTATCGGTTTCGCTTACATACTTCCTTTATCATTCCAAGCTGGGTTTTGGTCTTCGAAGCATAGGGGCAGATGAAGGCGCAGCCGCAGGGCTTGGAGTGAACACGTTCAACTGCAAAGCCTTGTGCTTCATTCTTGCATCCTTCATATCAAGCCTGGTGGGTGCTATTAACAGCATCCACCATACATACCTTCAGCCCACTTCAGCCTTTAGCATTTCTTGGACGGTGAATTTCCTCTTCGTGGCAGTAATCGGCGGGGTCGGTACAATAGTTGGACCAGCTGTAGGCAGCGCCATATTTGTAGCCTTAGGATATTTACTTTCCCAGTATCTGGGGTTAAGCTTACTATTAGAAGGATTAGTTGTCCTCGCCATCCTAATAGCGCTACCTCAAGGAATCTGGGGCGCTACAACCCAAAAATTGAAGTTAAAACTGAAACCGCCCATATAACAACCTTCCAACTCCTAGAAGCTGCGCGAAATTTAAAGTGCATGTTAAATAAATAAGAAGGTATTGACCGTTAAACATTATAATCCCAAGCTGAACTGGCATGGTACCAGAAATATCCAGAACTAATCAATTATCAAGAGCGTTTTATATTTTCTAAACCCTCGGTAGAAAAGGTTATTATAAGTTTTAAATGTTAATGTGAGAGTGGTTTGGTGTTCCGCATGAATGGAGTAGATGTACGTAAAGTGGCAGTGATCGGCGCTGGGATTATGGGTCATGGCATTGCCCAGGTATGTGCGCAGGCTGGATGTGAAACAAGCATTTTTAGGAGGAGACCAGAGCTTCTTCAACAGGCATTGGATGAAATAAAGTTGAACTTGAAAGTTTTAACGGATAAAGGGATAATCTCAGGTGAGGAGGCTGCTGAGGCCTTATCAAGGATTAAGTGTGAAACAGACTTGGCTGAAGCGGTTAAAGGGGCGGATTTCGTTATAGAGGCTGTAACTGAAGATATGAACGTTAAGAAAGATCTTTTCAAGAGGCTTGATGAATATTGTCCGAAGCATGCAATACTTGCTTCGAACACTTCTTCCTTCAGCATAACTGAAATAGCTTCGGCAACTTTGAGGCAGGATAGGGTTGTGGGAACGCATTGGTGGAACCCGCCTTATTTGATGCCTCTTGTGGAGATAGTGAGGGGTAGAAGAACTTCAGATGAGACTGTGGGTATTGCAAGGAATTTTATGATATCTCTGGGCAAGGTTCCTGTTGTATGCAAGGATTCTCCGGGCTTTTTAGGGGTTAGGCTTCAAGCTGCTTTGGTGATTGAGGCTATAACAATGTTGGAGGAGGGGTTGGCAACAGCTGAGGACATTGACACAGCTGTAAAAATGACTTTGGGTCTTCGGCTTCCCATACTTGGACCTTTGGAGATTGTGGATCTTGGAGGCATGGACACTTTCTTTTATGCCTATACCTACCTCTATAACACTCTCGGAGACAGGTTTAAACCTCCAGGCCTCCTTAGGAGGAAGGCTGAGTCTCGTGAGCTTGGGATTAAAACTGGTAAAGGCTTTTACGATTATACAGGGAGATCTGTTGAAGCTATTGTGAGGCGGAGGGATGAGTGGCTTATAGAACAGTTGAAAACTCGGGGGCTGCTGAAGTTTGGAAAATCCAATTAAAAGCTTAAAATTTTTCAGAGAAGTTTATATTATAATATGTTTTGAATAATGTGTGGTGTTGAAAGTTGTCCTGGGATTATAACGATGTAAATGAGTATTTGAGAATTTTTAGAAGGTTTGAAATACCTCCCCTCATAGTTTCCGCTGCTTTAACTGGAGGAGTTCACGGTAAAGAGTCGAATCCGAACCTTCCGGAAACTCCTGAGGAGCAAGCTCAACAGGCCTATGAGGCTTACAAGGCTGGGGCATCAATTATACATGTTCATGCGCGAGATCCGGAGAAGGGATATGCAAGTGCTTCAGTGAATCCAAACCATTATAGGGAGATAAATAGGAGGATAAGGGCTCTATGCCCAGACGTTATTATAAATAATACTACTGGAGGCGGCCTCGGCAAATTAACCACGGAGGAGCGAATGAGATCTCTTGAAGCAGACCCTGAAATTGCAAGCCTAAACCTTGGACCCCTAGCTTGGAGAGCCTTCCTAAAGAGGAGGGAGCCTCCGCTTTCAGGCAGGCCTAACGATGTTCTTATGGACAGCATTTGGCCTCCGACATTTTCATGGGCTGAATCTGAGCTTTACGCTAAGACTATGCTTGAGAGAAACATTAAGCCTGAACTGGAAATTTATCATCAGGGGCAATTCCAGCTTTTCTATAACCTTATTGAAAAGGATTTGATACGTAAACCCTATCTTATCCAGTTTGTAATGGGAGCCCCTAGCGGCGTGCTGCCTACACCTGCAAACCTCATCTCAATGTTGTCCCATGTTCCAAGAGGATCCATAGTAAGCGTCATAGGCGTAGGCCCATTCCAGCTTCCCCTAACAACAATAGCTATAGCCATGGGTCTCCATGTTAGAGTGGGACTTGAGGACAATATTTACTACAGGAAGGGAGAATTAGCGAAAAGCAACGCCCAGCTTGTTGAAAGAACCGTTAGAATTGCAAGAGAGCTCAACCGGGAAATAGCTACACCTGCTCAGGCCAGAGAGATGCTCGGCCTTCCAAAAGAGCCTAAAAAATATGATTAAGCTAAAATAGTACCTTTGACAAAAAAGAATATTCTAAAGGAGTGTGGCGAGTTTATGAAAAAATTCGAGTTAAAAGATGCAAAGCCCTATGAGGCTGCTGGACACTTCAAAATGGTTGCCTTAAGACTTCAACACAGAGAAACGACAGGAGTGGAAACTTTCTGGGTCGGCTTATCCCACTTCCTTCCAGGAGGGGGAGCGGAAATGTCTGCAAACGACTTTGAAAAAGTATACTTTGTACTATCAGGAACATTAACCGTTATAGCTGAAGATGGAACAAGGTTTACACTTAACCCCACAGACACCCTTTACATCCCAGCAGGTGAAAAGAGATACCTTATAAACGAAACTAACAACACGGCAAGCATGCTTGTTATAGCGGGCTACCCTAAAAAACAATAGAAAGGTGAATCATTTTGAGCGAAGCCTTCGAGTCGCCTGAAGCCTACGAGCGCGTACTTCAGGAGCGTATAAAAGCGGGATCTATGGGTTACAGGAAGCTCTTCGACCTAACAGGTAAGGTTGCTTTGGTGACTGGGGGAACAGGAGGTTTAGGAAGGCCTACAGCCCTTGGACTGGCAGATTTCGGAGCCAATGTGGCTGTTGTAGGCAGGGATGTTGAAAAGCTTGAAAGGGTTAAGGGTGAAATTGAAAAACTTGGAAGTAAAGCGCTTGCAATACGGTGCGACGTAACTAAACCTGAAGAAGTTAAGAACATGGTTAAACAGGCTGTTGACGCCTTTGGAAGAATAGACATTCTAGTCACATATGCAGGGATGAATATTCCAAAGCCTGCAGAGGACTACCCAACAGAGGATTGGGAAAAAGTAATAGGGCTTAACGTTACTGGAGTGTTTCTAACATGCAGGGAAGTTGGAAAAGCAATGATAAACCAGAGAAGGGGGAAGATAATAAACATATCCTCTGTTAGAGGTTTGTATGGTTTGCCTAGAAACTATGCAGCTTACTGTACAAGCAAGGGAGCAGTTATCGCCCTGACAAAACAGCTTGCTTGTGAATGGGCTAAGTTTAACATTCAGGTTAACGCCATAGCTCCAACAGTTATAGCCACACCATTAACAGCCCACATAATGGCAGACCCTGAACTTTCAAAAACAATGAAGTCCCGCATACTCCTTGGAAGATGGGGTTATCCAGACGACTTGATAGGGGCAATAGTTTACTTCGCCTCTGACGCTTCAAACTTCGTGACTGGACAAATACTATTCATAGACGGCGGAGTAACCGCTTGGGCTTAAGTTAGAAAATCCTAGGGGAAAGCTAAAAATTTAAGTGAACGCAGATTTTGCTATGGGAACAGGATTATGGGAAAGCTGCTATGGCAACCTTCAGATAAATGTCTGAAAAAGGCTAACATGACTTGTTTCATTAACTATGTCAACGAAAAATATGGGCTTGAAATAGATCCCTATACCCCTTTTTCTTATTTTCAATTATATGATTGGTCAGTGGAAAATATTCCTGATTTCTGGAAGGCAGTTTGGGAATACACTGAAATTAAAGCTTCATGCATGTATGATAGGGTGGTTGACGACCTCGGCAAATTTCCAGGGGCAAGATGGTTTACAGGTGCACGATTAAACTTCGCTGAAAACCTGTTAAGGCATAGAGACAACCATGTAGCCTTTATATTTAGAGGGGAAACCACAAACTACGCCAAAATAACTTATGCCGAATTATACGAATCTGTTGCACGTTTAGCAAACTCGTTACGCGATGTGGGGTTGCGCCCTGGAGACAGGGTTTGCGCCTACATGCCGAACATTATAGAGACGTGTATTGCCATGCTTGCAGCTGCAAGCGTGGGTGCAATATGGTCCTCATGCGGCACTGAGCTTGGCACTCAGGCTGTGGTGGACCGCCTTGGCCAAATAGAGCCTAAAGTCTTATTTTCTGTGGATGGATATTGGTATAAAGGAAAAGCCTTTGACACCTTGAACAATGTTGAAAAAATTGCTAGGGCAATTAGTTCGTTGAAAAAAGTGATAATAGTTCCATATGTAAATGAAAAACCTAATATAAGCAATGTTCCAAACTCCATTTATTATAACGAATTTTTATCCTCAGGGTTATTGGGAGATTTTAAATTTGAGCAGGTGTCTTCAAACCATCCTCTTTACATAATGTTTTCCTCTGGAACAACTGGTAAGCCAAAATGCATGGTTCAAAGCTGTGCTGGTGTTCTCGTTAACCAATTAAAGGAACTTATACTTCACACGGATCTGAAGCGTGAAGATAAGATTACTTATATAACGTCTCCAAGCTGGATGATGTGGAACTGGCTGATGAGTTCTTTGGCTGTAGGAGCAACTATAGTGCTGTATGATGGAAATCCAAACTATCCTGATTGGGGTACCATGTGGAAATTGGTTGAGGAGGAGGGGGTAACCATTTTTGGATGTAGTGCAAGCTACATATACAACCTTAAAAGCATAAACGCTGAGCCTGGAAAGGATTATAACCTCTCCTCGCTTCGGGAAATATCCCAGACAGGTTCGCCTTTATCTGCGGAGGGCTTCGAATGGGTTTATTGTAAAATTAAAGAAGATTTGCATTTTAACTCCATATCTGGAGGCACAGACATTAATGGTTGCTTCGCCATTGGAAGTCCAACCCTTCCAGTTCACGCAGGAGAACTGCAAGCTCCAGGTTTAGGGATGAAGATAAACGCATATGATGAAAAAGGAAACCCGGTTTTGGATGAACAGGGCGAACTTGTTTGTGAAGCTCCGGCGCCTTCAATGCCCCTTTACTTCTGGAACGACCCAGACAACGAAAGATATTTAGATGCATATTTCAGGTTTTATCCAAACAAGAACGTTTGGAGACACGGTGATTACGTTATTTTCCACAGCGACACCCGCGGCATAACCTTTCTCGGACGGTCAGACGCTGTTTTGAAACCTTCAGGAGTGCGTATAGGCACGTCTGAAATATACCAGGTGGTGGAGAAAATACCTGAGGTTGCGGACAGCTTAGCCGTTGGACAAAACTGGAAAGGAGACCAGAGGGTTATCCTATTTGTTAAACTTTCCCAAGGCTACAAGTTGACAGAAGAACTGAAAAATAAAATAAGGAAATCCCTACGTGAAGAGGCTTCGCCAAGACATGTTCCCGCATTAATAATTGAAGTGCCTGACATACCCTACACGTTCAATATGAAAAAAGTTGAAATAGCAGTTTCAAACATAATAAATGGAAAACCTGTTCTAAACAGAGACTCTTTAATAAATCCAGAAGCCCTAGACTACTACGAAAAGATTCTTCCAATACTTCAAAGCGAATGAAAACCAAAATCTACAAGCAACAGGCTTAAGACCCAAAGGGAGCACGCGGTTCAAAGAAGATCAGGGGAGTGCTCCGAAAACAGAAGGGAACATTTATACATGAAACAACAGCAGTACCACTTGCATCACTGAAACACTGAGAACTAGACTTCTTAAAAAACGCTACCACTAGCCTTACACGTCTAAGGAGTTGAAACAACACCTGAGCCTCAAATGAAGAGTTAGAAATAGAAGTTTAGGCCCGTACAAATTAGCTATTCAAAAATAATAGGAAAGATGAGAAACTACAAAAAGTTTGGATGAATAATGCATAGCCCGAGGCTTAGGCATGGTCATTTTTAGAAAAACATAAATAGCTAAAGCATTTAGGGAGTATCCGAACATGTCCAAAAGCATTATTGAAGCAATAAAAAATCGAAGAACAGTGAGGAGTTACCTGCAGAAGCCTGTTCCAGAAGAGAGTATAAATGTAGTTTTGGAGGCAGCCCACTGGGCTCCATCACCTGCCAACCTTCAGCCTTGGCAGTTTATAATAGTGAAGGATGAGAGTGTAAGAAGACAAATTCAAGAGCTTGCGGAAGAGAATAGAAAGTTAACAATTGAAATGCAGAAGGAACCCTTTAAAACAGGTTTCTCCAAATATGAAACTGGATGGATATGCCTAGCTACTGTTCACATTGTGGTGTGTGCGGACCCTGGGAAAACAGGTCCCCATGTTGGAGGAGGGGAAACATACAAGTACGCTGCAGGAGCAGCTATTCAAAACTTGATGCTGGCGGCGTATTCGCTTGGCTTAGGAACCTGCTGGCTTACAATGTTTGACAAGAGTAAACTTAGAAAAATATTGGAAATACCAGAAGAAATAGACATAATAGGAGTAATTACTCTGGGTTACCCTGAAAAAGTGCCAGAAGTGCCTGAAACCGCAAAAAGGTATGGTGAAAAACCCAGACGAGACTTAAAGGAAGTCGTGTTCTACGAGAAGTATGGGCAGAGAAAAGCAAGCGACTAAAATATTAAAAAGCAAGATGGAACTCATATTAGTAATTTTCTTCATATTGAAGATATGAATGTTGAGGAATGTTTATGTTAACCTATTGAAGGGATGAAGAGTTGGCCAAAAATTAAATAATAATTATGTTTATCCTTAGTTTGGTGGTCTGTTTTGATTCGAATTGTTGGGATTGTTGGAAGTCCTAGAGTTGGAGGAAACACCGAAATAATAGTTAATGAAGCGTTAAAAGCCGCTGAAAAGGAAGGAGCAAATACAGAGCTGATAAGGCTGGCAGAAAAGAATGTTAGGCCATGCGATGCATGTTTATACTGCAGAGAGAAAGGCGAATGCCATATAAAGGATGATTTTAAAGAGATTTTTGACAAAATGGTTGAGGCTGACGGAATTATATTGGCTTCTCCGGTTTATTTCGGGTCAGCCACACCTCAAATTACGGCTTTAGTGAGCAGGGCTGGATACCTTTCCCTGGCCAAGGGGAGGGTTTTTGAGAACAAGGTTGGCGGGCCAATTGTTGTGGCTAGGAGGGCGGGTCAAAACTTTGCTTTTGCTCAACTTTTGTTCTTCTTTATTCATCAGGGTATGATTGTCCCTGGATCCACTTATTGGAACATAGCCTTTGGAAGAGAGAAAGGCGAAGTATTAAAGGATGAGGAAGGTTTAGCAACAGCCAGGAATTTTGCAAAGAAAATGGTATGGCTGATAAAAAAGATTAAAAGTTAGAATCTTTAAGGATATAACATCCATTAAATCTTAAACTTTAGAAAATGGAGATTAATTTTCTTTGGAGCATAAAGTTTAGGCGTCTGCATGCATTTGCTGTAAATGGCTGAACCTGCATTTAAATGCGAAAAGTTCAAGTTTAAATTTGAACACATATAATTCGGTAAGGAAAATGGTGGTAGTTAAAGTAATAGAGGTAATAGGTACATCGCCTAAAGGATGGAATGAAGCTGCAGAAAATGCTTTGAAAGAGGCTGCAAAAACAGTAAGGAACATAAGAGGCATGCACATTAAACGGTGCACTGCCAAGGTAGAAAACAACAAAATTGTGGAATATAGAGCCGTTGTAAAAATTGCCTTCGTTGTGGAAAGGGAACAGTAGCCTCAGCCAATTATCTTACGGGAGATCTAACCTAAAAGTACGATAGGGTCTAACCCTAAATGCTAGGGCACTTTGATATAGATTAACTGCGGCTTCATTGAAATGTTCTTCAACAACCCCATCTTGAATCATACCACTTTCATATAAGCGTACAACTTTACCAAAATCACAGCGAACAGTAGTTTACTTAATAATCTGCATTTTTAATTCATCGTCAACCAAACTTTTAGAACCGTGAAGAGTGAAGATAAATTTTGACTTTCATGTTTGCTGGAATTGATTTAAAGGGTTTTTTCATGAGTAAGATTTATTATGGAGTTCTGTTTTTATGTTTTTCTGTGGTGGTGTAGAAATGGCTGAGGATATTGCTGAGAAGGTTGAGAAGACTATTAAAACCACTGTAACCCTTGCTGACAGGCTTTGGCGTGACGTTAAGGTTTATGCTGCCAGAAAAGGGCTTAAACTAACCCAAGTTGTTGAGGCAGCCTTAAAAGAGTACCTGAAAGAAGAGGCAGAGAAAGGGTGATTTTGTTAAGGCTTCTATGGCTTTTGATACGTGTTCTCATAGTTCTTTTACTGGTTCCAGCGTTTATAGTTGGAGCTTTCTTGCTGTTTGGCCTCCTCTTGTTCCCCCTCATAATCTCCTTAGCTTTAATAGTGGTTGGAGCCATATTGATAGCGGTTAGTTTAGCCATTCTCCTCTAACAGCTAGCTTAATTATTAGGCTTTTTTCCAGAAATTTAGCGCTTTAAGTTTGCAATTTTCTATTTAGGTTTAATCTTTATTATGCGCCTGCTTTTACGTTGGTTTTTCATTTTAATTTTGGCTTTAACTTTGGCTTATGGCCCTTTGGCCATAATGCTTTTTTAATGCTAATATATATTGTGCGAAGGCTACATCTTCCCTTTCAGGGTAATATGTGAAGTTGTCGTCTATTTTTTCGTAAAGCCTTCTCATTATGTTTATTTCTATGAGCCTTGCCCCTGCTCCGAAGATTTTTTCAACTGCGTCGCTGAACATCCAGATTTTGTTTGGGATGTCCTCTCTGCTTATCTTATACTTCTTTTCCAAGTGTTTGTATATGATTTGTTTTGCAGGTTCTCCAAGCATGGAGAAAACCTCGTCTACCACTTCTTGAAGAAGCCTGTTGAATTCGTCTATTTTTAGTTTAGATTCCTCTGGAGTGGTGTAGATGAATGTTCCGATTTGGGCTGTGTGGGTTTTTAGGCTTTTCTCGGCTTTGTTTTCGTTTATTGCGTCTGAATTGTTTGTGGGGTTGTAGCATTTGTATATGAGCCAGTTTGAAGTGAAGGGGCTTTTCATATTTTTCACCATTTTGTATTTTTGTTGAATTGTTTTTTTGTTATACTTACATACATATAATGTAGCAAGACTTAATAAATCCTTTATTGCGAAGCCAGATACATATCGAATATGAAAATATATCAAAAATGGGCATAGGCGGCGTGTTTAATGAAGGACCATGGAAAAGCTCTTCCATGGTAATTTTAGGTTTTGCTATGGAATTTGCTTTTTCGCATTGGTAAGAGGAAAAGTGTTGAAAGGGCTGCTCCAGCTGCAGCAGCTATGAAGGATAATCTGTATGTGTGGGTTGTGTCGGCCATCCATCCTGCTAGTGGCGGCGAGAGGAGGCAGCCAGCTCCAAAGAGTATGCTCACTAAACCCAGCACCATGCCTGCTCGTTCCATGGAGAAAACGTCGGAGATGTAGGCGGCGTAAAGCGCCCATATGGGTCCGTAGGCTACTCCATATATGATTGCTGAGATAGCCAGGTGGAGAAAATCTGATGATAAAGCCTTTCCAATTAAGCCTATTATTGATATGATTCCGCAAAGTATTAGGACTTTAAACCTTCCAATTGACTCTGAAAGTGTTGATAAACTAAGCATTCCAGGTATGGCTCCCATGGCAATTATGCTTAAAAGGGCTGTGGAATAGGCGTAGGGTAAGGCTATCTCTTGGCTTGCATAAGTGCTGAGGAAAGTGAATGGGATCATTATGTAGAAACCGACAAGCATGTAGGAAATGCTTATCAGCCAAAACCTTAAATCGCGGATTATTTCAAATATCTCGCGTTTAAAAGAACTTTTTGAAGCCTTTACACTCCCTCTTTCTGGAGGGTGGTTTTCTGGAAAACTCTTTATTGAAATCCAGCTTATAGGCGCCAGTAGAAAGCTTAAAGCGCTTAGCAAGCGCCATCCTAACCTCCACCCTCCAGCCCTTATTATAAATGGCATAATAACGCCGTCTATGGCGAATCCTAGGGGTGCACCTATGTTGATGATTGCAACTGCCAAGGCTTTCTTCTTAAACCACCTTTGAGTCACAGTAACTATTGGAACCCAGCAGGCTGCACAGCCAATGCCTGATAAAGCGAAAAACAAGCTTGCCTCAACAAGTGTTTTAGATAAACCCATAAGGAATGTTCCCACGCCCAATATGACTAGAAAAAGGGCAATTATTTTCCTTGCATCAAACTTATCCGCCATTATGCCGAGAAAAGGGGTTATTAAAGTGTAACTGGCAAAGTAGGCTGTATAAATTACGCCAGCCTCAAGATTTGATATGTTCAGAGAAGGCAACATTTCAGGAAGCAAAATGCCGTAGGCATATCTAGTTGCATAGTGCACAAAAATAATGCAGAAACCCACAATCAAAATAAAAACACTTCTGCTAAACCTAAATTTTGGTAGAGGCAATAGCAACCATCCTTGAACTAGAAAATCTAACACTTCGATATTTAAATCTATTTTAACAATCTCAAGCAGTTTCAGTATTCTTAGTATGTAACTTAGACTAAGTTTAAAATTCTCATAAGCTCCTCAAGAATTCGGACTCTTAGATTATTAGGCTGCAGCTTTAACAGGGGCTTTAGGCTTTCGCTATTGCTGTGGGAATATCTACGTAAGATTTTGATGGCTTGCGAAAATGTCATAAATTAAATGCTAATATAACATAATATTGTGTGTTACATGTTGGATGAAAGTGAAATTAGCAAGGTTTCAAAGATATTTGAGGCTATTGGAAATCCTGTTAGGTTCAAAATAGTTATGCTTGTTAATGCAAGCGATAGGCCTCTCCACATTAAGGCTGTGGCAAAGATTTTGAAGAAGGATTATGCAGCTGTTTACCGTCATGTAAAGGTTCTTGAGAAAAGCGGGCTTCTAACAATTTACGAGGTTGGCAGGTCACGGGTGCTTCAGGCTAAAAACGCTGAATTGATGAAAAAATTGGTTGAAATAGCTAAAACGATGATTTAAAATGTTAATTATAACTTAGTAAAAAAACAAAAATAAATTAGCTAAAACTTAAATATAAGCTGTTGCAAACAACATTTTATGTTGAATAGAGTTTCGAGGCATAGAATTGGAGTTCGGGAAGTGGCTGTAGCAAGCACTTTAGGCGCATTGTCAGCAATGCTTGAGTATCAGCCTGGATTACCTTTCGACATTGCCTTTCCCTTATATCCGAAAATAAGCTGGGACTTCACAGGAATACCTATGATGATAAGTCTTTTCTTATGTGGACCGCTGTGCTCCATCTACACTTGCCTAATTGGATGTTCAATAATATTTTTTAGAGGAAACATTTCAGGGGGAATTTTTAAGGTTGTAGCAGAACTAGCAACCATAATAGGCTACGCAGCCTGCAGAAAAAACTTTACCTTTGACACTTTTAAGGCAACATTAGTAAGGGTTCTCGCCATGACTGTGGCAAACTATTATCTTCTACCCATCTTCTATCGTATGCCCCCAGCAGTTGCAGCTGGGCTTCTGGCGCCTATAGCGGCATTCAACGTCTCACAAGCATTAATAAACATACTGCCAGCATACGCGATATATAAGAAGATAGCTAACAAAATATACCCGGAAAACCAGATGAAGCGGAGGGAAAATTTTCCTTAAACTCTGCGTTGTCCCAATTTTAAATTGCTTGTCTGATGTTTGTTTTTCTTTCTGTCGCCCCTCCCTTCATATTTCTGTTATTTCTTTCTTGTTTGCTGCTTTGTATGTTTTTAGAGGCGTTCTGGCAGGGTCATGTTTTTGCTGAAACTTTGTGAATTTCGTTGCTGATTTATTAGCGAAATTTTTAATAGTGAACATTGTTGTAATGGGGGTCGTTAAGAGGTGGAAGGTTTTTGAGGGGCATTGTGGTTTATTATTCGGCTTCTGGAAATACTAGGAAAATTGCGAAGGCAATTCATAGGGGTATGAGTGGAGTTATCGAGGCTGACATAGCCTCTGTTATGGAGGTTAACCCTCAAGAGGTTGCGGGTTACGATTTGATAGGGGTAGGGTCGCCTGTATGGTTTTTTAGGGAAACAGCTAATGTTAGGCGTTTCATTTATAATATGCCAAGGATGGATGGGAAGTTTTGCTTTTTCTTCTGCACTCATGCAGAGGCTCCTTTCTGGATATTTAGATCTATGGCTTCAGCCTTACAGAGGAAGGGCTTAAAAATTATAGGTTGGGGAGACTGGTATGGAGCTTCAAATATATGTCTCCACATGCCAATACCTAGTCCCACACATGGTCACCCAGACGAATTGGACGTTGAAGAGGCTGAAAAATTTGGAAGGGAGATGGCTGAACGTTTTCTTCAAATAGTTTCAGGCCGAAAAGAGCTTATCCCAGAAATACCAAGGGGTAAAGATGCTCCCCTCCCATTTAGACCACATCCAATAGGTGAGCCTTTCCCAGGAGCCAGGCCGGAAAGGAGAATTGATAAGGATAAATGCATGTATCCATCATGCACGCTATGCGTTGACAACTGCCCCTCTGGAAGCATTAAGTATTCAAAGGAAACGCCCCTTATAGAAAGCAGAAGCTGCTGGAACTGCAGCTTATGCGATAGGCTATGCCCAGTTAACGCCATTATGATAGAGCCTGAAGAAGCAAGAATCCGAATGAAACCCCAAAAAGTGATAGATATGACGAAATGCAACTATCCCAGCTGCAAGCTATGCATAGAAAACTGTCCAATGGATGCCATAGACTTCTCAACCCAACCCCCAACTTTCAAACACAGCTGCGAAGGAGACGACCTATGCTGGTGCATATGCCCAAAAGACGCTATAAAAATAACCAACATGGAAATAACCCACATACCAATGTATGAAAGAATGTTAAAGGACAAAGACAAGCTTGAACACTTATTCTTCAAACTTTTAAAAGAAGCAGAAGAAAAAGGGAGGTTCAGACGCCTAACACCAATAGAAAAAATAGGCTGGTACACCCCCCTATACAAAATTCCGAAAATACCCCGCTTCACCATACCCCAGGATCCCTAAACCAACATAAGCATGCGAAACCGCCAACACAATTACAATAAATAAGAATTTTAGACATCAAACTAAACAGTATAAAAAAGGCCTCAGGAGTGCGTCAGGTGGTCGGCCCGCGGAACGTTTTACAGTCTAGTGCTGAGAAGTTTTTAATATTTGAGCGATGGATGAGATTTAATGGCTTTAGCTGATTCAGTCTTTTTGAAATGGCTAAATATTGTGGTTTTCGAACTAGAGGATTGTTATAGAAGATTATTAAGTAACTCTTAAATTGGGTTATCCCGTAAAGAATAATTGGAAGGATGTTCCCTGATGAGGCTTCGACGGGGAATTATTCCTTCATGTTCAAATGAAAACGTATATTAGAAGGGGGAAAGGAGGTGAAAACCTTATGGTGAAAAAAACGTTAATGGCAATAGCGGTTCTTTTGACTTTGTGTATAGTGTTGATTTCACAAGGTGCCGCTGCAGTAAAACCCATTCATTTTAAATCTCAAACCAGAACTATTCCAGCCATCGTCTCAACAGAGTGGTTAAAACAGAACCTTACTCTTCCCAAACTTGTTGTCCTTGATGTCAGAAGCCAATCTGATTATGCTTTAGGGCATATTGAAGGTGCAATAAATGTTCCCGAAGAAAACTGGTACGTACATCCGTCTGGTTTATTGATGGAACTTCCAGAGTGGAATGATTTATCCGCATTGATTGGCGGGTCAGGCATAAAAAAAGACTCTCTTGTAGTTGTTGTTGGAAGCACGATAGGCAATCTTCCTCCAACATTCCCGCCGACGGCCCTTTATAATATGGCTGGGACTACAAGAGTAGCCGTTACGCTGCTTTATGCTGGAGTTAGGAATGTTGCTGTTCTTGACGGAGGATACGAAAAGTGGGTAAAAGAAGGTAAACCAACGACCACCGATATACCATCAATAAAACCAGTGACGTACGATGGAAAGGCGAATGAGGAAATGTTTGTTTCCATTGACTATGTTAAAAAGAGGCCTGGAAAAATTGTTGACGCTAGAGATCCTGACGTTTACTTCGGGGTAACCACAGAGCTCTGGACTGCGTATCCTGGACATATTCCAACGGCTAAGTGCCTGCCTACTCCTTGGCTTTGGAACATTATCTTAAAAGAAGATGGAACCGTAGATTACATAACCTATAAAGACGTTGACACGCTTGAGAAAATGGCTTCAGGCGTTATTGATAAGAATAAAAACCGAGAGGTAATCATTTACTGCGGTGTGGGTGGCTATGCAAGCACATTGTATTTTGTTTTAAGTGAAGTGCTTGGATACAAAAATGTGAAGATGTATGATGGTTCAGCTCAAGAATGGACGGGGGCAGGAGAACCCGTAGTGGTTTACCAGTGGGAATAAAGCCTAAAACATTCGAACCCTTACCTAAACTCCCCACATTCTTTCGCAAATTATGCCCTTATTCATGATTTTCATAGCAGAGCTTTTGAAAATGCATGCAGCCAAAGCCTTATAATCTTCTTAAAACGCTTACACAATTAATATTTTAGACGGTATTGGAAAAGCTCCTGACTTCTCAGACTTTATGCGGCGACAGCAACCCTTTGGAAGTAGTGATTGCCGAAACATAGGGGTCAAGAGAATTTTAAGCATCAGTGAAGGGTTTGAAGTAAGGACATGGAAACAGCCGATAAACAAAATTTTAGATGGCTCACTGAAATCTTTTATTATTGTTCAATCTAGCAGAACAGATTAAAGGAGGCGTAAGGCTTACTTATTTTATGCGCTGGTGAGTTTATGGTGTTGAAGGGTATTCATTTTCTCCTTACCTATAGGTGTGATTTGGAGTGTGATCACTGTTTTGTTTGGGGAAGCCCCAAGGCGAGGGGAACTTTCACTTTTAGGCAGGTAGGCGAGATTTTAGATGAGGCAAAGAAGTTGGGGTCTATTACTTATGTTTCTTTTGAGGGTGGTGAACCCTTCCTATACTATCCGTTAATGGTTAAGGCTGTTTGGGAAAGCGTTAAGTTTGGTTTGCGTGTTGAGGTTTTGACTAATTGTTATTGGGCTACTTGTTTAGATGATGCTTCATACTGGCTTTTGCAGATAGCTGAGGCTGGAGATGTGGAGTTAGTCCTAAGCAGCGACCTATACCATGGAGAGGAATGGATAACGGATAATGTTAGAAATGCCGTTGAATCTGCTAAGACCCTAAGCTTAAAGGTTGGGATAATAGCCGTCAAATGTCCACATTCAGAGAAGCCCTGCCCAAAAGAAGTTGGCGGGGTCAAAGTGGATTTAGGCGAGTTGATGTATCGCGGAAGGGCATGTGAAAAACTGTCAGACAAGGCGGAAAAAAAGCCATGGCTTGAATTTACAAAATGTCCATATGAAAACTTCCCTAAACAAGAAAGAGTGCACATCGACCCCTTCGGATATGTCCATGTCTGCCAAGGAATATCCATAGGAAACACATGGCAAAAACACCTCTCAAAAATAGTAGATGGGTATGATCCTTATGCCAATCCAATACTTGAACCAATAATCAGCGGAGGACCAGCTGCCCTCATAGAAAAATACAACCTGCCACACAAAGAAACCTATGCAGATGCATGTCACCTATGCTATGAGGCCCGCCAAAAACTTCGAAATAAGTTCCCAAACATATTAGCTCCAAAACAAATGTATGGAGAAATCGAATAAATACCTTAAATAAGCATAATCAATTGCTCTCTGGACAGCGTGCTTTCGGAAGCATACGAAAAAATGAGGCTAAAGGCTGAAGGAAACCCGCCTCAATAATGTTAAAGAATAAAAACTGACTTCTTATAATAAAGAAATAGAGTGAATGGAAAAAGGGGCGTAATGTTATACCCTGAAAGAGTTTGCAGAATTTTGAGGTTCAGGTATTTGTTAACCGCCATAGGATGTTAGATCCATAGTCATGACTTGTCTGCCGTTTTCATATATTTCAGATTTGACTAGGCCGAATATTGGGACGTTGTTGTGAGCCCAGCTTTTTACAACATGGTCTTGAGCTGTAACTTCCACTTTCATGCAGTTTAGAAATGTGCCTGCTGGAACAGTGACGGTTTCATATCCCACTGTATATTTCACATCGATGGGTTTCGGCGGTTCACCAGCCTCTTCAGGTGCCTGCTCAGGGTCAAATTCCCGTTCATACATCAAGCTGTCATTAAAATATGTGCGGATGCGGCCGTGAACCACCTTCAGATCAGACTTAGCCATCCACCAAGTTACAATAGTCTTCATAGTCATGCCTTCTTCCTCAATGGTTGTAGTAAAAGAAAGAACCCAACAGTTAACTACGTTATAAATTTCTTCACCATCAACACTATACTTATTTTTCATTTCCACCATATCCTCATCTATATAAGTCTTCACGAGATATTCTGCGTAGGCTCCAACCCTTAAATTAATTATAGGATTTAAACTCGGCGTAGGAGAAGGCGTTATAGGAGTAGGTGTAGGGGTAGGCGTAACAGGAGTAGGCGTAGGAGTCGGAGTAGGAGTAGGTTTCGGAGTAGGTGTTGGTGTTGCAGGCGTGGGCGTTGTCGGTGTTGGCGATATGGGAGGTAGAGTTGGCTCAGGCGTTGTCCGTGTTGGTGTAGTCGTAGGCGGAACCGTGGGTGATGGTGTGATTATAGGCGAAGGTGTAGGTGTTACAGGTGTTGGAGTGGCAGGCGTGGGAGTAGCTGGAGTAGGCGTTTTAGGCGTGGGTGTTGAAGGTTGAATACTGAGATAGTAGGCAACAGCCCCTATTGCAATTGCAACTATAACTATAATACCTATCAAGGCGGCAACAATTTTTGAAATACCTTGTTTATGCTTTAAGTTCTTCCACCTCCATAGCCTCATGTTATTTATTTCTTAGATATTAAAAATTTGTGATCATGGATGTTTAGGCTCTCTATACGCTTTGGTGAACCTTGAAATGGAGATAACTGAAAGGATGTAGTTGTTAAAAATATTCCTGTTTTCTCCAAATGTTGTATGGACATTGGCTCCAGCAGTATCTGCTGCCCTTATAAACGCAGTTTTTACATTCAGGCGTTTCGAAAAGCCTGGGCTTTCTGCTTTTAAGAATGCTGTTAGGCAACTCTCCCCAACAAGATAAACAGCGAAGTAGAAATATATATTCCTATTGTAAATTGTAGGAGATAACTTAACTGCAATCTTTTAACCTGAATTATGCAAGGTCAAATATGATTTTCAAGAGAGTTTCTATGGCTTCTTTATGGTGGAGGGGTCATTTCAAAGGTGGATGGATCTGTTTTTGAATAGTACCATATCACTGTTTCACCTGGGCTTAATATATATTTGTCGCAGGCTGAACCTCCATGAGACCATCCGAAATCCGTCCAAGACCACCAGCCCCAATATGTTAGGGTGTTATCCGAGTTTTCAATTCCATTTATTGAAGTTACGAAGAATCCCATGGCTCCATAGGACTTGCCCTCCACCTTCCATCCTGCATTAACCATGGCATCATACAAAGTTGCCGCCTTTGTACCGTTATACCATACTCTTGTACCGTTGCCGTAGTCTATGCCTATGTTCACTTCAGCCATGGCTCTTTCAACCCTGTTTTTAAGGTCATCATACTGATAGTAATAGTAGCAACATAGCAGCGAGGCAATTAAAGCCCAGCAAAGAAAAACAATTGCAGCTAAAGCCCACTTACCCTTTAAAAAGGCCAAAACTCCCAACTCCAACAAATCTTTCAATCGCTGTTATGACTGGAATGGAGCATATTCCAAAAATCAAAGTGTTGCTTAACTGGTGAACTAACGCGAAAGGCACCCCCGTTATTAAGGCTATAACTAAGGGTATGTTAAGGGCGTATGCATAAACAAAATTCGTAATTAAATCATAGATAAAAGTTAAAAAAAGCCCAATAACCCCTAGGAAGACGCCGAAACTGAGAGGATTTCCTTCAAACTTGTTTAATGGGTTTTTCCTTCCAAGAAAGCCTCCTGCAAAACCATAGACGGATTCTGAAAGCATTGTTGCAACCCATATTTGGGGAACAAAACCGTAGGGATTTATAACTCCGTAAACCATCCATATGAGAATCCCTATCGAGCCTCCAGCAATCGGGCCGAATACAAAACCGCTTATAAAAACCAGAAAATCCATAAATTTAAAGTTCGGCAAACCTGCTAAGGCATAGTTTGACCCTAAACATAGGGCTGCAATCACGGTGACTGCGCAAATCTTTCTACTTGTCGACATTGATTTATTGGATGGATAATCCAACCATATAAACCTTTCCAAACAACAGTTCATCAACACCTATAGGCAGGTTTCAGCTAAAGAGAATAATAAGGCAGAATTGTCACATACAAGGGAAAGAAGCAAAATGCTAAACCTTATTCTTAACCTAACCTTTCATGCGCCATAACTAGATTTTAAACATTCGTTATTTATTTTATTTTTAACGTTAATGCAGTGATTAGCGCAGTTATTGAAGTGATAATTGGAACCAGTATAATTGTTGTCAAGTTTGAAGTTAAATCGTATATGTAGCCTATGAGGGGTGATGCTGCAGCGCTGCCTATATTTAAAAGGGAGAGTATGAAGCCATATCCTGTTGCTATCAAATGTTTGTCAACAATTTCAGGGGTTAAAACATATGTAAGAACTGGTATTGGAGATGTTGCAATACCAATAATGACTGCTATAAATGCTAATTCTAAACCTTTGACGTAGGAGATAAGGGGATACGTGATTGTGGCTATTGTCAGTCCTGTTAAAAAGATTATTTTTCGCCTTTTAAACCTGTCTGAAATCCAGCCGAAAAAAGGGCTGGCAGGGATTAACATGGCTATAACAAGCATGCTTATTAAAGAGGCTTGAATAAGATCTAAACCTTTAAACTTCACGAAGAGGGTTGGGCCCCATACTTGAATGGTGTCAAAAGCCATGGAAGTAAAACTCCAAACGATTCCAAGCTTCCAAAGTTCAATGTTAAATAAAACTTGGCTGAAGTTTAGGCTTCTCCCAGATCTATTCCCTTCCAAACTTTGGGAGGGCATTTTTCCAGTCACAGTCCAGAAAACCATAAGCGAAGTAATTCCTAAAAAAGCTGCTAGGAAAAGGCAAGCCCTCCATCCATAGGCCACGCCCACACTGCTAAAAATTGGAAAACTTAAAGCCAAAGATATAGGCGTGGAAGTTGAACGCAGCCCAATGGCTTTACCCATTTCATTTAAAGAGAAAGAAGCTGCAATAATGGAAAAAGTAATAACAGGGATAACAGCTATTCCCAATCCAATGAGAAATCTGCCGGCCAATGCCAAAAGGTATGAAGGCGTCAAACCCATAACAAGGGATCCTAAAATTAATAGAAGGAGGGAGATTTTCCCCACAAGCTTCATACCATATTTATCGGCAAGCATTCCTCCAATTATGGGGAGGAAAATGCAGGGAATGGTCACAGCTGTTATAAGCAGCCCGCCTAACGCGCCAGTAATCCTAAACTCTTCCATTATTAAGGGAAGAACAGGCGGAACGCTTGAACGGATGAGGTAAGATATGACAGTAACGTAGACCATGGCGGGAACCATAACCCAACGGGGTAAAGGCCTTTCAAACCTAACTTCGCTATGCAAAGCTTATCCCTAAATCTCTTAGAATCTGATTCTAACCTTAAATTTTGGAAATGAGCGGAAATAGGCAAGTGAAGCTTAAGGGATGAGGACTTGTCTACCTGTAACTCTGCCATATTCCAGGTTGTCTAAGGCTTCATTAGCCTCTTCAAGGCGCATGGTTTTTGTAATTACAGGTTTAACTTTTCCCCTTTCAGCTAGGTTCATTACGTTAAAGAAGTCAGCCTGACTGCCAAGCCAGCTTCCAACAAATTGTATTTCGTTGAAAACAATTAGTGGGCTTGGATATTTCAATTCACCTCCATGCAACCCAACCATAATGTATTTTCCATGTTTACCTAAAGTGAAGGGATACACTGACAAAGTCTTTTCAGAATTGTTAAAGTCAATAACAGCATCAGCGCCCCGGCCATCAGTTAATCCCTTTATCTCCTCAATTACGCTTCTGCTTTTCCCGTCTACAACATAATCGCATCCAGCCCTTTTAGCAGCTTCCAAGGCTTCTTCTTTGACGTCAACTCCTATTATTGTAGCTCTGGAAGTTGCTTTAGCAATCTGAATGGCCATAGTTCCAAGTCCCCCACCGGCACCTACAACAACCAAAACCTTTAAAGGATTCAAATCAGCCTTCTTAACAGCCCTATATGTGGTCACTCCGCTGCATGCTAAGGGAGCAGCCTCAACAGGAGAAATATTTCTAATCTTGAATAGATATTTATAATGAGGAACTTTAACATATTCTGCAAAACCCCCATCCACATGAACCCCGAGCTGCCTAGGGTTATAACACATATTTTCCTCACCCAACCTGCAATGATAGCATGTGCCGTCGCCTATCCATGGATATACAACAACCCCTTCACCCTTACTGAAACCTTGAACCTCACCTCCAACCTCCTCAACAACCCCTGCTATTTCATGGCCCAAAGTAACAGGAAACATAATCCCCTGATCATTCAAACTCAAATCACCAATATACCCAATCCTAAAATGCACATCACTATGACAAACTCCAGCGGCCTGCACCTTCACAAGAACTTCAAAGTTTCTAACTCTAGGAACTTCAACATCCATCAACTCCAACTTCCCTACATCCAACAACCTAACAGCTCTCATCCAACCACCACACTCTATTTAAATTTACATTTCCGACCATAAAATTTTTGTCATAACAAAAATACGCAATCTTGTACCTCTTAACAAAGCCACCCAGCTTATTGTAAACTAATTTTAAAACTAGAAAACCCTTATTTCGCGCTGTATATGTTATTAATTCGTTTTAGGATTATTTTTGTGCTTAGACCCTGGGAGTATGGGATAAAAATTTTTAAATATGAAAAATCTTCTGAATATAAGCCGCATATAAAATATTGGTTGGGTGTATTAAGATGGTTGATGTTGATTTAACAGTAAAATTCTGTGGCGTAGATTTTCGAAATCCTGTAGCTACTGCCTCCCACGCGCCGTGTATTCCAGTTCCGTATAAAGATATATGCTCTGAGGTATATTTCAAATTAGCCCAAAAGTACTATGACTTAGGGCTGGGCGCATTTGTTACAGGAACTATTACATACTATTCTGATAAAGAAGCGAGCAACTGGCGTGGGGAATTATTTTTACTTCCAATAAAGGTTCCCGGTTTCGCGGAAAGAGAAGGATTCGTTTCTGCCGCAAAATGGCCAGACGTGTTATTCCCCAAATCTAAAGGGATTGATGTTGTTAAGAAATGTAAAAGTAAATTCAAAGATATGCCTATAATAGCCAGCATTGTAGGACCAGAGGTAGATGTGGAAGGTTGGTCTAATTTAGCTGAAGAAGTGGTGTCTGCAGGTGCTGATATGGTGGAGTTGAACTTCGCATCCGTTATGACTTATGAAACAGCTGTTGAGGCATTAGAGACTGTTGCGAAAGGCAAATCTTTTCCAAAAGAGGCGGGAGTAACTGTCGGATTAATTCCTGAAGTAGCAGCTGAAATTGTTAATGGAATTACTAAGGCTGTTCACGTACCAGTAATCCCAAAAATAACTCCTGAGCTAGGCTTTTTCCGGGTTATAAATGCTGCAAGAATATATAAGGAGGCTGGTGCAAGAGGCGTTACCTGCACACATGCCTTCGTTACCGTGCCACCCCCAGACATTTATAACAGGGGGAAATCGTTGATGCCGACGATTGAAGGATATCCTATTGCATCGTTCTGGTGTACTGTGGGGCCCTGGAGCAGATTTGGCACTTATAGAGATGTAGCTGCAGTCAGTAAGAACGTGCCAGACCTTGATGTGGTTGCATGTGGCGGTTTAGTGATTCCTGAACATTGCATTGAAGTAATGATGCTTGGTGCAAAAGCTGTACAATTATCTGCCGGCATAATGTGGAATGGAATTAGCTTTGTCTCTAAAACAGTCGACTTTATTAAGAAATTCATGGTGGAGCAAGGATATAGCAAAGTTGACGAGTTTATTGGACTGGGTTTAAAGGACATCGTCGATATGGGTCGTGTGAAATGGCCATACAGGGTAGCTTGCATCGATTACAGCAAGTGTACAAACTGCAAAACATGTCTTGATACTTGGTGCTTCGCTCTGTATGAAGATGACGGAAGACCAAATATAAACAAAGAACTTTGTCGAGGATGTAACCTCTGCGTCATCAGATGCCCTCAAGGAGCAATTAGCTTAATTTACTCTCCCTCATCCCCATCAGCATAGTAAAAGTGTCAAAGCGCGCATATTTTCTTTTACTTTAAGAGATACATAGAACATCCCTTCTAGGTAATTGAAGCAAATTCTTAATTAAAATTTTGAATTTATAAAAACTTTTGCTGACTTTGTTGTAAGCTTTAAATATATACGTTGAACCTGTTTTAAAGAATAAACTAATTTGTTAGGAAGATAAAAACATGATGGAAGAAGATTTATTTAAAAATCCCAATTCATTTTGCGAAATGCTTAGCAACGTCTAAAGGTGCTGCAAGTGTTTGTAACATGTGAGGATGTTGGTAACCAAAAGTCTTATATGTAATTTTCCTGTCAACGATAAAAAGAGGTTTGCAAAATGGAGCGTACTGGCATTACCAAAATACAAGCCATTATAATTGCAGTAATTGTTGTAGTTGCAGCAATAGTAGGTGTGTGGTACCTGCTGCTCCCCAAAGGTCCAGAGGTCATAAAATTGGGATGGCCAACGCCTTTAACAGGTCCACTTGCTGGCTTTGGTGAAATTGCGCCATTTGTTGAAAGCGTATATGAAGATTACGTAAACAATAAGCTGGGCGGTTTGCACGTTGAAGAGGCAGGCCGTAAGATTCCGATCGATATAATACTTAGAGATACAGAGAGTGATTATGACAAAGCTGCAAAAGTTACCGAAGAGCTAATAACAAAAGAGAATGTTGATATGATTGTTGTAGGATGGGGAACACCTGCCACAGCGTTGCCGGCTTCAGCACAGTGTGAAAAGTACAAGGTGCCCTACGTAGGTGCAAACATTGCCCTATCTTGGCTTACTGGAGCGCCTTACGAGTGGTCATACTCAATATTGCTAATGGAGCCTGACGACACATTGGTACATATTGGCATGTGGGGTCTAGTAGAATCAAATAAAGTGGTTGGAACTCTCTTCGCTGACGATATTGATGGAAGAGTTTTTAAAGATTGTGTATTAAAATTAACACCTAAAGACTACAAAATAGTCGATCTGGGAATGGTTAGTTATGGAGTGACTGACTATTCTGCAGTGATACAAAAAATAAAGACGGAAAACGTTGAAGTGCTGTTCGTAAACATGCTTTGTCCAGATTTTGCTACTTTTTGGAGGCAATGTCGCCAAGCAGGCGTTAAACCAAAACTTACAACGGTAGGTAGGGCTTTATTCTTCCCGGCAGATCTAGAGGCTGTTGGAGGAGACCTCCCGCTAGGCATATGTGTTGAAATATTCTGGTGCCCAGAATATCCATATAAATCACAGGTTACAGGCTTAACATCAAGACAAATAGCTGAAAAATGGTCGCAGTTCTCAGGTAAACCATGGTTTACAACACTTGGTGGGGCTTTCGCCGTCATAGACGTTGCTGTTGATTCCTTAACGAGGTGCCGTTCTCTTAACAAAGTTAAAATTAGGGATGCAATAGCAAACACGGATATAGAAACGCCTAACGGAAGGGTATGTTTCAAGGCACCGTTAACTGAGGCTGAGAAAGAAAGATACAAATATTGGCCTGAACTTATCGAGTACAAGAATTTCTATTCTATTGTTCCCGTCGTTGGCGGACAATGGGTTCATGGGACACAATTCAAATGGGAATGCGTTATTGTCTATAACTGGATTTATAATGAAATACCGGAGCATCCCCTACTACTTCCATAATTCCCTTTTTATTTTATAATATCGCGGCAATTAGGGTGGAAAATGGTGCTAGAAGGTGCGCTGGTGTCAAAATCATTTGGCGCCTTAAAAGCCGTTGACGAAATAACCTTCAGAGTTGATGAGTCTGAAATAGTTGGCCTTATAGGTCCAAATGGAGCTGGAAAAACAACTCTTTTTAACCTCATCTGTGGGTTGATGCATCCAGATCAAGGCACCCTCAAGTTTTATAATCATGATATAACGCACTTGGCACCATATGAAATATGCAATTTAGGCATTACAAAGATTTTTCAAACACCTGCACTATTTCATAATATGACAGTTCTGGAAAATGTAACTGTAGCTGCGTGTTATGGTGGTCGCAAATCCCACAAAGAGGCTAGGCGTAATGCTCCAAAATATT
>JAVZIQ010000012.1:32316-33815 GCA_038871175.1 Bathyarchaeia archaeon | reverse complement strand
GGCACAGCAGTATCGATAGCTAATCTTATTTCTTCTCTAAGAGGATACTCTAAAATTGTTCATGGTAGAATGGGTTTTTCTCAAAGAACTCGCGAAGAGCTCGAGGTATTATCCGTGAGGGCTGGAGGATTACCTGGCATTCATGAGGTTATAATTGCAGGTCCACATGAAATGATAACTCTCCAACACATCTCATTTTCTAGAAGCGCATTCGTTACAGGTGCCCTGAAAGCTGTGGAATGGATAATGAAACAAAGTCGTCCAGGAGTATATTCAGCAGAAGATGTGCTAGACCAAATAATCGGTAAGGCTGAATAGTTGGTGAATGTTATGAAGAGAATTGTAGTAAAATTTGGTGGAGCTGAACTCCGTTCGGGAGAGACTATTAGAAAGGCTGCGGAGATGATTAAAGAATCTGGTTTTAAGGAGGTGATAGTTGTCGTTTCGGCTATGGAAAAGACGACGGACAACCTCATTAAGTGTGTTACTGAAATAGGAAAAGTCGAGGATGCTGACTATGCGGAGATAGTTTCAATGGGTGAGAGAATCAGTGCTAGACTTTTCTCTTCAGCCCTTAAATCGTTAGGAATAAAATCCGTTTATTTCGACCCTCAAAGGGAAGATTGGCCCATCATAACAAACTCAGACTTTCTAGAAGCAGAACCGGATTTGGAGGAGACGACGAGCAGGGTAAAAGCCTACATTGAACCATTACTAGGGGAATGTGTTCCTGTTATCTGCGGCTTTATAGGGAAAAATAAAAAGGGTCAAGTGACAATTCTAGGAAGAGGTGGAAGTGATATAACAGCAACTTTACTCGGGAACTGCCTACAAGCTGAGGAAGTAATACTTGTAAAAAATACAGAGGGAATATTAACGGCTGACCCTGAAATTGTTCCAAATGCTAAACAGATTAAAAAAATAACTGTAGAGGAAATGTTCTCATTAGCCCAGGGAGGAGCTAAAATAGTGCACCCAAAAGCCCTAAGATATAAAGTTCCAGAGCAGAAGCTGAGAATTGTAAGCTTCCATAAAGGATTACAGTCCGAGGGAACTGAGATAGTAGGGGCTTTCTCCAACTCTTTCAAAATTAATAGCTACAGGGGCCTATGTGCCATAACCCTAGTTGGAGAAATTACTGGGGCAAACCTTGCAAAAGTCTTCGAGACAATTTTTAAAGAGAGAGTTATGGGCATAAGCACAGGAAAGAACTCTATAACTGTATTTTTGGAAAATGGCAATAAAAAGTTCCTGCTCTCGCAGTTATGCCTTGTTGAAGGCCTAAATGGAGTAAGCCTCAAAGAAAACGTGGCTTCCATTGAAATAATAAATCCAAGTTTCATAGACTCTCCTGGATGGGTTGCAAAAATATCAGGCCTTCTCGCTGAAAAGGAAATAAATATTTTGGAAATTTCCTCAAGTAAAGCCACAATAACCGTTTTTATCGACGGGAAGGATTTGGAAAAGGCGCTGGAAACAGTCAAAGCTATAAATTCTAC
>JAVZIQ010000012.1:0-32306 GCA_038871175.1 Bathyarchaeia archaeon | reverse complement strand
GGAGCGTTGTGTAAGCCATGTTGAAAACTCCTTTAAAGAACCTTGGCGGCGAACTCTATATAGAAGATGTTTCAGCAGTCAAGCTTGCAGAGGCTTTCGGCACTCCACTTTATGTCATGAGTGAAAGGAAGATAAGGGAGAACTATAGAAGATTAAAAGAGGCCTTTTCAAGTAAGTATCATAAGTTCAAGATACTCTACTCTGCCAAAGCTAACACAAACATTTCAGTGTTAAAAATCCTTAGGAGTGAGGGGGCTTACATTGACGCGGTAAGTATGGGAGAAGTTTATTCGGCTCTAAAAGCAGGTTTCAAGCCCTGGGAGATACTTTACACCGGAGTAAATGTCGGAGACGAAGAGCTGAAATACGTTTTAGATAATAAGGTCATGGTTAACGTTGATTCGATCTCTCAGCTTAAAAGACTTATCAGAATTGGTGTTCCAGAAACCTTATCTGTGAGGATTAACACCGAGTTCGGAGCAGGCCACCATGAATACGTCGTCACAGCGGGAAAGCAGACAAAGTTCGGATTGGACGAGGAAGCTGCTTTTGAAGCCTATAAAATCGGTAAAGAAGCTGGAGTCAAAAAGTTCGGGATCCACATGCATATAGGATCTGGAATTATGGACTTTAAGCCATACCTTAAAGCTGGAGAACGACTTCTTGAAGTTGCTGGAAGAATCAGCAAAGAGCTTAAATTAAATTTCGATTTCATAGACTTCGGTGGAGGAATAGGTGTTCCTTATAAACCCGGTGAGAATGAGATAAACCTAGAAGCTTTTTCCAACGAGCTCATAAAATTGTTTAGACGCATGTTAATAGAGCATTCCTTAGAAGAACCAGAACTTTGGATTGAGCCTGGAAGATTTATCGTTGCCGAAGCTGGAGTGCTCTTAACAAGAGTTACAACAGTTAAGGTTACGCCTTATAAAAAGTATGTAGGGGTTGACGCCGGCTTTCACACATTAATCAGGCCTGCCATGTACAATGCATACCACCATATAAAAGTTGCAAATAGGCTTGACGAGGAGCCCAGAGAAATCTATGATGTAGTTGGACCAATATGCGAAACCGGCGACATACTTGCAAAGGATCGTTTACTTCCCGAAATTCATGAGGGCGATATAATTGCGCTGTTGAATGCTGGAGCCTATGGGTTTTCTATGAGTTCGCAGTATAATTCCAGACCTAGACCGGCTGAGGTGCTCGTTAGGGAAGACCAATACGCGCTTATAAGGGAAGCTGAAACTCTCCAAGATCTAATTCAAAAACAGAGGGAAGCGGAATGGTTAAAAAATTAACCTTTTGGAAAATGCATGGATTGGGAAACGATTACATAATATTTGATAATAGGGATGGAAAAATTAAGGAAGAAAAATTGGTGGAAATGGCGATAAAACTATGCAGAAGAAGACTGGGAATAGGTTCGGATGGGCTCTTGTTGGTTTACAATTCTCAGCTAGCAGATTTGAAGATGAGGATATTCAATTCCGATGGAACAGAAGCCGAGATGTGTGGGAATGGAATAAGATGTTTTGCCAAATACTGTTTCGAGAACAAAATTATAAATAAAGAAGAAATGGCTGTGGAAACTTTAGCTGGAGTAAAAGAGCTACAACTTAAATTAGAAGGAAAATCCGTAACCTCAGTTCGAGTTAACATGGGTTCTCCAAGCTTTGAAGTCAACAAAATACCCATGATAGAAAAGGGAAGGTTCATAAACAAACCAGTTAAAATAAATGGAGAAACTCTTTTTGCCACTGTCCTATCCATTGGAAATCCCCACTGCGTCATCTTCGTCGACAATGTCGATAATTATCCCGTGGAAGTTGTGGGTCCAAAAGTGGAAAACCATAAGCTTTTTCCAAAGAGGGTTAATGTGGAATTTGTACAAGTTTTGTCAAGGGACGTGTTAAAAGTGCGTGTTTGGGAAAGAGGTGTCGGAGAAACATTAGCCTGCGGAACAGGTGCCTGTGCAAGCGTTATTGCCGCAAATGTTCTTGGAAAGGCTGCAGAGAAAACCTCCGTTCAACTTTTAGGGGGTATTTTGAATGTTGAATTTAAAGGCGAACTTGTCTTCCTAGAGGGCCCTGTAGAAAAGGTTTTTGAAGGTGAAATAGCCATCTGAGAGGTGCTGAATTTGAAGTTTGAATTTTCAGAGAAACTTAAGGTTCTCCCTCCATACTTATTTGCCGAGATAGAGAGCATCGTTAGGAAAAAGAGAAGTGAAGGAGCTGATGTTATATCCCTAAGCGTAGGAGATCCTGATCTTCCACCTCCAAAAATAGTGGTAAATGCATTAATGGAAGAGATAGCCAAGCCTGAAAACCACAGGTACTCTTCAAGTGAAGGAGAATACGAATTCAGGAGTGCAGTAGCAGAATGGTATAAGATAAGGTTCAATGTGGAGTTAGATCCCAACAAAGAAGTAATTGCACTTATCGGTTCTAAAGAAGGTTTATGCGATATTGCAAGGGCCTTCCTCAATCAGGGAGACCGCGTACTAGTGCCTGATCCAGCTTATCCTGTATATGCAAATGGAAGCACGATTTTGAGCGGCGGAGTGCCCATTTACATGCCACTACTCGAAGAATACGGATTTATCCCATATTTAGGAAGCATTGACGTCAAGGGCGTCAAAATGATGTTCGCAAATTACCCAAATAACCCCACAGCTGCAACTGTAACCCTGAAGGAACTTAGAGAACTCGTAGACTTCGCCGTGGATAATAAAATAATTCTTTGTTACGATAACGCTTATTCAGAAGTAACCTTTCAAGACTACAAAGCACCTAGCATACTCCAAGTAGATAACGCTAAGGAGGTTTCAATCGAGTTCCATTCATGTTCCAAGACGTTTAATATGACTGGCAGTAGAATAGGGTTTGCCGTCGGAAATGAGAGTCTAATAGAAGGATTAAAAAAGGTTAAATCCCAAGTGGACTCCGGCCCTCCCAAATATGTGCAGCTAGCCGCAGCTAAAGCCCTAAATGCCTATGTAGAAGAAAATCCGCCTAAATTCCTAAGAGAAATTAATCATATATATTATAGGAGAGCTCAGTTGCTATTTAAAGAATTGAATTCGCTGGGAATTAAATGTGAAATGCCGAAAGCCACCTTCTATATATGGGCCAAATGCGGTGGTAGCTCTATTGATTTTGTTAAGAAAATGTTGGAGGTGAATGTTGTGGCGTTGCCTGGATTAGGATTCGGCCGTTATGGCGAAGGGTATTTACGTTTTTCAGTTACCTGTCCGGAAGAAAAAATTGAGGAGGCTTGTAGAAGGCTTAAAATTTTACTTTAGCTATAATCTAGCTTTTGGATATGATCCTAAGATTTTAAGAAATGATGCTTTCTTTCCCAAACTTAATAAGGCTTCACCACATTTTTTGTCGTTTCGATGTCCCTCAAAGTCTAGGTAAAAGTTGTATTCCCAAGGCCTTTGCCTGGTAGGCCTAGACTCTATTTTCGTAAGGTTGATTTCTCTTAGGGCAAACTCTTCAAGAGCTTTATAAAGGCTTCCTGGAACATGCTTAAGCGAGAAAATTATTGAAGTTTTATCGAATCCACTTGGAGGCGAATCTTCCTTTGAAATAACTAAAAACCGTGTATAATTATCCTGAGTGTTTGATACGTCCATGGCGAGGATTTTCATCTCATAAATTTCAGCTGCCCTTTCGCTGGCTATAGCAGCCGCGTCATTTGAGCCTAACTCCTTAACCATTTTTGCCCCTCCTGCTGTATCATAGACTGGAATGATGTCGCACTCTAAATTCTCCAGGAATTTGGAACACTGGGCTAATGCTTGGGGATGGGAATAAACCACTCTTATGGAGGTTAAATCTGCGTTTAGGTTTGCCACAAGGCAGTGTTGTATCTTTAAAATTATTTCACCAGACACCTTAAGGTCATAATCCAGAAAAAGATCGTAAACCTGATTTACGCTACCTTCAATAGTGTTTTCAACAGGTACAACTCCGCATTCTACTCTTCCTTCTTCAACTTTTTCAAAAACTTCCGAGAAACTTTTGCAGGGAACTGCTTGAGCATAAGAACTAAAGTGTTTATAAACTGCCATTTCACTATATGCTCCCCTCTCACCCTGAAAAGCAACTTTTAAAAGCTTATAATTATTCATAAACTTCTAACCTCCAAAATTTCTCTTGAAAACTGAACCTTCAGATGCAGATCCTACAAGAGAGCAATATCTTTGCAGGTATCCCCTGTTAATTTTAGGCGATCGGATCTTCAGGTGTGAACTGCGTCTTTTTATCTCATTAGGGCTTAGTTCTACATTTAATTCCCTTTTAGGTATATCAATTGAAATTACATCACCATTTTTTAGTATAGCAATGGGTCCACCTGCAGCTGCCTCCGGAGCCACATGACCTATACATGGACCCCTAGTCGCCCCTGAAAATCTTCCATCAGTTATTAGAGCCACAGATTCGCTTAAGCCCATGCCTGCTATGGCAGCGGTAGGTGAAAGCATTTCTCTCATTCCAGGCCCTCCCTTCGGCCCTTCATACCTGATCACTATAACATCACCCTCGACTATTTCGCCCTCCATTATGGCATTCATTGCTTCCTCTTCCGAATCATAAACCTTTGCAGGTCCCTTGTGGCGCAGCATTCTCGGTGTAACAGCCACTTTTTTAACAACGGCTCCTTCTGGTGCAAGATTTCCTTTAAGCACCGCTATTCCTCCCTCTGTGTGAACTGGGTTATTTATAGGCCTTATAACGCTCCGATCGTAAACAAACGCGTCTTCAAGGTTTTCTTTAACAGTTTTTCCGGTAACTGTTAATGCTTCTAAGTTAAGGAAATTTCTTAACTCTTTCATTACTGCTGGAATTCCGCCAGCATCATCTAGTTCTTGGAGGTCATGTGGACCTGATGGTTTCATGTCGCATAAATGCGGTATCCTCCGTCCATAATCGTCGAAAAGTTCAAGAGGCAAATTTACGCCAGCCTCATTCGCTATAGCCTTCAAATGTAAAACTGTGTTGGTTGAACCGCCAAGCGCCATATCAACAGCAATAGCATTTTCAAAAGCTTTAAGGGTCATTATGTCTTTCGGCTTAATATTTTTCTTCACCAGCTCAACAATTTTTTCACCGCTTTCTTTTGCTATTCTAAGTTTGGACGAAGACACAGCGAGGGAAGTGGCGCACTGGGGAAGAGACATGCCCATAGCCTCGACAATACACGCCATAGTATTCGCTGTATACATTCCATTACAGGATCCGCATCCAGGAAAGGCCCTATCCTCAATTAATTTTAACTCATCTATTGATAGTTTTCCAGCCTTAACTTCTCCTATCGCCTCAAAAATCGACGTGACATCAACTTTCTTTCTTTTAAACTTTCCAGAAAGCATAGGGCCTCCTGTCACGACGATTGTTGGGATATCCACCCTTGCAGCTGCCATAAGCATTCCCGGTGTTATTTTATCGCAGTTTGTAACGAGAACCATTCCGTCAAATTGGTTGGCCTCTATCATAACTTCCACAGAATCTGCTATCAACTCACGAGAAGGTAAGGAATAATGCATTCCTACGTGGCCCATTGCCAACCCATCGCAAATCGCTATGGTGTTAAACTCAAAAGGAATTCCTCCCACTGATCGAACCCCGTACTTTACGTACTCTGCAATATGATGTAGATGCATATGTCCAGGAACAATCTCTGAATAGCTATTAACCACGGCTATGAATGGCTTATCCAAATCGCTCTCAACCAACCCAAGACATTTCAATATGGCTCTATGGGGTGAGCGGGTTAATCCCTCTTTTAAGACATTACTCCTCATTTCCGATCACCGTAGTTTAAAAACACTATACTATTTTAAGTTGCCAGTAGAAAAGTTTTAATATGTGGCCAGTTAAATCCTTTAAGGCGAGGTTTAAAAATGGGGAATTGCTTTATCGAATAACTTCGCAAGCAACATAAGAATTTTTGATACTACATTAAGAGATGGTGAACAAACCCCTGGAGTTTCCTTAACCCCTGCGGAGAAATTGAAAATAGCGAGAAAACTGGATGAGCTTGGAGTTAACGCCATTGAAGCTGGATTTGCCGCTGCATCAAAAGGAGAATTTGAAGCCATAAGACTGATTGCAAAAGAAAAGCTGAACGCTGAAATTTTCAGTTTCGCAAGAGGAAAAATAAAAGATATAGATGCAGTTATAGAAAGCGGGGCAGACGGCGTTTTTTTGGTGATCCCCTCATCAGAGCTGCACATTAAAAATAAGCTTCGAAAGACACCCTCTAACATTGCTGAAGTTACGGAGGAATGTGTTCAATACGCTAAAGACCACGGGCTTAAAGTTGAGTTCGGAGCCGAAGACGCCACTAGAAGTGAGATTTCACTTCTTAAGAAACTCATATATACAAGCATCGAGGCTGGGGCTGACATCGTATCTCCATGCGACACTGTCGGAATACTGACTCCGGAGAGAGCCTACGCCTTTTTTTCAGATTTAATCAAGGATTTTCCAAAAACCATGTTTAGTGTTCACTGTCATGACGATTTTGGAATGGCTGTGGCGAATTCAATTGCCGCTTTAAGAGCTGGAGCAAAAGAGGTCCACGTCACAATAAACGGAATTGGTGAAAGAGCTGGAAACGCTGCATTAGAGGAAACAGCCGTTGCCTTAAAACTTCTATACGGCTTAGATACATCGGTGAAGCTTAATCTCCTCCATGAGGTTTCCACCATAATTTCAAGATTGACAGGAGTTCCTGTGCAGCCAAATAAAGCTGTGGTGGGAGAAAATGCATTCACCCACGAGTCAGGAATACATACACATGCAATTTTGAATAATCCATTAACTTACGAACCAATTCCACCAGAACTTGTGGGAAGGACTAGGAGAATCGTAGTTGGTAAACACGCCGGATCAAAAGGCATTAAGGCTGTACTTAAAGAGATGGGCATATACCCAGACGATAAACAGTTAAAAGAGATATTTTCAAGGGTTAAAGCTCTTGGAGACAAGGGTAAGAAAATTATGGACGCGGATTTAATGGCTATAGCGGAAACAGTTATGAATCTACCGAAACATAGACCATTAAAACTCAAAGAGTTAACCGTTGTAACAGGGAACAAAGTAACCCCTACAGCATCAGTCAAACTTGACGCAAAAGGTGAAACTGTTATAGGAGCCGCAACCGGTGTAGGACCAGTGGATGCTGCCATAAACGCCGTCCGTAAAGCGTTACTACCAGTTGAATCTTTGCGCCTTGACGAGTATCATGTTAAATCAATTTCCGGTGGAACAGATGCCATAGTCGAGGTTATAGTGCGACTAAGTAAGGGAGACAAAACAATAGCAGCTCTAGGTGCACATGAGGACATAGTAATGGCCAGCGTTGAAGCCGTGTTAAGCGGGATAAACTGCTTGCTTGCGAACTTTAAAGGTGAAAATGATGGACATAAAAATCTGCAAAAACCTAAATTTTACGCTAATCAAAAAGAACGAAATTAACCTTGCAGGAGAGTGAAACATTTCAAAAAAAGGGTTAAATCACGCCTTTTTAACAACCCTCATGACGGGAAAAATGAAAAATTAGACGAAAGGCAAGCATGTCATTTTAAAGATGAGGAAAGTTCTTTTCTAGTCCTAAACAAGCTTTCATTGGAGGTTTTCAACGACATTGTGAAGACGTTGGTTACTAAGAATATAAACATTAAGCAGCTCAGTTATCTACCAAAAATAGTGGAAAACAACGGCTTGATATACTACAAACTTATAGATAAGCTTTCAAAAGAACAAGGGACACCTAAATCTACGGTGAGATGGAATATCAAAAAGTTGAAAGATGCAGGATTAATAACAGCTGGAGATAGAGAAAATAGGGGGGTTCCTGTAAATTTAACAGAAAAAGGCAGGATTATGCTTTTAGCTGTTCGGAGTGTTTTGAGCAATAATTCTTGCTCAAAAAATTTATTTAATAGAACCTAGTTTTCGGTAGGAGGTTGACATGGCCGCAATAAAACAAGTAAGACAAGTATTAAGCAGAGGTAAATCACTAAAAGACGAAAAGACAAAAACAGAAGAGTTCTATGAAGAAAAAAGCAGAGAGATTGAACTAATGTTTTGGTATGAAACCAGGCCTGAGGGACCATGATATCGTGGAGGGACTGATGTGAGGGATTGCGTTCTTCAGAGAAGTTTTATCATTCATAGAGCTCGCTGAAAACATTAAAAACTTTATTCGACACGAAACTTCATTATCCAGCATAGCCATCTCTAAGAAAATATTTTATTGTTTAAACAATTTGAGGTGAGAAAATAATGGCGGTTATGAGTGGAGCTAAAGCCCTTTTAGAATCTTTAAAAAGGGAGAAGGTAAAGGTGATTTTCGGTATACCCGGAGGAGCCATACTCGATGTGTATGATGTACTTTACGATTATGATATTAGGCATATTCTCATGAGACACGAGCAATGTGCAGCCCATGCAGGGGATGGATATGCACGTGCAAGCGGAAATGTTGGAGTTTGTATGGCTACATCGGGTCCTGGCGCCACAAACCTTGTCACAGGTGTGGCGACTGCCTATATGGATTCTTCACCTTTAGTTGCCTTAGTGGGACAAGTACCAAGAAGGCTTATTGGCCGGGATGCATTTCAAGAAGTTGACGCGGTTGGCATAACCAATCCAGTTACAAAACATAATTTTCAAGTGGAAAGCGCCTCAGAGATACCTAAAATAGTCAGGCAGGCGTTTTATATAGCAGCTTCAGGAAGGCCTGGTCCTGTTCTAATTGATATTCCGAAGGATGTTCAAATAGAAACGGCGCAAATGAGCTTTGAGGAAGAAGTTAACATTTTAGGTTACCGTCCAGATTTCGATCCCCACCCAATTCAATTAAAGAAGGCTGTTGAATTACTTGTCAGTGCAGAAAGACCGTTGATAATAGCTGGAGGAGGCGTAATAATTTCAAACGCTTCCCAAGAGCTTATATCAATTGCAGAGCTTCTCCTGGCGCCTGTTGCAACCACGCTTATGGGAAAGGGTTCCATTCCGGAAAATCACCCACTGGCAACAGGGCTTGTTGGAATGCATGGCACGGTTGCTTCAAACACTTTAATTCAAGAGGCAGATGTTGTACTCGCAGTTGGTATGAGATTCTCAGATAGGACTACAGGTAAAATGGAGGAGTTCTGTCAAGATTCAAAAATAATTCACATCGATATAGATCCTGCAGAAATAGGGAAAAATATTAAAGTAGACGTTCCAATAGTTGCAGATGCTAAAAAGGCACTATGCCAAATTAAAAAGCTGCTTGAGGAAAAAATTAAGAAAAAAGAATGTTCCAGATGGGTTAATAAAATAAAAGAGCTGAAGGAGCAGTTAGAAACGAAGATAAACCGCGGGGGAGAGTTAAAACCACCTAGGCTTTTGTCTGAAATTCGTAGGTTGCTTCCAGAAAACGCTATCATAACAACGGAGGTGGGTCAAAACCAGATGTGGGCTGCATTATACCTGAAAATTTACAAGCCTAGAACGTTCATTTCTTCAGGAGGCCTTGGAACGATGGGCTTTGGTTTTCCCGCCTCTTTAGGCGCTAAAGTCGCATGTCCAGAAGTTCCTGTTGTGGACATAGCTGGAGATGGAAGTTTCATAATGACTGAACAAGATCTTGCTACATCAGTGATTGAAAGAATCCCGGTAATAGTTGTTGTTTTAAACAACTCGGTGCTTGGAATGGTGGCTCAATGGCAGAGGCTTTTCTATAACAGGCGGTATTCCCAGGTGAATTTAAGCAATGTTCCAGACTTCGTAAAGCTGGCTGAGGCTTACGGGGCACAAGGTTTTCGTGTAAATTCAATTGAAGAATTTATCTCAGCATTTAAGAAAGCCCTCAATAGCGAAGTGACAACGGTTATTGACGTGCCGATATCCCCTGAAGAAAACGTTTACCCAATGGTTCCAGCTGGAAAAGGCTTGAAATGGATGATATGGGAGTGAAAAGTTGGAAATTGAGAGCCTAAAGCAAAATTATATTATTTCAGCAATCGTCGAGCATAAGCCAGGAGTTCTTTTCAAAGTGTCAAACATGTTTAGGAGAAGAGGATTTAACATACAGAGCATATCAGTTGGTCCAACAGAGAAAAAGGAGTTTGCAAGGATAACAATAACTGTTGGAGGAGACGAAAAAATCGTTGAACAAGTGGTGAAACAGCTCAAGAAGCTTATTGAAGTGATCAAAGTGAGCATATTAAACCCTAAAAACACGGTGGCCAGGGAGTTAGCCTTAGTAAAGGTTAACGCACCGGACTATAAGGCCAAGTCGGAAATAATCAATTATGCGGAAATCTTCAAAGGCCATATAGTGGATGTTTCTCGAAAATCCCTTATCGTGGAGGTCACGGGAGACTCTGACAAAATTGACGCCTTCATAAACATAGTGAGGCATTATGGGATAAAGGAACTGGCTAGAACTGGATTAACAGCCCTATCTAGGGGAGGGGAAACTATAAGTAGGGGAGAGGAAGTTATAAGCGAAAAATTTAGAAAAGGAGGTGAGTAATATGGTAAAGGTGTATTTTGACCGCGATTTAAGTTTGAACGCTCTAAAGGGTAAAACTTTAGCTGTTATTGGATATGGAAGTCAAGGGGAGGCGCAAGCCAAAAATCTCAGGGATTCGGGCTTAAAAGTGATTGTTGGACTGAAAAAAGACGGACGCTCGTGGACTAAAGCCGCAGAAGAAGGGTTTGAGGTTTATACAATTTCAGAGGCAACTGAAAAAGCCGACATAGTACTTTTTTTGATCCCAGACATGGTTCAACCTGAAGTTTACACGGAGTCAATAGCTCCATACCTGAAAGAAGGGAAAACATTAAACTTTGCACACGGGTTTAACATACATTTTAAACAGATAATACCGCCCAAAAACATAGATGTCATAATGGTAGCCCCTAAAAGCCCTGGACCTAGGCTTAGAGAAACATACGTTGATGGCTTCGGAGTCCCCGCTTTAATAGCCGTATACCAAGATTATACAGGCCATGCAAGGGATAAGGCGTTAGCCATTTCAAAGGGGCTGGGATGCTCAAGGGCTGGAGTCTTGGAAACAACCTTTAAAGATGAAACTGAAAGTGACCTAATAGGAGAACAGACGGTGCTTGTTGGGGGATTAATCGAGCTTATAAAGAATGGGTTTGAAGTTCTCGTGGAAAACGGCTACCCGCCTGAACTTGCCTACTTTGAAGCATGCAACGAGGCAAAATTGATAATGGATTTAATCTACCAGAAAGGGTTAACTGGATTGTTAAAGGCAGTTTCAGATACGGCGAAATACGGAGGCTTAGCAGTTGGGCCAAAAATAATAGATGAACATGTAAAAGAAAACATGAGAAAGGCTGCTGAGGACGTTAAGAGCGGAAAATTCGCCAAAGACTGGATCGAAGATCACAAAAGAGGCGAAGTTAAGCTTAAGTCCCTGCTAAGGGAAATCGAAAACCATGAAATCGAGAAAGTAGGACAGTTCATAAGGAAGATGTCAAAAATAGAAATCTAATCCTCAACCGAGCTGGAGAAAGGGAAAAGTTGAATATATGCGAGAAAATTTTGGCGGCTGCTTCCGCCAGAAGAGAAGTAAGACCTGGAGAAATCATTGAAGCAAAAGTTGATATGGCCATGGCGAATGAAATAACAGGGCCGCTGGCAATTGAAGCTTTCCGAAAAATAGGCGTTGAAAAGGTTTGGGACAACCGCCGTATTGTAATGGTTTTAGACCATCAAGTTCCAGCAGACTCGGTAAACTCTGCAGAGCTTCACAAAATTATGCGAAAATTCGCGATGGAGCAAGGCATCCCATATTTGTATGACGTTGGACATGGAGGGATATGCCACCAAATTATGGTGGAGAAAGGTCATGTTAGGCCTGGAGAACTAATTATTGGAGCGGACTCACATACATGCACCTATGGCGCATTAGGAGCCTTTGGAACAGGTGTAGGTTCAACGGAAATAGCCGCTGTTTTTGCAACTGGAAAAATATGGCTTAAAGTTCCGGAAACAATAAAGTTTAACGTTTACGGAGAATTCCAGAAGTTCGTCACTCCTAAGGATTTGATTTTAAAAATCATCGGGATGATCGGAGTTGACGGAGCAATATACAAAGCAATGGAATTTGATGGACCCACAATTAAAAGCTTAGATGTAGGTGGAAGAATGACAATTTGCAATATGGCTGTAGAAGCAGGAGCGAAAACTGGAATAATTAATCCCGATGAAAAAGCCATAACATATGTTAAGGAGAAAACAAATAAGCCTTTCAAGCCGCTAAAAAGCGATGTGAATGCCGATTATGAGGAACTAATCGATTTTGATGTTAATAAACTGGAACCACAGATTGCTTGTCCACATTCCGTGGATAATGTAAGACCAGTTTCAGAGGTTGAAGGCACCCCTATTAATCAGGCATTTATTGGCTCGTGCACAAATGGAAGAATAGAGGATTTAAGAATAGCAGCGAAATTCCTTAAAGGAAAAAAGGTTAAGGAGGGAGTGAGATTAATTATAACTCCAGCCTCACAAGAAGTTTACATGGAAGCTTTAAAGGAAGACTTACTAGATATTTTTGTTGAAGCAGGAGCATGTGTTTGCAACCCTACCTGCGGAGCTTGCTTCGGAGGCCACATGGGCCTGCTGGCAGATGGAGAAACATGCATAAGTTCTTCAAACAGAAATTTCATTGGAAGAATGGGAAGTAAAAAGGCCCAAATATTTCTAGCCTCTCCTGCCACGGTAGCTGCATCAGCGGTTATGGGAGTCATAACTGACCCGAGAAGGTGCGCGTAATGGAAATCCGTGGAAAGGCAATTATTTTCGGTGATAACATTGACACTGACGCAATAATTCCGAGCAAGTACTTAACCGCCCTAAAACCTGAAGAATTGGCGAAGCATGCAATGGAAGGCTTGGACCCAAATTTTCCAAATAAAGCTAGTGCGGGAGTAATCCTCGTTGCTGGAAAAAACTTCGGATGCGGATCAAGCCGCGAGCATGCTCCACTAGCCCTGAAATATGCTGGAGTAAAATGCATTGTGGCGAAGTCCTTTGCTCGCATCTTTTACCGAAACGCAATAAACATTGGGTTGCCAACTATTGTATCCATATTAGAGAATCTGGGCGAGGGAGACGAACTTCTGGTAGACTTAGCCAAAGGCGAAGTATCAAATTTAACTAAAAACTTGAAGTTTTCAGCTTCTAAGCTTCCAGATTTTATTTTAGAAATAATTAAAGATGGGGGGTTAATAGAAAATTTAAGTAAGAAGGTTAAGAGATATGGCAGTCTATAAGATTGCAATAATTCCCGGGGATGGCATAGGGCCAGAGCTAACATCCGCCACAGTTAAAGTTATAGAAGCCGTACAAGAAGTCTTCGGTTTGAAAATGGAGTACATTTTCCTCGAAGCTGGAGATTCTTGCCTCAAAAAGAAAGGTGTAGCCCTACCTGAAGAAACAGTTAAAGCCATAAAAGAGTCTCAAGCCTGTCTTAAGGGACCTGTAGGTGAAACTGCTGCCGATGTTATTGTAAAGCTTCGAATAATGTTCGATCTTTATGCTAACATTCGCCCAATAAAATCTTATGTTGGGGCTTCATGCATAAGAAATGACATAGACCTAGTGATCGTTAGGGAAAACACAGAGGACTTATACAAGGGTTTTGAGTTTATGCTTGACGATAACGTTGCTGTTGGCTTGAGAGTCATAACCAGAAAAGGATCTGAAAGGATAGCTAGAAAAGCCTTTGAAACCGCAATTACTAGGAATGGTAAAAGGAAGGTAACAGCAATCCACAAATCCAACGTTATGAAGTTAACATGCGGCTTATTTGCTGAAACATGCAGGAAAATAGCTAAGGAATATCCCAGCATATCTTTCGAAGAACAATATGTGGACGCTGCCTCAATGAGGCTTATCAAAGAACCTCAAAACTACGACGTAATAGTAACTACAAATGTTTTCGGAGATATCCTATCCGACGAAGCAGCCCAATTAGTAGGCGGGTTAGGCATGGCTCCAGGTGGAAACATAGGCGATAACTTTGCAATATTTGAGCCTGTGCATGGTTCAGCTCCAACACGGGTGGAAAAGCACAATGCAAACCCATGTTCAATGATTTTAGCATCGAAAATGATGATTGAATGGCTTGGCGAAAAGTATAAAGATGGAAAATGCCTGGACGCCGCAAGATCTATAGACTGTGCAGTATCAGAAGTTCTCCGTAAGGGATTAACCGTTCCTGATTTCGGCGGATCCTTAACCACATTAGAAATGGGCGAAGCCATCGCTAAAGAAATTAGATTAGGGTTTTGAGGAATTAAATTTGGATTACATTAGAATATTTGACACAACCCTCAGAGATGGAGAGCAAACCCCAGGTATTTCCTTCACCCCGGAGGAGAAAATGGAAATAGCCATTCAGCTCGATAAGCTTGGCGTAGACGTTATCGAAGCTGGCTTCCCCTCAGCTTCTGAAGGCGAATTAGACGCTGTTAAAAAAATAGCTGAGGCAGGTTTAAAAGCGGAAATTTGCGCCCTGTCCCGTGCACTAAAAGATGATATAGATGCCGCTATGAGATGCAATGTAAAATCGATACACGTATTTATTCCATCATCAGAGGTTCAAATAAAACATGTCCTAAACAGAACAGCTGAAGAAGTGTTAATGGACGCCGAAGAATCTGTCAAATATGTAAAGGCTCACGGCTTTCTTTGCGAATTTTCACCTATGGATGCAACGCGCACACAAACTGATTTCTTGAAGAAAATATGTGCTACCGCGCAAACGGCAGGAGTCGATAGGATAAATATTCCAGACACCGTTGGAATAATGAACCCAACATCCATGAAGAAGCTCATAGAAGATTTAAGAAAGACCATAACAGTCCCAATCAGCGTCCACTGCCATAATGACTTTGGGTTGGCTGTGGCAAATTCCTTGGCTGGGGTTGAAGGCGGAGCAACTCAAGTTCACGTAACAGTTAACGGCATAGGAGAAAGAGCAGGAAACGCAGCATTGGAGGAAGTTGTAGCTGCTCTCAAATTATTGTACAACAAGAAGATAGGAGTTAACCTGAAACTTCTCTATAAAACATCAAAGCTTGTCTCGCAAATAGCGGGGATAACACTTCAACCAAACAAGACCATAGTAGGCGAAAATGCCTTCGCACATGAATCTGGGATTCATACCAAGGGGGTAGCAAATAGACCAGAAACTTTTGAACCAATAAAACCTGAAGTTGTAGGCAGAAAAAGGAGACTTGTGGCTGGAAAGCTTGCAGGAAGACATGGAATTAAAGCTGAGCTATCTGAAGCCGGAATATACCCAAATGAGACTCAACTAGAAGAAATAATAAAACGTGTAAAGGAGCTTGGAGATAAGGGAAAAACCGTTACAGACGCAGATCTCTTCGCCATTGCAAGATCGGTAATAGGCATACCTGAAAAGAAAATTGTCGATCTGACGGATTTCGCAGTTGTAACTGGAAGTGGAATAACACCTATGGCCTCCATCAAACTAAAACTTGAAGAGAAGGAATATATGGCTGCAGAAACAGGAGTAGGCCCCGTTGACGCTGCAATAAAAGCAATACAAAAACTTACAAGCCAGCTTATCAATGTAAGGCTAACTGAATATAGACTTGAGGCCTTAACAGGAGGCTCAGATGCTGTTGCAGAGGTGGTAATAAAAGTTGAAGATAAAGATGGAAACGTTGTCTCAGCCAGAGGCGCAAGCGAAGATATAGTTAAGGCTAGCTTTGAAGCATTAATAAATGGCATAAACAAATTACTCAGCAAAAGAAAAATCTGACAAAATAATTAAAATTATAACGCAAAAGAGAGCATATTTACTCATTTCCAAGGTAAAACTTTTTTTCTCCTACATCACTTGTAGGTAAAATTAAAACCGAATGAAAATTGAAGCACAACTTATGAAGGCATTTTATATTACGCAAACTAACATTATACAAGGGATAGAATGTCAGAGAGACGCACTTACCTATCACATGTTGAGGCTTTGGCTCCTGCAACTTCTGCTAACTTAGGGGCAGGGTTCGATGTCTTTGGAGTTGCATTAGAAGCACTTCACGACAAAGTAAGCGTTGACGTTACAGACGAAAAAGGCATCAAGTTATATGTAGAAGGGGAAGGTGCCTCTTCCATTCCAACAGATCCAGAAAAGAATACTGCAGGAGTTGTTGCAAAGGCTATACTAAACGCTTTTAATATTAAGTGTGGTTTAGTATTAAAAATTGAAAAAGGAATAAAGCCTGGAAGTGGTTTAGGAAGCAGCGCAGCAAGCGCTGCTGCAACTGCTACTGCTCTCAATGAGGCTTTTAGACTTAAGCTTTCTCAATATGATCTCATAAAGTTTGCAGCTTTAGGTGAAATCGCCTCTGCAGGTGCTCCTCACGCGGACAATGTGTCTTCGTCTATCATGGGTTTCTTCACTGTGGTGTTTTCAAATGACCCTGTGGAAGTTTTACAAATTCAACTTCCGTACAATGTGGAGTTTGTCATAGCCATTCCAGAACTCACATTGAATACTTTAATCGCCCGTTCCGTAATTCCAAAACAGGTAAAGCTTTCAGACTCAGTCTTTAATATCGCTAATGCTTCAGCATTCATAATCGGAGCCATGAGGGGAAACATTGCGCTGATGGGAAAGGCTATGAAAGATTTTATAGCAGAGCCATATAGAGCTCCCCTGATTCCAGGCTTAAATGAAGTTAAAAGCAAGGCTTTAGAAGCTGGAGCATTGGGAGTAGCTATAAGCGGGGCAGGCCCATCGGTTCTCGCATTAGTGGACTCAGAGCATGGTGTTGAGAGAAATGTTGCAAAAGCTATGAAAGAAGGCTTTAAAGAAAATAATGTGAAGAGCGATGTGATAATAACGAAACCAGGTCCAGGCGCGAAAATCCTTAAGAGGGAACCATGATGAATTTCCTGGAATGTATAAACTGCAAATCTAAGTTTTCAACGAATGAGATTTTATATTATTGCGAGAGATGCGGCGATTTATTGGAAGTAAAAATGGATATGGAAGAATTGAAAGAGAAACTGGAAAAATCGTATTGGAAAAGAAGATTAATATCAGTTTGGAAGTACAGGGAATTTCTTCCGATATGTGATGAGTCAAAAATTATAACTTTGCATGAGGGCGGCACCCCTCTCTATAGATGTGAGAGGTTAGCTGAAAAACTAAGGATAAAAAGTCTTTATGTGAAAAATGAAGGTGCAAATCCAACTGGATCCTTTAAGGATAGAGGAATGACTTTAGGGGTTTCCAAGGCTTTAGAGTTTAATGTGAAAACTGTAATCTGCGCATCTACAGGAAACACTTCAGCCTCTCTGGCGGCTTACGCTGCGAAAGCCGGTTTAACCTGTGTAGTTTTAATTCCCCAGGGGAAAATAGCTCTTGGGAAACTCTCCCAAGCTATGATGCATGGGGCAAAAATTTTTGCTGTTCAAGGAAATTTTGACGCCGCCCTCAAAATTGTAGTTCAAACAAGTAAGATTTTTGGCTTATATCTGCTTAATTCCATAAACCCCTTTAGAATAGAGGGGCAGAAGACAGCTGCCTTCGAGGTGTGTGAACAACTAGGCTGGCAAGCCCCTGACAGAGTGATTATTCCCGTTGGAAATGCAGGTAACATATCAGCCTACTGGAAGGGATTTAAAGAACTGGAGTCCTTAGAGATTATAAAGAAACTTCCACACATGACAGGTATACAGGCTTCAGGTGCCAGCCCAATAGCAGACGCTTTTAAAAGTGGAAGCGACAATATTAAACCCGTTAGTAACCCCGAAACCATAGCCACGGCCATTCGCATAGGTAACCCTGTTAATTGGAAGAGAGCATTGAACGCCATCCGCGAATCTCAAGGGGTTGCCGCAACAGTCACAGATGATGAAATAATACAAGCCCAAAAGCTTCTTGCCAGAACTGAAGGAGTATTTATTGAACCTGCAAGTGCCGCGAGTATTGCTGGATTAGTGAAGCTTGCACAAAGCGGTGAATTGGAACCCGACGAGACGGTAGTATGTATAGCAACAGGACACGGACTGAAGGACCCTGATGCTGCCATAAAGGCATGCGAAGAAATTATTGAGATTGAACCAAGCCTAGATGCTTTAGAAAGAATGTTAAAAACTGGATTTGAGAAATATTAAAGAACTGGACTAATAAAGTGATTGCATTTTTTATTCATCGAGACTGACAGTTAATGACCTGGTTAAGAACGTGTTTTTAACTTCATAATTAGTAGTTCAATTGTTAAGAGAGGTATTGAAACCTAGATGGAAAAGGCCCTAAACCAAAAAGTATAAATTTATAATGTACATTTTTATTTGAGTCGATGTCCAATACAATAGCCACTAAATCAATGCTCTTCTCTGGCTATTATTTTAGTGGCTATTACTTTTATTTTGGTTTTTAGGAGAAATCAAGACAGTTTTTGTTTTGATTTCTCCCTTGTGGGTGGTTTTATGAGTTGCACTAGAAGAATTGGGTTTGGGCGTCCTCTTGTTGTTAAGTTTGGTGGAAGTAGCTTGGCGGATGGAGAGAGGATATCAAAGGCTGTTGAAGCTGTTTTGAAGGAGCTGCAGAAAGGTTCAAAAATGGTCATTGTTGTTTCAGCTATGGGAAAAACAACAGATTATCTACTTGGCATAGTAAAAGAAGTAACGAATAACAATTTTTCGCGAAGCGGTGATGTCGACGACGTTTTGGCCATGGGTGAAAGGACGAGTGCAAGAATTTTTTCAGCAGCTTTGAAAGCAGCCGGAGTTGAAAGCCGCTATTTCGACCCTGCAACCCCTGACTGGCCCATAATTACAAATAATAAACCAAACAACGCTGACCCCATACTTTCAGAGTGTGAAAAGCGCATTAATAAGCACGTCGCACCACTTTTAAATGAGGGGATAATTCCCGTCTTGCCAGGCTTCATTGGCAAAACACTTCAAGGCGAGATTACAACGCTAGGCAGGGGAGGCAGTGACATCACTGCCTTCATAGTGGCGAGTTCACTTAAAGCGAAACAAGTTGTTCTGGTAACTGATGTGGATGGCATAATGACTGCAGATCCGAAGCTTGTTGCGTCTGCGAAAAGAATAGCAGAGATCGACGTGAATTCATTAATTGGTTTGGCGAGCTCAGGCAGCAAATTTATACAGAGGAAAGCATTAAAATATAAAGATCCTGAAATAGACGTAAAAATTGTAAATCATTGCCACTGCGACTTAGGAGCTGAAGGCACACTTATAAAGGGATTCTTATCCAGCAGAATTGTTGATTTAGAGTTTCCAGAGCCTGTGGCTTCCGTAACTATCGTAGGAAACGCAGTTTCGCAATCGCCTAAGGTTCTACATCAGATAGCCCAGACAATTAGAGAAGCTGATGTACCTCTGCTAGGAGTCTCTGCAAACATGGATTCAATTATTGTCTATTTGCCCGAAAAAACGCTTGACGTAATCCTCGAATCAATCCACAAAGTTGTCCTCGAGAATTCTGAGGCCTTATCATGCTCTGTGAGAAAGAACTTAGCTTTTATTAAGATTAAAACTGCCGAGCTTGAAGAAACCCCAGGTATAATAAGCCAGTTCGTTAAAGCGCTCTTTGCAAAGAACATAAACGTTTATGGAATATTCACAGTTGCCTCAGGAATTCACGTGTTCGTTGATGTGGCTTTAATGGAACAGGCTTTAACTCTCATTAGAAACTCCGTTGAGGATTTTTTCAGTTTAACCGATTTAGAATTAAGTATGCCTATGGGAGGATGTGTCAAAAATGTTTAGCGGTAAAGAAAGAAGAATAGGAAGAATATTCAGAAAAGATGGAAAAACAGTAATTGTTCCCATGGATCACGGGGTTACAAACGGACCGATAAACGGAATTGTAAACATGCAAGAAACCATCAATAGACTAGTTGTCGGAGGCGTGGACGCTGTAATCCTCCACAAAGGCCTGGCCAAAAATGTTGACACAAAAGGTGCTGGGCTTATTATTCACGCTTCGGCAAGCACAAAAATTGGACCTGATGTAAATTGGAAGGTCGGGGTTTGCAGCGTTGAAGAGGCTATTAGGCTGGGATGCGATGCAGTTTCTATTCATGTAAATTTAGGCAGCGAACATGAGCCTGAAATGCTCATGGAACTAGGCGAGCTCGCCGACGAATGCGATGCTTGGGGAATGCCCCTCCTGGCTATGATGTATCCTAGAGGACCTAAAATAAAAAGCGAACACGACCCTGAAGCTGTTATGCATGCAGCCAGACTAGGAGCCGAGCTAGGCGCAGATATAGTGAAAACCAATTATACCGGAAATTTTGATTCCTTCAAAGAAGTAGTTAAGGGATGCCCTGTTCCCATAGTGATAGCAGGAGGACCTAAAGCTGATACTGTTAAAAGCGTTTTGGAAATGGTTCACAACGCTGTTAAAGCAGGATGCGCAGGTGTCTCAATCGGGCGGAACGTATTTCAATATAAAAATCCTACACTTATGGCTAGAGCCTTAGTAGGCATAGTTCATCGCGGTCTAGGCGTAGCAGAAGCCCTTAAAATCTTGGGTGAACGAGGATGAGGGAGCTATGGGTTAGGATAGAAGGAAAAACAAATAAAAAACATAACGAAAACCTGCTTGAGCTTGCCGCTAAAACATGCGATGCAGTATACGTTGACGAAGATCTTATCGCGGCAGCAAAAAAAGCGGGGGCTAAAACAGCTTCAAACACGGAGAACTCAGACATTTTCATCCTTGAGGATTTCAACCCTCAAAAGTTTGATGAATTAAAACGTAAGGGTAAAACCGTGGCGGTGAGGATAACTATAAGGGAAAAAGAGGATGAGGAAAAAGCCATTAGGGCTGCAGCTCTCGCGCCAGACTACATTGTAGTCAATTGTATTAATTGGAAAATAATACCCTTAGAAAATCTAATAGCAACGACTCGAGGAAAAACCAAAATACTCGCAGAGGTTTTATCCTCTGAAGAAGCAAAAACAGCCCTAGAAACACTTGAGCTTGGCGCAGACGGAGTTATATTGAAAACTTCAGATCTAAATGAGATTATGAAGGCAGCAACTGTCGCAAAAACTCAAAGCTTCAAAATTAAGCTTGACTCTCTGCAGGTGATTGATGTCAAGCCCATCGGAACGGGAGCGAGAGTCTGTGTAGACACCTCCGAAATTATGAGAAAGGGCGAGGGCCTACTTTTAGGATGTCAATCTGCCTGCTTATTCTTGGTTGAGGCGGAGGTGCATGAAACCCCCTTCGTTACACCCAGACCCTTTCGCGTTAATGCTGGGCCAGTTTCTCTGTACGTTTTATCCTCAATTAACAAGACCAAATACCTGTCAGAACTGAGGGCTGGAGATGAAATCCTCATAGTTGAGAGAACCGGAAATGTTAGACAAACCAACGTTGTAAGAGTTAAAATTGAGTGGAGGCCGATGATGCTTGTAGAGGCAGAATACGAAGGGAAAATGTTTAAAATCATTTTACAAAACGCTGAAACTATTAGGCTTGTCTCCCAAGAGGGCTCAATCCCAGTTACTGAACTAAAAAAAGGACAGCGTGTTTTAGCTTATATAACGGAGGGAGGAAGGCATTTCGGAACGCTTGTGAAGGAGGAAACGGTGATTGAGCTTTGAAGCCTAAGATATGCGTGTCGATACTTCCACGAACAGTTAATGAAGCGATAATGTTCATTGAGATGGCTGAAAAATCAAGTCCCGATTTTATTGAAGTGAGAATGGACTGTCTTAAAGACGACCAAGAAGTAAGGGATATTGTAAAATGTGTTAATATCCCCTTAATTGCAACCATTAGGCCTAAAGATTGCGGTGGAGAATTTTCGGATAGTGAAACAAAGCGTAGGATCCTGTTGCTTAACGCTGCCAAAAAGGGCTTTGATTACGTTGACGTTGAACTTTCAACTGAAGGATTAAATGGAATAGTTCAAGATTTAAAACAGGCGGGAGCTAAACCGATAATTTCCTACCATGATTTTGAGAAAACTCCAAGCATACGTGAAATGGAGAAAATTCTGGAAGACCAAAATAAAAGTGGTGCTGAAGTTTGCAAGATTGTAACCACAGCTACGGTCTATGAAGACAATTTAACGTTACTAACTTTTCTACAAAAGGCTAGCAAAAATTTTAGAGTTGTATCTTTCGCTATGGGCCCCCTTGGCAAAATTTCCAGAATGCTTTCTCCATTTTTCGGCGGATATTTCACCATAGCATCATTGAAGCGTGGAAAAGAAACTGCACCAGGTCAAATAACAATTAGAGATTTAAGAACTATATACAGAGCACTTGGAGTTAGTCAAAATGGAAATTTCAGGTAAAACAAAATTGTGCGGCTTAATAGGAGACCCAGTGGAGCATTCTTTAAGTCCCCAAATGCACAACGCTGCGTTTAAACATCTAAAACTTAACTTCGTCTATCTCGCCTTTAGAGTTGAAAAAGATGCTTTAGAAGACGCTGTAAGAGGCATCCGTGGACTGCAAATTCATGGGTTAAATGTTACGATGCCCTATAAAACAGTCATTATTAAATATCTGGATGAAATAGACAACACTGCAATGGCTGTTGAATCTGTGAATACCGTTCTTAACATTGACGGTAAACTTAAAGGTTTTAACACAGACGGAATGGGAGCTTTAAAAGCCTTAGAAAATAATGGGGTAGAGTTAAATGGCAAAAAGGTTCTACTTCTTGGAGCTGGAGGCGCTGCAAAATCAATAGCCTTTCAAATGATCCAAGAAGCAGAGGAAATTAAAATTCTAAATAGAAACGGAGAAAAAGCAAAAGAGTTAGCCTACTTTTTACAGAATAAATTTGGAAGGAAAAGCTTAGGAGCTGCACTCTTACCCGGTTTATTGAAAGAATGGCTGAAAGAGGCTGATATACTCATTAACGCCACATCGGTTGGTATGCATCCGAACATAGATCAGACACTGGTCAAACGGGAATGGTTAAGGCCTGAATTAACCGTAATGGACATAGTTTATAATCCCATTGAAACCCGGCTTTTAAGGGAAGCGAAAGCTGCTGGAGCTAAAGTCATTTATGGAACAGAAATGCTTGTTTATCAAGGAGCAGCTTCCTTTGAAATCTGGTTTGGCCGCCCAGCCCCTGTAGACATCATGAAGAAAGCAGTTTTAAGAAGTCTAAAATGGAGGATATTCAATTGATTGGACGGGCGATGGCGATAAGCTATGGAGCAGCAACCATAGTTAACGCTATAGCTACAGGTAAAGGTTCTGCCTTCGGGGTAGACCTTTGGACAAAGGCTGAGGTTGAATTGAACGGTAAAGGTATAGTTGAAGGTGAAATAATTTCAGATCCAAATGAGAAAACAGTTTTAATTGAGAAAACTGTAGAAAGGATTCTGAAATATTTTGGCTTAAAAGGAAAATATGGCGCTAAAGTGAGAACATGGTCTAACATCCCTATTGCAAGGGGTTTAAAAAGTAGTAGTGCTGCAGCAAATGCAATAGCCTTAGCAACCGTTGCAGCGCTAAGCAAAGAACTTGACGACCTAACAATAATAAACTTGGGAGTAGACGCTGCCTTAGAAGCTAACGTAAGCATAACAGGGGCTTTCGACGATGCATGCGCCTCCTATTTAGGAGGTATTATAATAACGGATAATTTTAAAAGAAAGATTGTTAAACGCCTATCTGCACCTGAAGACTTAAAGATCCTTTTCTATATCCCCAAAGAAAAAGCGTACACTATAAACTCAGATGTTTCAAGGATGAAGATCTTGGCTTCCCTTGTAAAAATAGCCTATAAAGAGGCTTTAAAAGGAGATTTCTGGAACGCTCTAACTCTAAATGGACTTATATACTCTTCAGCCTTGGGATACGACCCTTCAATAGCCGTTGACGCCTTAATGGCGGGGGCTAAGGCGGCTGGTTTATGCGGCAAGGGGCCTGCTGTAACAGTTATTGTATCGGGAGAGAATTTTGATTCCGTAAGGGAGACGTTAGAAGCTTATGAGGGAATGATTCTTCAAGCTAAAATTAACAATGATAAGGCCAGGGTTTTGAGCTGATTATTTATGGCTGAAGTTACAATTAAAAAAACCGTCTCTTTAAGGGGGGAAGTAGCAGCTCCCCCTTCCAAAGCTTACACACATAGAATGTTGATATCCTCTCTTTTATCAGATGGAATTTCGGTAATAGAAAACTATTTGGTTTCGGATGATACTACGGCAACACTAAATGCTATAGAAGCTTTCGGAGCTAAGGTGGTTAGAGAGAAAAATTTTCTAGAAGTTAAAGGTTTGAACCAGCTTAAAACGCCTGGAAAGCCTGTAAACTGCATGGAATCTGGTGCAACTCTCCGGTTTATGATTCCTCTTGCAGCCCTTACGGAAGGAGGTGCAACCTTTATAATGGGGCCTTCTCTAACCAAAAGGCCGATAATGCATTTTCTTAAGAGCCTTAAAAAGATTGGAATAAAATCCGAGTTTAGTAGGAGAAAAGCGTATTTAAAAATCAAAGGAGGAGGCATTAAGGGAGGGGTAATAACCTTAAGGGGGGATATTAGCTCCCAATTTATTTCTGGATTATTATTCGCCTGTCCAAAGGCGAGGGAGGACACTGAAATAATCTTGACAACACCGTTGGAGTCTAGGGGTTATGTTGACATGACCGTGGAAGTTCTAAGTAAACATGGGATAAAGGTTTATATCTCTGAAGACTCGAGACGGATAAAGGTGCCATGTAACCAGAAATATAATCCTCACTATCACGTTGTTCAAGGAGACTTTTCCTCTGCAGCTTACTTGCTGGCTGCAGCTGCTGTGACTTCTTCAAGAATAAAGGTGGTGAATCTCAATTATGAAACAAAAGAGGGAGACAGGGCAATTTTGGATATTTTGAAGCAGGGCGGTATAGAGGTAAGCATAGGCGAGGGATTTGTCGAAGTTGAGGGGGCGTTTATGAAATCATTTTATTTAGATGCAAGAGATATTCCAGATCTAGTTCCAGTATGTGCAGCCGTTGCCTGTTACGCCAATGGGGTGTCCAAAATATATAATGCTAAAAGACTTAGGTACAAAGAGTCGGATAGGCTGATGTCCATTTACACAGAGCTTAAAAAAATGGGTGCAAATATATGTATGGAAGGGGATGGTTTAGTAATAAAAGGGCCGTGTGCAATGCATGGAGCAGTTATCTATCCGCACGGCGATCATAGAATCGCTATGGCTTGTGCCATAGCCGCCTTAAGCGCTGAAGGAGAAACAAGAATTCTTAATGCTGAGTGTGTTAGAAAGTCTTATCCAATGTTTTTTGAAGATTTAAAGTTGTTGGGGGCGAATGTTCTTGACGGCAAATTCAATTGGTAAAATTTTCGCTGTAACATGCTTTGGTGAAAGTCACGGCAAATGTATAGGAGTAGTTGTAGACGGATGTCCGGCTGGGCTTCCACTTATGGAAAAGGACATTCAAAATCAGCTGGATAGAAGAATACCTCGAAACACCCAAATTGTTTCAGAGAGAATTGAAAGAGACATTGTTGAAATTGTTTCAGGCATATATGATGGTTTCACCACAGGTGCTCCTATTTGTGCAATTGTATGGAATAAGGAGGCTTTTTCTTCAGATTATGAAGTTATCCGAGACTTACCAAGGCCTGGACACGCCGATTATGTTGCTAAAGTTAAGTATGGAGGCTTTAATGATTATAGGGGTGGAGGAAGATTTTCAGGTAGAATTACGGTGGCATTTATGATGGCCGGCGCTATAGCCAAAAAATTACTCAGCCTCTTTGGGGTTGAAATTCTTGCTTACGCTAAGGCTATAGGTAATGTAAAGCTTGAGAAGACGCCTTCACTTGAAGAAATTAGGGAGAACACCTACTTGAACGCTGTGAGGTGCCCAGACTTTACCTTTGCAAAGTTAATGGAAGAGGCTATTTTAAAAGCGAAGAGTGAGGGAGACAGCCTAGGAGGGATCATTGAATGTTTTGCTTTAAATGTACCTGCAGGAGTTGGCGAACCTATATTTGACTCTTTAGACGCAGACATTGCCAAAATGATGTTCAATGTGCCAGCAGTTAAGGGCATCGAGTTCGGGGCAGGGTTCAAAGCTGCCGAACTGAAGGGATCCGAAAATAACGATCCATATATAATAAAAGAGGGAAAGGTTGCAACTTTAACAAATAATGCAGGAGGCATTTTAGGCGGCCTTTCAAACGGAATGCCCATACAGTTAAGAGTTGCAATGAAACCAACGCCATCCATTTCCAAAACGCAAAAAACTGTGGATTTAAAGTTGATGGATGAGACAACCATAAAGGTTAAGGGGAGACATGACCCCTGCATCGTGCCAAAAGCCGTTCCAGTGATAGAATCTGCATTGGCAACGGTTTTAGCCGACCACATGATTCGTTCAGGAATAGTCCCAAGAGTTTTAAGGAAAGTGGAAAAGCTTGGATGAAATAGTAAATCTTAGAAAGAAAATCGACGAGATAGATGAGAAAATACTTTTCCTACTTAAGGAGAGAATTGAAGTGTGTAAACTTATGGGGAGGATTAAAATGGAGAAAGGATTGCCAACTGTAGACCCTGAAAGAGAAAACCAAAAATACTGCGATGTTGCAAACGAAGCAAAAAAACTTGGAATAGACGTAGATGCTGCCAAAAACATATATGAGAAAATAATAGCTCTCTGCGTAAAAGTGCAAGACGAGTGCAGATCTTCCTCTAAAGACATCGTCTAAATGCGATGGAGAAACAAAATTCTTTAAATCTGTAAATTTGATAAGTTAGGGGGTTAATTATGCTCTACGAAATAAGAGAGAAGGTAATAAAACTTGAAAACGAAGGGAAAAAGATAATAAAGTTTAATGTCGGAGACCCAGACCTACCAACTCCAAAGGAAATCATTGAAGCTGCTTATGAATCTTTGAAGAAAGGGAAAACAAAGTATTCATCTTCTGCAGGGGAGAAAACGCTGAGAGAAGCATTGGCTGATATTTACAATGTATCTGTAGATAATGTAGTAATAAGTGGGGGTTCAAAGTGGGCAATTTTTGCAACAATGTATTTGATGCTTAAAAAGGGTGGAAACGTGATAATTCCAACTCCCCACTGGACAACATACGAGTTGATCGCAAAGACTTTAGGGGCTGAAGCTAAATTTTTGAGAACTTCCCTTGAGTCAGGGTGGAATATAGATCTTGGGGAGCTTGAAAAGTTAATTGATGACAAAACAAGGCTTATCGTGTTGAACAATCCCAATAACCCTACAAGCAAAGTTTTAGATGATAAAACAGTAAGGGAAATTGTTCGTTTGGCAGAGAGTCGAGGAGTGACGATTTTATCAGACGAGGTTTACGCAGATATCAGTTTTGTTAAAGTAAAAAGTGTTCTGGATTTCAGCGAAAACCATGTTGTGATTAATAGTTTTTCCAAAACTTTCGCGATGACCGGGTGGAGAGTAGGCTACATAATTGCAAACAAAGATCTAGCTGAAAAAATTATAAAATTGAATGAGATAACAATTACCAACATTCCAGCTTTCATTCAGGAGGCCGCATTAAAAGCCTTAGAGCTAAGGCATGAAATCGCTAGTAAAATTCGTGAAAAATTTCTTGAAAGAGCGAATTTAGCCTGTGAAATCCTAGGCAAAACAGATTTAAAGTTTTCAAAACCTGAAGCTCCATTTTACCTTTTCCCCAAACGCGAAGGGTTAGACTCTGAGAGATTCGCTTTAGAGCTGCTCGACAGAGGTGTAGCCATAGCTCCAGGCTCAACATTTGGAGACTACAAAGAGCATTTTAGAATAGCACTAACAGTTCCAGACGAGGAAGTCAAGTTAGGATTAAAAATAATCTCTGAGGCCTTACAATGAAAGTGGCGGTAATCGGCGCTGGGAAAATGGGCGGGTGGTTCTCAAAATTCTTTGCAGAACAAGGTATGCAAGTGGTTGTGTCTGATAAAGAAACTCAAAAGCTTGAGAAGTTAGCAGAAATGTTAAATGTTGAAATTGCAGACAACGTAAATGCCGTAAAAAGGGCTGATAGAATTCTAATATGCGTACCAATCGAAAACTTTGAAAGCGTAATAGCTGAAATACAACAATATATTCGCCCAGAACAGGAAGTAATGGACATATGCTCTGTTAAGGAACTTCCCGTTAACATAATGCATAGATACATAAAAGACGCAAGGATTCTAGGAACACATCCGCTTTTTGGGCCAGGAGTGAAAAACATAAAAAACCAGAACTTCGTTCTCACACCAACTAACACACGAGAAAAAAGACTTGCTGAGGAATGGGGAAGCTGGTTAAGAAACAAAGGAGCGAAAGTTTTCATCATGTCCCCTACCGAACATGACAAATTGATGTCTATAGTCTTAGGCCTTCCATATTTCCTTGGATTAGTTGTCTGTGACACTTTAACTGGCCACAATCAATTCTCACAGGTAAAGAAAGTTTCAGGAATTAGCTTCAAACTTTTGATGATGCTAGCTGAAGCTGTTGCCTCAGAAGAAGCTGAATTTTCAGCAAGCCTGCAAATAAATCTGCCTGAAATTGAAAAGGTCATAGAACTTTTTCGGGAAAAAGTGACCTATTGGCTGAATCTCGTAAGGCAAAAAAGGAGAACAGACATCATTGAAAGGGTTAACCTTCTAAAAAAGGAGCTGGCGAATTTGGATCCGAACTATCCAGATTCATATCAGAATATGCACAAAATAGTGGAAGCATTATACGACGAAAAAAGGAATTTATGAGGAAACATTTGCTAAAATTGTTTATAAATGGTTTATTTTTGCCTGGAGTTTGGATTTCTCGAACTTTCTCATATTCTCTTTAAGCTATTTATTGCTTCTTCGACACTTTGGAATCCGTACTCCACTCTGTTGAATTGCTTTTTAAAGGCTTTAACTTCCTCTCTAACTTCTTGAGGTGCGCGTTTACGTTTTATAACACTTAACATTAAATCGCACAGATATTTTATGTCGCCTTCTTTAAAGCCCCTTCGGGTAACGTCTTGAAAGCCTATTCTTATTCCCGAAGGGTTCTCGCGGTTGTTCTGGTCATCGTAGGGTAATAGATTTCTATTCAATATGATATTGGCCTCTTCCAAATCCTCAGCAACTCTTTTTCCGCCCCCCCATTCACGAACATCTACTGCCAGCTGATGGGACATCGTGAAACCTTTATCCTCACCAAGGACTTTAAGACCATTTTCATAAAAATATTGGCCGGCTGTTTGGGCGTTTTTTACAGTTTGTTTGGCCAGCTCTGCACCGAAAAGCTTCATTTCAAGAGCAGCGACGCTCACAGCTGGAAGTCTAGCCAAATGTACATTGGAAGCGCTTAATGGGAAAACGGCATGCTGAACCCATTTTATGGCATCTTCCATTCGACCATTTCTCAAATCTGCAAGAATTAATCCACCTTGTGGGCCGGGGAAAGTTTTATGAGTTGAAGCTGTAACAAAGTCTGCTCCCTCGTTTAAAGGATATTGAAAGACCCCTCCTGCAATTAGTCCTAAAACATGGGCAGCGTCATAGACTAGATAGGCTCCGACCTCTTCAGTAACGCTCTTAAGCTCTTTCACAGGGTGAGGAAATAGAAATAAGCTGGCTCCAAGAGTTACTATGCCAGGTCGAGCGGCTCTAATAATGTGTATAGACTTATCCACATCTATGTTTAATTCTTTTAAGTCATAGGCGAGATTTATTATCTCCAACCCTAAGACCTGTCCCGCTAGTCCCGTGTAATCATGAGATATGTGAGCCCCGCAGCTTAATGGGGCAACGACCATCTTCCTGTTTTTAGTAACCATTGACAGTCCTTTAAAAGTGGCCAGATTTGCATGTGTCCCAGAAACAAGACGCAGATCAGCCCAGCTGCAATTAAACAAGTTTTTAACCAATTCAACTGCACAGTTCTCAATTATTGAGATGTATTTCTGCCCCTGATAGTACCTTGTTTTGACATGCCCATTAAGGTCGTTTTCCCCCTCGGAGTAGCGGCACTCAAGATCCATGCAAAGCCTAAGCATTTCCTTAACGGCTGGAGATTTAATGCCCTCACTTGCTATAAGGTTTATACATTCCACATCTCGGTAACGCTCGTGACTTTGGCTTGCCTCTGTAAGCTTTAGGAATAGATCTGCAAACTCTTCCATCTTACACCCTCTCAGATTACTCTTAAATTGAGAGCAAAATACTTTCTCCTCCTATAATCGTTTCGCATACAGAAGGCGAAAGTGTTGATTAAAAAGTTAAATTTATATAATATACCATGCAAAATTATAATAGCCCTTTTAATCTATTTGTGTGTATGAAACCTTTTAATTGCACATTTTGACAGGTCTATAAGCTATAAGCAAAACATTTTTATTTTTGATGTGCATTGAGATTGAAGTCGTAAAGGTTGATAAAGTGATGCACCGCCAATCCTGTTAAGAAACCTTTCCCCGCCAGTCTTCTGCTACCCTATTCTATATCGATTGCGGAGGCAAGTGATATGTTCTTAGTTGTTCTTGATTTTGAAGGTGTACTGGTTAAAGGGGAATACCTCCAGGAGCTTGCAACTTTCGCAGGGAAAAACAGAGAAGTTGACAAGCTGACTAGAGATGGAATTGAAGGTCGTATAGACTGGAAAGAAGCTCTTAAGCTACGGATGGAGCATCTTAAGGGTGTGGACTATGAAAAATGCATGGAGGCTGCTAAAAAACTTGAGCTGTACAATGGAGCCAAAGAGTTTATAGAAGCCTTACGCGAAATAGGCGATGTCAAAGTTGGAATTATAACAGGATGTTTTGACATAGCGGTTAACCCTGTAAAGGAAACTTTAGGGCTCGATTTTGCAGTTGCCAATAGGCTTTTGTTTAACAGCGGCAAGCTAAACGGAGTAGAAATCTCTGTAGACGTTAATAAGGATGTACATATGGAATGCTTGGCAAAAAGTTATGGCGTTGAAATGGAAAATGTTATAGCAATAGGAGACGGGGCAAACGACATAAGCATGGTAAGTAAGGCTGGGCTGGGCATAGGATTTAACCCAGCTCCAATACTGGAGAAACATGCAAAAATAAATCTTTGCGCAGAAAGGCTAGATAAGGTGTTACCGATAGTCAAAGATTTCATTGAGAAAAGGCGTAGTAACAAGGCATTAAAACGCTTCGATAAGGAGGAAAAACAAAAAGCACTGATATGCGACCCCATAGATAAGGAAGGAATAGAGCTTCTTCGAAACTCTGGATTTGAAGTAATTTTGAAGCCTAAAATATCATACGAGGATCTCAAGAACCTCGTATCTGATTGTCAAGTGTTAATCGTTAGGAGCAGAACGAAAGTCACAAAGGAAATAATTGATGCTGGAAGAAACCTCAAAATAATAGCCAGAGCTGGTTCAGGTGTAGACAACATCGATGTTGAGTATGCAGAGAAAAAGGGAATAAACGTTATCTGTGCGTCAGAATCCGTAACAGCCTCTGTGGCTGAACTCACAGTTGGGCTTATGATATCTTTGGTAAGGCATATACCACAGGCTGATAGGGCAATGAAAGAGGGGAAATGGATAAGAGATAAAATTGAAGGTTGGGAACTGCAGGGCAAAACGGTTGGGATAATAGGCTTTGGAAGAATAGGTCAGAGAGTTGCAAAAATCGCAAGGGCTTTAGGCATGAAAATAATCGTTTGTGAATTAAACAGCCCTCCAGAAAACCTCTTAAAAGAACTGGACGCTCAACTATTACCTCTAAAAGAACTGCTAAAAATAAGCGACATTATAACACTGCATGTTCCTTTAACACAACAAACATACCATTTGATAGGAGAAAAAGAAATACAGGAGATGAAAAACGGCGCCTATATAATCAACACCTCAAGGGGATCTATAATTGACGAAAAAGCCCTTTTTGAAGCATTAAAAACAGGAAAAATAGCAGGAGCAGCAGTTGATGTTTATGAAAAGGAACCTCCGGAGGATTACTCTTTAATAAAACTGCCCAACGTTATATGCACTCCCCACATAGGAGCCCAAACAATAGAGGCTCAGAGAAACGCTTCATTATCAGTGGCAACCAAGATAGTTGAGATCCTTAAAAAAGGCCCAGAAAGAATCTGCGACTTTAAATGCCGAGAATGTTCTGAGTATTAGCATCGCCTAAAACCAACTTTAATTTTAAACATTGATTGTTAGAGAAATACTTCTCTAGCCGCTTCTAACCCCTTCTCGACTTCTAAGAAGTGTCCTGCATCTTTTAAAGCGTTCCCCAAAGCATTTACAGTTATCAG
>JAVZIQ010000011.1:0-34834 GCA_038871175.1 Bathyarchaeia archaeon | reverse complement strand
AACCAAAATCCCCTTTTTCTTTCCCTAAAAACAATTTTAAATGTGAAAATAATAAACCGATAAGGATATTTAGACCTACCTAAAATTAATAAAATTAATTTTACAGCCAAGGAAATTGAGCGTTTAAAGGCTAATGATAAACGGGATGATAAGCCTTGTGTAAAGCCTAACTGTTGCTGATTTTTGATTTTACTTAATCTTCAACTCTTTAAACTTTTTAACCGAATATTCAACGATTTTTAAGGCTTCTTTTGCGTTTCTCCATTCTTTAAATTTAACCCATTTATGAAGTTCAAGACGCTTGTGCGTTTCAAAGAAATCCTGGATTCCCCTGAGCTTATGTGGATGAACGTCGCTTATGTCTTCGTAACCCTCGAACCTTGCATCGGTGACGAGAACTGATAGGATTTTAGGGTCTTCTCCCTTTTCGTCCCCCACTACCAGTGCACCTATCACCCTAACCTTAACTAGACATCCAACCTCAAGGGGTTCATAGCTTAATGCATAATATCCAAAGGGTCTTCATCGTCAAACCATGTTTGAGGGACAAATCCATATTCAACTGGGAAAACAGTGGATGAGGGAATTATTCTGTCTAGAATGAAGACATCCCATTTAATGTTGTACTCATACTTATCCCTTGAACCGCTGACAACTTCGACAACCATGTTTAAAATATTCGGAGGCCTATCCCAACAAGGTATGTCTTTCCATAGGTTCATTCCAACACCTCGAACCAAAGCGTCCACCTTGCTATTTAGTTTTTCGCCTGCACAAAAAGATTCAGCACGATTCTGTTAATTGCACACCGATATAATCCTGTAAGTTAAGATTCAAAATTGCGATAGCATATGAAGCACTAAACACTTCGGATGTTTTTTTGAAATTGGGGGAACGCAGTTCTTCCACTCTGGGAGAAATCGCTATTCCCCTCTTAAAGTTCTTCTTTTCGCTTCAAACTTTACCTCTTTATGTTTTGCATAAAGCTCCTTCCTTAAAGCTTCAAGCATTTCAATTTTCCTTCCAGAGAACTCTGCGGCTGTCATAACCTTAACTCCACGCCTTTCAGCCTCTTCATATACAGGCTTAATTCTCATTTTGTAGTTTATGTCACGGAGGAAGTGGTGGTCTAAAACCAAAGTGTGGAGTTTTGTTTCTCTTATGGCTTTAACAAGATTGCTGTTTGATTTTTCAAGGCTTTGAAAGGAATAACGGTATCCAAGCATGTAGGTCATTGGTCCATCAGCGAAAATCACGTCTGGGTTTTCTTTTAAAATAAACTCTATCTGGTCCTCAAGAGATGGTCCCTCAACATCTGAGGTATGTAAAAACTTTTCATTATCACTTTCTATGCTAACCATCGTTACATATCCCAGTCTAGGGTTTGTACCATGGCATACAGCTTTTGAAAACCTTATAATGGTGCTGCTGATTTTGAAGGTTTTTCCATCGGCAACCTCTAACTTTGAAGGTAAACCTTTAATTGCCTCAAGGAAGAGTTCAGCCCTTCCTTTTTGGCTTATGTTAATGTTCTGTGTTGGATGTTTTATGAAGACGTTTTTTCCCATGTAAAGCTCAGGGAATTCTGGGTCATGGTGGTCATAGTGGTAGTGTGTTACAATTAAAACTTCAGAGTTTTCAGCCTGCCGCTTTATATGGTTCCATGTTTCTTCCAGCCTCTGCCATTCGATCGGGTGGGGCTCCAATCCATAGCGGAGAGGAGCTAGTGAAACCCCTGGGTCTATAAGTATTTTTGCATCCTCTGTTTCGACAAATGTTGCCATAGAGCGTACGCCAAAACTGTCGAAGGCTAAAGGGAGGACGTTCCTAATCATCAGGTTTTCACGTCCCTAAAGAATGTTTCAAGTTTTCTGGTTTCAGTTTTCTTCAATATTTCCGTGCATTTTTTAGGGTCTAGCGACTTGAATTCTAGTTTGAGGGTTTCAAGAAGCCTTTGGACGTCTTTTGCTATGTTGGGAGCGGCAAGTATTCCCCTCACCTCACGATTTGTTCTGCACTTAACGGCTTCTACATATTTGGCTAGTTGCAATGCGGCTTCCCTTCCAGCTGTTTTGCGTTTAATCTCAACAACAACAAACCTCCCATCCTTGTCCACTCCGTAAACATCCACAAATCCAGGTTCAACACTTTTCTCGTAGCTTAAAGGTTTAAAATCCTCCTCTAAAAGCGATGGCTCAAGGAGTATGGCTTTCTGCATGTCCTCCTCGCTTGCATATAGGGAGAACCCTCCAGAATCAGCCAGCGTAAAAGCTGAAATCATGTAGATTCTGTCAAAAAACACCCTGACAGACTCGTGGGGCTTTCGCCTGACAGCATGAATTTCCAACAAATCATCATTGACTTTCGCGTGGAATACGCATCCTGGAGGCTGCCAGTTTATCGGCTCATAGCCTGCTGATCTGTGGACGAGAAGTGATCCGTCTGTCTTGGCTATAAGAATACGTTCACCAGGCTCAAGCTTAGACCTTGCCCTCCCAGTATAGTGCACCCAACAATTTCCAACGAGAAGAAGCGTTCTACGCTGGGAAAAAGCTTCATAGGCTATTTTTCCCGCTTCAGACGCATTCGGGTTGACTAAAACTTTTATTGGCTTGTAATTAGACAATTTCTCCGCCGATAATTTTAGAAGCCTAACCCTCAGATAAGATTTCTGAAGGACTCTATGAAAGAATGGCTTCAGAAACGTGGCACCATGGGATTCTACAATTTAACAGCGAAAACATATGACGAGCAGTACTATGAGGAGCAGACAGCTAAAATTAAAGCAGCACTTGAATTTATAAAAATTGAGTGCAACAGCCTGGTATTAGACATTGGTTGTGGAACAGGCTTATTATTTAACCAAGTGGCTGGCCACGTCGAAATATTAGTGGGCCTAGATTTTTCTAGAAGCATGTTGGAAATAGCGAAAAAGCGTGCCAAAAGCTTCCACAATATTGATCTAGTTTTGGCTGATGCTGATTATGCTCCCTTTAAAGATGGAGTTTTCAGCCATATATTCGCTGTTACACTGCTTCAGAACCAGCCTAATCCTAGAAAAACTTTAAAGGAGATGAAAAGGATTGCAGAGAGAAACGCCTTAATAATCGTAACAGGATTAAAGAAAAAGTTCTCCTATAGCCTTTTCAAGGATTTATTAATTAACACGGGTCTAAAAACAATTGAAATATTGAACGGTGAAAGCCTAAAGTGTTATATTGCCGTTTGCAGAAATTCTCATAATTAAATTCCATACAGTTAAGACTAATATATATGGAAGTAAATTTAGCATATCTTTAATATGGTCCTCTATGAAAAACTGATGGCATGGGTGGTTAGATGCCTCTTAAAACCTTAAAAACGGACAGGGCAGATGCCTTAACCCTTGAATGGATTTTACACGTCAAAAATTACAAGTTAACCCTTGATAGGAAACTATGCGTAGGATGCGAAGTTTGCACTTTTGCCTGTCCAAAGGAGGCAGTTAGACTTGAAAAGCAGCCGAAAAACAAAGATGGTAAAGTTCAACGTGCAAAGGTTGACATAAGCCTAGAAAAATGCAACTTCTGCGGAATATGCGATGTACTCTGCCCATATGGCGCTATAAAGGTAACAATAAACGGAGAACATATGCTGTCAGTTGTTGAAAAGGAAAGTTTTCCGAAACTTATACGAGAAATACAGGTTAATTCTGCCAAATGCCCAGTAGACTGTTCTGAATGTGAAAAAGCATGTCCCCTTAACCTCATCAAGGTGATAAGGCATACTCCGGAGGGGAAGATTATTGAGAATGCAGACTTATTATCCGAAATGGAGAGGAAGGCTGTTAAGGTTGACGTAGAAGTTGATGAAGGTAGATGCCCATGCTGTAGAATATGTGAATTTAAATGTCCCGACGGCCTTCTTTATGTGCGAAAGTGCTTTTATGGTAAGATTAACATACACCAGGAAAAATGTCCAGAGGATTGTAGAGACTGCCTTGAAGTTTGCCCCATAAAGGGGGCCCTCTACATATCCGAAGCCGACGGGAAAGTTCATGTAAACGAGTTGTTCTGCGTTTTCTGCGGAGCGTGCAGGGTTGTATGCCCAGTTGAAGAAGCCTTAGAACTTAAAAGGACTAAAATAGTTCACACTCCTGTCCGCTCCGGAGCTTGGAACAAGGCTCTAGAGCGGCTGGCCTCCCCCCTCGAAATAACAAAGGAGTTGAAGGCTAAAGGCTCAGATAAGGCGTTGGGATCTGTGGGTAAAAGGTTTAGTTGGAAGGTGATTTAAATGGTTGGAAATAAGGGGCAAACAAAAGGCAACGGAGAAGAACCGCGCATAGGAGTTTTCATATGTCACTGCGGCTTAAACATAGCTGGCGTATTAGACATTAAAGAACTCGTAGAGTTTGCTAAAACCATCCCAGACGTTGTTTTCGTTAAGGAAAACCGTTACACATGCGCCGACCCTGGACAAGAAGAAATTAGAAAAGCCATTAAGGAACATAAGCTAAACCGTGTCGTAGTAGCCGCTTGTTCGCCTAGAATGCATGAAGTAACCTTCCGTCGTACAGTTTCCGAAGCTGGATTAAACCCCTACCTTTTTGAAATGGCGAACATCAGAGAGTTCTCTTCTTGGTGTCATCCAAGCACGCCTAAAGAGGCAAATGAAAAGGCGAAAGACCTTATAAAGATGGCAGTGGCAAAGGCTAGGCTTCTCATGCCTCTTCAAACAATAGAGGTCCCTGTAACTAATAAAGCCCTAGTAATAGGCGGAGGAATTGCAGGGATGAACGCCGCCCTAGATTTAGCCGAGATGGGCTTCAAAGTGTATCTTTTAGAGAAGGGTGAAAGCATAGGCGGTCACATGGCTCAGCTTGACAAAACATTTCCAACGCTGGACTGTTCAATATGCATTGAAGGGCCGAAAATGGTTGATGTGGGTCGCCACCCAAACATTGAAATAATCTCTTACGCCGACCTGCTAAGTGTAGGCGGTTTCATAGGCAACTTCAAAGTTAAGATCCGTAAAAACCCCCGTTATGTTGTTGAGGAGAACTGCACTGGATGCGGAGAATGTAAAGACGCATGTCCAATAGAGTATCCTAATGAATGGGATATGGGTTTAGGAGTTAGGAAAGCCATTTCAGTGCCCTTTGACCAGGCGGTTCCACTCATTTACACTATTAATAGGGACTACTGTATAGAATGCTTCAAGTGTATGGATGCTTGTGGTGCAAGACAAGCTATAAACTTCGACCAGAAGCCTGAGGAAATCGAGCTGGAAGTCGGCGCCATAATCGTTGCAACAGGATATGACATTTACCTTCCCTATGATAATCAGCTTTATGGATATGGAAGATACACCAACGTTATTACATCCCTGGAATTTGAGAGGTTAATACTTGCAGCAGGACCCACAGGTGGAAAGGTTGTAAGGGCCTCTGATGGGCAGAAGCCCCATAGCGTCGCCTTCATCCAATGTGTTGGCTCAAGAGATACAAACAAGTATCCCTACTGCTCCAACTTCTGCTGCATGTACACCCTCAAACACGTGGTTCAGCTTAAAGAGAAGTATAGAGAGGACATTGAAGTTTACGTTTTCTACATGGATATGCGAACAAATTTCAAGGGTTTTGAAGAGTTTTATCAGAGGGCAAGGGAGCTGGGGGTAAACTTTATCCGTGGAAGGGTAAGTCGAATATTCGAGGATCCTAAAACTAAAAACCTAATTATACACGCAGAAGATGCAAGCCTCGGCATGCCAATAGAATTTGAAGCGGAAATGGTTGTTTTAGCAACAGCAGCCGTACCTAAAAAGGGGACAGAGGATATCAGTCGAATCCTAAATCTAACAAGGGGTGGAGACGGATTCTTTATGGAAAGCCACCCCAAACTTAAACCTCTAGACTCACCTACAGATGGAATATTTCTAGCCGGAGCATGCCAAGGCCCAAAGGACATACCTTACAGTGTCTCCCAAGGATGTGGCGCAGCCTCAAGAGCTGCAACAGTGCTTTCAAAGCCTAAATGGAAAATTGAGCCCATAATAGCCGTCGTAGACAGCACTAAATGCAGAAACGTAACCACTAAATGCGGCATATGCGCTGAACGCTGCCCCTACGGAGCAATAAAAATCAGTGAGAAGCAGCCAGCGCAAGTAGTTACAGCCATGTGTCATGGATGCGGGACATGCGTCGCAGAGTGCCCAGCAGATGCCATAACCCAAATGCATTTCACAGACGCCCAAATCCTAGCCCAACTTAGGACCGCGCTTGAAAAAAACCCTGAAGAAAAGATTTTTGCCTTTCTATGCAACTGGTGCAGCTACGCAGGGGCAGACTTAGCTGGAACCAGTAGATTTGAATACCCTCCAACAATCCGACCTATCAGAGTGATGTGTTCAGGAAGGGTTGACAGAGATTTTGTCCTTGAAGCCTTCAGACTTGGAGCTGGAATGGTTCTTGTAGCGGCATGCCACCTGCCCTACGACTGCCATTATATAAGTGGAAACTGGAAGATGAAAGCTAGAATGGACGCTTTGGCTCCCATGCTTAATAAGCTTGGACTAAGCCCTGAAAGGTTCAGAGTTGAATACATATCTGCAGCTGAAGGGGTGAAATTTGCAGAGCTTATAAGGGAGATGACAGATCAGATGCATAGCTTGGGCAAGGAGAAGATTAAATCTGAAAACGAAAAGCTACGGCCAATTTTGGAAAACATGTTGAAAAGAAAAGAGAAGAAATGAAAAGTCTTCAACCTTTAAACAAGCCCTTTAGATAAATATTTAATAAGGTAATAGAATGCGCCTAATGCAAGGCATGATACGCCTATAATCCATGCTTGGGGCGAGGCGAAAAGAGTTACAGCCAAAAGCGCTAAACATGTAATTACGCCTAGAAACGGTATAATCTTAGGGTAAACTCTTTCCTGGGCTTTAAGCTTTAAAGCAGAAACATTTGCTAAAGAATAATAAAAAAGCAATGAGAATGTGCTTATGGCCACAACCCTTGTTATGTCAATGAATAAAACAAGGAAGGAAATTATAACTCCAACTATCCAAATTGAATAGTGAGGTGTGTTATATTTTCTATGTAGCCTACTTAAGAATCTTGGAAGGTGATCTCGCCTCGCCATGGCATAGCACATTCGGGAAACACCCATAATGGTTGTTAATAAAACACTTGCGGTAGCAATAAGCCCTCCAGCCGAAACAACTCCAGCGGCAAGGCTGTTTCCAGTCTCTCTTACAGCATCGGCCAAGGGAGAGCTTGACACTGAAAGTTTTCGCGCACCGACAAGTCCAATAGCAACTAATCCTACGAGAAGGTAGAAAACAGTTGAAATTGTCAAAGAGAGAATTATTGCCCTTGGAACATTTCTCCTCGCGTCTTTAACTTCCTCCGCTATAACAGCAACTCTTGCAAAGCCTCCATAAGCAAAGAAAATGTAGAAGGCTCCTGAGAAAACCTCAAAACGGAGGGGGCTGAAATCGGCAAAATTCGACGGATTCAAAAAACATAGGCCGTAGAGTACGAAAAAGGCAAGAATTGAAAGTTTAGCCGCAACTAGAAGGTTGTTCAAAAGAGCTGATTGACGGATCCCTGAAAAGTTAACAGCCGTAAACGTTATGCAGAATATGGCTGCAATCCAGTTTACAGGCAATATAGGAAACAAACTCCAAAGGTAGTTGGCAAAACCCAATGAAACAGCAGCCCCAGCAAACGTGTTAGAAACAATCCACATCCAACCAGTTAAAAACCCAGCAAAAGGAGAAATCAGCTGGTAAGCGTACTCGTATATGCTTCCCTCTCTAGGCTGCCATGTTGACAGCTCAGCGAAGCTCATGGCTGTAAACATTGATATTACTGCAGCTACAATCATTGAAACAGTTAGAGCTGAACCGGCCAAACCAGCTGCAATGCCTGTGACAATGTAAATGCCTGCCCCCACCACAGCCCCAACGCTTACAGCCGTGGCGTCAAACAACCCTAAAGTAGGCCTAAGTCCATATGGCTCTTGAGGACTTGGCTCATCCATGCTGGCACCAGCTAAAACCATGGTATTCATTAACAATTTATTAAACTTCCCACTCCGTTCTGTATCAAAAACTTCAGCATATAAAATTCCCAATATCGCTTAACATTCGAAGGTGTTTAAGAAAAACCGAAACTTTTGGAAACCTGCCAATCTTGGCAATTATTGATTAGTTATGACCTTTCAATTTTCCCAGAATAATCGAAACGTTTCATTTAGCAGAGGAATTTTAAACGATAAGTGTTACTCAATCTATAAAATATCCGATGATGCAAGGCTTTTAAAGCATAAATAATGCCACGTTTTGTTATATTATTGGACGATGAAGAAATCGAGGTACACTGAAACCTATGATTGCTTTTTCCGCTTCTGAGTCCAGTGAAAAATCTATCGTTGTTTATTGCGAGAAGTAAAAAGGATTTTAGAGTACTTAGGCTTCTGACCGTGTTGAAATGTATGCCCAAACACTTACGAGAAGTAGCGTTAAGACTGCACCTGCTAGTCCTGAAAGAATGTATCTTATAAATGTGCCTAAAGATGGAAGCAGTGTTATGAATAATGGTATAACGTATGTCGCTGTGACATCAGCTATAATGCCTGCCATGAACCCGAGCAATGCTATAAGCCCAAACACCTTTAACCTTTCGCCCATTTTTCCACCTGGCTTAGATTTGATTTCTAAGCCTCTTTTTAGTTTAACTTACATCTTTATGTCTATTTTTCAGAAAACAGCAATTGGTTCTTGGCAGCGGAAAATTAAAGCTAAAAAAGGTTTTGAAAAGCCCATATATCTTGATATATATACGTAAATGTTTTCTGCATATTAACAATGTATAAGTCGGTTAAGCGTCATCCCTCCTCTGGAGGAATCAAACTTGTCTGAAAGATTTGCAAAAAGATGGGAGGAGAGACGTGACGAGCCCCATTTCACTGAGCGCATCAAAGAAGCTGTTAGGCCACCTGGTCCATTGAAGCCGAGGCTTGACATGGCTGTTAGAAGAATAGAGTTGCAAATCCAGAAGCTGGATCAGGCAAGTGAAAGGTTCACTCAAAGAGACAAGTCAATATTTGCAAGGATAGTTGACGCCTACACAAAACATGACATGGCACGGGCGAATGTTTTCGCCAACGAGCTTGCGGAAATAAGAAAAATGGAAAGAATGATTATGCAGGCTAGACTGGCATTGGAGCAAATCGTCTTAAGGTTACGCACGGTATCAGAACTTGGAGATGTTGTTACTACGCTGTGCCCTGCCATAAGCGTGCTCAGGGCTATCAAAACTGGAATTTCAAATATATTCCCTGAGGCGGAAAGCGAGTTAGGGCAGATAGGCAACCTTCTAAGCGGAATAGTGATGGAAGCCGGAGAAAGCACAGGGCTTTCAATAAACTTTGAAACGGCAAACGAGGATGCCCAGAAAATACTCACAGAGGCAGCTGCTGTGGCAGAACAGAGGATTAAAGAGAGGTTCCCGGAGCTACCAGCTGGAATACCAGCATCACCTATTTCAGAAAAATCCCCAACAGAAACCTCTTAAGAGGAGGACGATAGCATGTCCCCAACTTCCAACCTTTTTTTGTCTCTTGGAAAAGAGGTAGAAGATGAATATGGCCGCCGAATAGGAGAGGTTGCATCCTTCACTGTAACGCCCCACGGCATAATAGACTCGGTTTACATTAAACATAATGATGGAAAAATTTTAAAGTATCCAGCTTCAGCTGTAAAAGTTGAAGAATCCCACGTTATATTCCTATCAAAAACTAAAATTGAAACGGCTGAGCTATGCAACCAGATTCCATTAGTATGGCGTAAAGATCAAGCGTTAAAAGAGCTGTTGGAAAAGAAGAAGATATCTCCAGAGGTTTACGAAGACTTACACAATAACTTCGAGGGAGCGTTAAACAAGCTTAAAACTGAAGCCCAAACCTTAATGGAGAAGATTGATGGAGAAATCGAAAGGTGTTCCCAGGAAATTAAGGAGCTAAACTATGCGCTTTCCTACCTTGAGGTTGAACATGAAATCGGAGGAATTGATGAACCTTCATATCAAGCCGCCCTTTCAGCAGTGCAAGATTCACTTAAGAAGGTTGACATGGAGAAAAAAGATCTTGAAAGCATGAAAAATAAACTTTCAAACATTCTCCTCGGAGAAACAGCCCAAAATTTTGTTGAAGAACCTAAAGTTAAAGCTTCAGACTCAATCCCTCTAAGTCTTCCAGAGCCTCCAGTAATAGTTTACGTTAAAGAGACGGAATCCCAAACATAAACTCATATTACGGGTGGAGGGAGCTAAAATAAGAAACCCCCTCGCTGCAACCCCCCCACCACTACGAGAAGTTATAGGTGATTCTCTCCAAAAACTTCGAATACAACAGCAAAGAGTTATGCAGGCATCTTTTAGGCTTAAAGAGAGGGATAAAAGCTTATTTCTAACATGTGTAAATTCGTTAAAGTCAAATAACAGAGAAAGAGCCGCAGTATGTGCAAATGAACTGGCAGAAATCAGGAAACTGATAAATTTTCTTCAACAAGCCGAGCTTGCCATAGAGAGAGTTATCCTTAGACTTGAAACAATAAAGGATTTAAGCGAAATAGTTTTAGATTTAAAGCCAGCTCTACAAACCCTTCAAAGCATATCCAAGCAACTATACAATTTTCTCCCAGAAGTCTCAGCCGAACTTAGCGAAATAAACAATGTGATAGGCGAAACCATTTATTCCACAAGGATATCGACAGACGAGTCAGTAATCCCTGTGGGCAAAATTACCCCAGCGGGCGAGCAGATTCTAGATGAAGTTTCAAGTTACCTGGAGAAGAAGCTAGCAGAAAAACTTCCTGAACCACCTGCCACTCATGAAACTTCAAAGATGGGAGAAGCCCAAACACACATTAAACAGATGGTAGCTTTAGCAGCAACATGTTCGCAGACACTAAGTGAAAGAACAATAGAAGGGGAAGAAGCGCATGCAAAAAACGTTCTCTCCATTAGAAAAACAGAACTTCAAGAAGTTTCGCTTAAAATTGAAAAGCCTTCGCTTGAAGAAGCCCTTCTTGAGTATGTGAGAAAATGCGGAGGGGAAGTTGACTTGTCAAGGTGCTCCAGGGAATTAAATGCCTCCTGCGAGGAAGTGGAGAAGGCTTTACGTGATCTTGGGGCGAAGGGTAAAATAAAGATAGAAGCATAGGATGTAGGCCTATGGAAGCCTCACAGGAACTTGAAAAGTCTGCAACAAACTATGCTTTGGAAGCAGTCCGCTTGGATAGACAAGGCTCAAAGGGAATGGCCATAACCATGTATCAAAAAGCAATTGAAACATTATTAAAACTTGTACAATTATACCCCAACTATGGCTTGAACAAGGTTTACATCCAAAGGGCTATAGCTTACCAGGAAAGAATAAAAGTGCTGCAGGGGGCAGTTGGTCCCACAGAAATACAAGCAGAGCCAAGAGATAACGGATCAGCTAAAACAGTTGAAGCAAAAAAAGCAAGCTACGAAGATCTAATAGTTAAGGAGAAGCCGAACGTAAAATGGGATGAGGTAGTTGACCTGGATACAGCTAAGAGGGCTGTAAAGGAGGCTATTGTTTACCCAGTTCAAAGACCAGACTTATTCCCCTTGGGCTGGCCTAGAGGTATACTTCTTTTCGGACCGCCTGGATGTGGAAAAACATTGTTAGCTGCAGCTGTAGCCACGGAAATAGATGCCGTGTTTATATCCGTCGATGCAGCCTCAGTAATGTCTAAGTGGCTAGGCGAGGCGGAACAGAACGTTGCAAGGCTATTTGAGTCCGCGAGAAAATCAGCTTTAGAAGATAAGAAGCCTGCAATAATATTCATTGATGAACTTGACTCGTTAATGGGGAGGCATTCAAACGAAGTTGGAGGAGAGGTTCGTGTTCGAAACCAGTTCTTGAAGGAAATGGATGGAATAATTGATAAAGGTGTAAACCTCCACGTTTACGTCATTGGAGCCACAAACAAGCCTTGGGATTTAGACTGGCCCTTCATCAGACGCTTTCAGAAGAGGATACTTGTCCCCCTCCCCGATTATCAGGCGCGTTTTATGATGTTTAAGCATTACACAAGCAACCTGCATCTAGCCTCAGACGTTGACCTCCACGAGCTAGCCAGGCTTTCAGAAGGGTTTTCTGGAAGTGACATAAAAGATGTTTGCCAGTCAGCTCATCTTAAAGTTATAGGCGACTTTTTCGAGTCAGGACAAGCTGCAAACAAGCTTGCTAAACCTAGACCGCTTAACATGAGGGATTTCAGACAGATTCTCGAGGAAAGAAAACCCAGCGTTTCTCCAGACATGTTGGCTCTGTACAATCGCTGGTTTGAAGCCTTCAAGGCACTGTAGGAGCGCCTAAAGTGGAAAGGTTTGGAGCTATCTTATTTTGGAAAACTCCTTTCTCCCCTTCTCCTCCCAAAATAAATCTCCAAACCCCACAGTTGGAAGGGCGCTCCCTAATTTTCAACTTTCATTTCTTCTTCAAAAATTTTTTTGAAACTTTCCCTGTTCATGTTAAGCTTCTCTGAGAGGTTTCTAACCCATCTTATGTAAATTCTAAAAATGTTTTGGAGAATATCCCTTTTTTCACTCTCAGGCAGCTCCTTTTCTTCTGCTAGAAGAAGAGCAAACCACTTGCCTAAGTCTGTAAGCTGATACGCTTTGACCCATATAATGCGTCCTTCACGTTCAATTTTCTCCATGTCCTCCAGTAAAACTCCAAGTCTCGATAGAACTTTTAAATTCTCAATTATTGTCTTATTTGAGTATGAAAGTTTCTCCAAAAGCTCCTTTTGATAAATCTTATTCGAAATTCCTTGTTTTAGGCAGAATCTTAAAATGTCAATGGAGGCTTTCGATCCGAAAATGGCGCTTAACGTTCTTTCTTTCCTTCCCTCTGGTAGAAAAACTACATAGGGATGTGACTCTATATACAACAGCTGCACCGTTAAAACTCTTAGAGGATTATCTTAAAAACGTTTTTCCAAACAGCATCCTTTTAAAATACTGTAAAAAATTGTATTTGGGTGTTTCAAACGGCTCTTCAGAGTTGGCATCCACTTGATGGAGAAACATTCCTAACCAAAGAAGGCTTTATATTTAACGTGTTTGGATATGAGCATCCAGAGGGTAGAGTTTTCTCTTTTTTAAAATACATCCCCTCCAATTTTAAAGAGCTATTCGGCATTCGCTTTCTTGAGAGGACTTGGCGCTACAAAAAGTTTGAACTTTTTAGAGCTGAAAAGCTTTACACAGCAAAAAACTATCAAACCTTCCTAGAAGTCTTTCAAAAAAGTTTTCCTGAATACATCTACTTCTGCCCCTTCAGAAAAAAGAAAGTGATAAGTGCATCATTAAACAGCATAATTAAAGTTTACTCTCCAAGGAGAAGCCTTCAAACCCTTACCAAAACTTTTAGGAGAGATAAGCTGCAACAGAAAGCCCTCGATCTAATTAACCTAATCTCAAACGAGTCTAAAGTAGTTCTAGATGATTTCGGCGTTCACGGCTCAATAGCTCTAGGTATGCACACAGAAAACTCTGACATCGACATTGTCGTTTATGGAGGGAAAAACTTTCGAAAAGTTGAGGCAGCGGTAAACAAGCTTGTTAAGGATGGAACACTAAGCTTCATTTTCAACAATCGTTTAGACGCCGCAAGGCGCTTTAAGGGAAGATATCGAGATAAAGTTTTTATGTACAACGCTGTTCGAAAGCCTGAAGAAGTTGCCTCAAAATATGGTGAGTATAGTTATACGCCGATAATTCCTGTTAAACTTCGATGCATAGTTAAAGACGACAGCGAAGCCATGTTTCGGCCGGCAATTTATAAAATCGAAAAAAGCACTTTTCTTAATGACGTCTCGGCTTTTATTGAAGATGCTCTCCCAGAGGTTGTTGTTTCTATGATTGGGTGTTATAGAAACGTTGCAAGGAAAGGGGACAAGATTGAAGTTTCAGGAATGCTTGAACGGGTTTTTGAAAACAAAACCGAAAAATCCTCTTATCAGGTTGTTGTTGGAACAGCTGAGAATGAGGAAGAATATATTTGGCCAATTTGATGCTTAGAGACCGTGACGCAATTGTGACTAAGGAAGGGTTGATCTTTAGGGTTTTTGGATATACACACCCTCATGAAGGCTACATATGTGATGCTGAATATGCTTCCTCTGAAATATTCAAATCCGAAAACCCAAAAGCCTTTAGAACCGACGGTAAAAATGTTTTTTACAAGTTTTATGAAGATGAAGGCTGGAGATTTGTTGAAAAGAATTTTCCACATCACATGATCTCTTATAAACCATTAAACAGAAGTGTTGTAGGCGTTAAATACTCTAACATCATGGACGTGAGAAAACCTCAACAAAAACTTCAAAGACTTATGGAGCAGAAACCTGAAGATCAACTTACATCAGCCTTACAAAAGGTTCTTGAAGGTGTACTTGCAAATTCAGGATTGAAATTAAGAGATTTCGGGGTTTTCGGATCTATGCTTCACGGTTTTTATCATCCAAGGTTTTCTGATATAGACTTGGTTGTTTATGGAGGTAGAAATGCTAGGAAGATACGGGAAGTTCTGAGCGAAATGTACCGAGAAGATGCTTCTCTGCTTAGAAACGAGTTTGAATTTGGATGCGCAGTCGAAGGGAAGTTTTGGCGTTTTACGAACATAAGCCCTGAAGAGTTTGTTTGGCATCAAAGGAGAAAAATGGTTTACGGAGTTTTCTATGATGAGGCTTCAAAAAGAGAGATAAAAGTGGAGTTTGAGCCTGTGAAAGACTGGAGTGAAATCCAAAATGAATACAGCAAAATTAGAAGCATTACTAGTTGGGGCTGGATTAAGGCTTATCTACAAGTGAAGGATGATGATGAGGCTCCATTTATGCCCTCAATTTATAATGTGGAAACATTAAATATTGTTGAAGGCCCCAGGGTTGAAGAAGTAAGGAGGATTGTTTCCTACATTGAAGAATTTAGAATGCAGGCTTGGAAAGGCGAAACGGTTTATGTTGAAGGGAACCTTGAAAATGTTGAAACTTCGAAGAGAAACTTTTATCAGGTAACATTAACCTACTGCCCTAGATATTATGACCAAGTGCTTAAAATTGTAAGGTAGAAATTATCTCTTCAAAACCATGTAGTCCGAAGTTTTATTTCCGATAAGCAGTCTAAAATAATCCTGGCTGCATTTGTTGTCTAAAACTTGTTCAACTTTTCCCTGTGCAACAACTATTTCCCCACGTTTTGCCTGTTCACAGAATCTGCCTCTAAAGGAGGATATTTCTCTAATTGGCTTAACTTTCTCTCCTTCAACAACTCTTACATCATCCACTTTATATGTGCAAGGAGTAAACACGGATTGTGAATCGTCAACAACTCTTGCAACGATCCTCGCATAGCCAACGTTTTTGTATCGGATATCTCCGTAACGTTCTCTTATTTCCTTCCAGTCCTTCACAAAGCGTATGAAGTAATCTCTTCCCATAAACTTTCCCTGCAAAACCTTTCTAGATTCGACGGCAAGGAAATCTTCGAAGTTCATTAGGGTGTCTCTCGAACGAAAATCGTAAAGCGCCTTCAATTCCTCAATGGTGTAACGGTTAAAAAGCGACTCTCTTCCATCCAGCAGTTTTTGAAGAGCAGAATAAGCTTTCCAGCAGTTTTCAGATCCATAGAAAACTAAGTCAATGTCAGATTTGCGAGTGTGTAGTTTAACCAAAAGCGAACCTGAAACCCCTATCTTTTCCCATGGGATTTTAGCAGAATCTTTTAGAACACTCAGGCATTTAAAGGCTGTCTTTTCCAAATAATCTAATTCTAAACTTTTTCTCATTTCCTCTAAGCGTTCTATGGGGCTGTAAACTTGACTTATGTTATCCAATGGAATCTCGCAGAGTTTCTCGTCAAATACCGGGTCATAAACAACGTAGTTTGGAAAAAACTGTTCCAGAAAATTTAATCGCTCAGCAATTCCGTAGATTTTTCCATACTTGACCTTCCCCACTTGTCTAAGCCCTCGTGAGTCAGGGATAAACCTTGGAAAGGCAATAACCTTGTTCGGTGGGTGGACTAAACCCTTCACATCAAATATTACTTCCTCGGCAGATTTTACAAAATCTCCCTCTCGCAACATCATATTCTCACCCATTTGTTTCGCCTTTCACTTATTTTTCATATAACCGAATAATTATGTGAAAGAGTTATAGAAGGTGCCTAAATCTTTTGGTATTCATCTTGTATTTTGATTAAAGAAATCCAAGGCAATCATTCTCAGGCCAGACTTTTTCAAAGTTATAAGTATAGCTGTGCCTATTATGGCTCCTGCAAGGCAGTTAAGGGTATCCGCTATAGCATAGTAAACTGTCATGGGAGCCCAAAATGGGTACATTTCTGGAACGCCCCAATTTAGGATCCAGACAGCAATGTTGTTCCCTGTGGCTACATCTCCTCCAATCCGTGCAATCCAGGCCAGGCACCATAGAGCCACTGGCATTTTAGAAGGGTCTCTGTTTTTTATTGCCCTCGTTATCCATTTCCTGACGGGCGGAATTATTATGAATGCTAAAGCAAGCCAATACTGCCATGTTATAAGAGGCATTGCCTTATACCAGGCGAAAGGATGAATAAACCATATGACCATTTCTACGGCAAAAATAACGGCGGCCTCTTTCCATCTATTAAATAAAGCCAATGCGCTAATCAGTGCGGCCATTGTAGGGCTTAAGAAGGTTAATAATCCAATAGATGTTGCCGGGTTGACATATGGGACAAGCCATCCGAATATGAAACCGGATATTGTTCCCCATAAAGGCCCTAGGATTGGCGCTGTTAAGCTAGAGAATAAAATGTTTGAAAAAGTTATCATTGCAGGAGTTCCAAGAACCGGGTATGCAGGAATCCAGGAGCATGCCAAGATCAACGCAACCCAAATTCCAGTCAAAGCCGCGAATATAACGTTTTTCACGTATTTCTGAGTTTCCACATAAATCACCTTATGTTATCGATTGCATTGCTGTGTAATTTTTTACATAACATTAATAAGGCTTTCCATTCAAATAATAGTGAAAGGTGCATGGTTTGAAAGAATATACATCCAAGAAGGCTGAACACATTTCCAAATGTTTAGAGTTAGCTATACTGTTAGAGGTTACCACCGATAAGCCTGGAAATGTTAACTTGGTTGTCGGCTTTGAGGGAACAAATCACATGCACTTTTTAGCATCGGCTGTTTCTGCCTCGCCGCATTTTAGGATTGCCGCTCAAAGGGGTATTAATGTTTCAAGAGGAAAAATTGGCCTAGAAGATGTTAAAGTTGGAACTATCATTCGAGATTGCATCGCAGATATTAATGCTTGGCAGAACGGAGGCAACACTCTACTCGGAACCATAATTTTACTTTGTCCAATGGCTGTGGCTGCTGGCATGTCGCCGATGGCATTGGGAAAAACCTTTCATGTTCATGATGTTAGGAGGAACCTGCGGAAAGTTGTGGAGTCAACAACTCCAGAGGACGCTGTTGCAGTTTATGAGGCCATAAGAATTGCGAATCCAAGCGGGCTTGGGAAGGCTCCAGAATTGGACGTGAATGATTCAAGCTCTTTAAAACGTATAGTGGATGAGAAGATATCTCTTTACAAAGTTTTTAAAATAGCGGCAAGTTATGATGACGTATGCTCTGAATGGGTTACCAACTATTCATTAACATTTGACTTTACATATCCCCGCCTGATGGAACATATTAAAGATTATACAGACTTAAACAAGGCGGTAGTTCACACCTTTCTTGAGGTTTTAGCTAATCGTCCAGACACTTTTATCGCCAGAAAAGTTGGGCTTGGAAGGGCGAAAGAAGTTTCAGCCATGGCTAACGAAATTCTGCATTGTGGGGGGCTGAGAACATTGGAGGGAAGAGAGAAATTGTTGGAATTTGACTCCGCACTTAGGAAGGAAAACAGCCTTCTCAATCCTGGAACCACGGCCGACATAATTGCGGCAGCCTTAGCCCTCGCTGTTTTAAGCGGATATAGACCGTGACCTTTAGGTTAAAATCATTCCGCTCATAGTTGTTATAGGCGAATTTTAATTGACTTAGAGATAAATTAATTAGGGTTAAAAATATTGTATCTAGCTTTCAAGAAGTATTTAGGTTGAAAGGCAGGCTGAGGTTTGCTGATGAGTGGAAAAATGAAACTTAAAGTTACATTGCTCACAGGAAGGACAATAGACCAAGGTGTTGGAAAGGAGCTTTGCAAATCCTCAGAGGAGTACATTAGAAGTGTTTCAGTCTGTTATATGGATCCACAGGATATGAAAAAGATTGGAGTAAAGGAGAAGTCAAACGTTCTTGTTTCTACGGAATTCGGCTCCGTTGTAGTTAAGGCTTATAAATCTCTTAGAGCCCCTCATCCAGGAGTGGTTTTCATTCCTTACGGTCCATGGGCTAACGTGGTGGTTGACCCTGAAACTCACGGCATTGGAATGCCGTCGTTCAAAGGGATACCCGCTGAGGTTGAACCCACAGACAAGCCTGTCCTAAGCCTTAAAGAACTTCTCATGGAGAATTTTAGGAAGGGTTAAAAATGCCTGTGGTTAAGGCTGTAACATGTCCAGTTTGCGGGAGCTTATGTGACGACATTGAACTAACCGTGGAAGAAGGCAGAATTGTTAAGGTTAAGAACGGCTGCGCCATGTGTGAAGCCAAATTCCTGGGGTACTACGGCGAACATAGAATTTTGAAGCCCATGATTAGGAAGAACGGGAATCTGGTGGAGGTATCTCTGAAAGATGCTGTTAGAAGGGCTTCTGAGATTCTAGCTGAGGCAAACTATCCAATCTTGTACGGTTGGAGCTCGACAAGCTGCGAAGCAATAAGTGTAGGCATAGAACTGGCAGAAGAGGTTGGAGGAGTAATAGACAACACTGCCGTAGTATGCCATGGCCCTTCACTTTTAAGCGTACAAGAAGTGGGCATTCCCTCCTGTACTCTGGGGCAGATAAGGCATAGGGCAGATCTCATAGTTTACTGGGGAAGCAACCCTTGGAGCGCCCATCCAAGACACATTGAACGTTACACAGCCTTCTCTCAAGGTCGATTTGAGAAAAGCGAATGGAAAAGTTATGTAAAAAAGGTTAAGGCATTAGTTGGTAGGAAAAAGATTCAGAGTACAATTAAAAGGCTGATTTCTAAGAAGCCTCCACCATCACCATCATACGTTGAGGAAAGGCCGCATCCTTCAATCACTAAGACCGGCAGAAAACTTATAGTTGTAGACGTTAGAAGGACTAAATCTGCTGAAATAGCAGATTACTTCATACAGGTTGAGCCAAATCGAGATTACGAGCTTCTACAAGCTTTTAGGGCGCTGGTCAGAGACCAAGAGCTTGAAGTCGATGAAGTGGCAGGCGTTCCAGTGGAATATTTAGAGGAGGTTGCCGACGCAATGGTTGGGTGCGAATTCGGCGTCCTGTTCTTCGGCCTCGGGTTAACCATGAGCGCTGGTAAACTAAGGAATATAGACGCCGCGTTATCTCTTGTACGCGACCTAAACATGAGAACGAAGTTTGTAATCATGCCTATGAGGGGACACTTTAATGTTACTGGAGCAAACACGGTTTTTACTTGGCAGACTGGCTATCCATACGCCGTTGATTTCTCTTTAGGATATCCTCGGTATAACCCAGGAGAAACCTCGGTGGTTGATGTTCTTTTGCGCCGTGAATCAGACGCAGCTCTGGTGGTGGCTTCGGATCCTGTTTCAAACTTTCCAAGAGCAGCAGCAGAGCACCTCGTAAAAAATCCATTAATAGTTGTCAGCCCCCACATGGATGTCACAGCTCATTTGGCTGACGTTATAATTCCCTCAGCCTTTGTTGGAATAGAAGCTGCGGGAACAGCCTATCGCATGGATCATGTGCCGATTCCCCTTAAAAAAGTAGTTGAACCGCCAAACGGAATACTTCCAGACGAGGAATTACTAAAAATGATTCTTTCTGAGGTTAGGAAAATAAAGAAGACAATTTAGGAGGCTTATTATGGAGCTTTTAATAAAGAATGGGTTTGTATACGATCCTATTAATGGAGTTGAAGGCGAAAAGCTAGACATAGCTGTAAAAGATGGAAAAATTGTAGAGAAAGTTAACGAGCAAAGGGCTAAAAAAATAGATGCCTCAGGAATGGTTATAATGCCTGGAGGCGTAGACATTCACAGCCACATTGCAGGCGGAAAAGTTAATTCAGGAAGACTGCTTAGGCCTGAGGATCACTTTAAGGATTTTGAGAGGAAAACCCATGTAACTAGGTCTGGGGTGGGTTATTCTATTCCATCCACCTTTACAACAGGCTACCGTTACTCCAGGATGGGTTATACAACGGTTATGGATCCAGCTATGCCCCCCCTTGAAGCTAAGCATACACATGAGGAGTTAAGCGACACTCCTATAATTGATAAGGCTAGTTACCCGCTTTTAGGTGACTGGTGGTTCGTCCTCGAACATATAAGAGATGGAAAAATTGAAGAATGCGCCCGCCATGTAGCTTGGATGATAACAACGACAAAGGGCTACGCTATAAAGCTCGTCAATCCTGGAGGCCTTGAAGCTTGGGGCTTCGGCGGTAACGTGAAAGATATAGACGACCAAGTTCCACACTTCGGGGTTACTCCTAGAGAAATTATAAGGGGGTTATGCAAAGTTAACAGGCTTTTAAACCTACCCCACACAATTCACGTTCACACAAATAATCTTGGGAAACCAGGAAACTACGTTACAGCGATAGAAACAATGGACTGTGTTAGGGATTTAGCTTCCGAAGGAAAGCCTGCAATCCACATAACTCACTGTCAGTTCTGCGCTTTCAAAGGTGACGATTGGAGAACTTTTGAGTCTGGAGCTGAGGAAATAGCAAAATACGTTAATGGTCATCCCCATGTAACAATGGATATGGGACAGGTGATTTTCACGGACACCACCACGATGACTGCAGACGGTCCATTCCAGTATATTCTTTACAATCTCAGCGGAAATAAATGGGTTAACCACGATGTGGAAACAGAAACAAGCGCTGGGATAGTGCCCTTCCACTACCACAGGAAAAGCTATGTACATGCCACACAATGGTGTATAGGGCTTGAACTTGCGCTTTTAATAAAGGATCCTTGGAGAATTTTGATGACCACTGACCACCCAAATGGAGGGCCTTTCATAGCCTACCCAAAAATTATCTCATGGCTTATGAGTAAAAGAGCTAGAGAGACAACGCTTAAAAAAATTAACGAAAAGGCTAGAAGCCGAACCCTCCTTTCAACCCTAAATCGAGAGTTAAGCTTTTATGAGATAGCAATAGTTACCCGAGCAGGGCAGGCTAGGGCTTTAGGGTTAAAGGAGAAAGGTCACCTTGGCGTCGGCGCCGACGCAGACATAGCCATATACAACCTAAACCCTGAAAAACTTAACCCATCAAAACAGTATAAGGCGATTCAGAAAGCCTTTGAAAGGGCAGCTTACACAATTAAAAGCGGAGAAATTGTAGTTCGAGATGGTGAGGTTTTAAGGCATATGGACGGCGCCACGTTATGGCTAAACGTTCAAACGACCGAGCAGACGAAAATAACAGAAGAGATGAAGAGGCGATTTAAAGAGTACTGGACTGTGGAATTTGAGAACTATCCTGTTTCAGAGGATTATATGGCCATATCAAGACGGATAAATGTGAAGGCTGATGTTTAATGATTGTGAATCTATACCCCTTAAAAGAGTTCAGGCTTCCTATAATAGCCGAATGCATAAACCCAGACATCTTTCAAGGAAAAACAGCTAAGGAGATAGAACAGCTTAAGGTTTGGGAGGGGAACAGCGAGAAAAAACTCGGAGAACTCTTTAAAGTGGAGGAGTCTAAACCGAGAGAAGGCCCTTCTGATAAAAACGTTGTAGCTTTGCACGGTGATTTAAGCAGGGTTCGAAGGATCGGTGCAGGCATGACAGAAGGCGAAATAGTGGTTAAGGGAGATTCAGGAATGCATTTAGGAGTTGAAATGAAAGGAGGGAAAATAACTGTTTACGGCAATGTTCTCAGCTGGGCTGGCTCAATGATGAAGGGAGGAACAATAGAGATTCATGGCAACGCCGGAGACTATCTCGGAGCCCCGTATAGGGGAAGCACAGAGGGTATGCGTGGAGGCAAAATAATAGTTCAGGGCGACGTTGGAAACGAAGCTGGGGCTCACATGAGGAAGGGTTTAATAAAAATTTACGGAAATGCAGGACAGTTTGTAGGCTTCAGAATGCATGGAGGAACCATATACGTTCAAAAGGACTGCAAGGGAAGAGCAGGAGCATGCATGACAGACGGCACAGTGATTATAGGCGGGCTTTTAGAGTCTGTTTTGCCAACATTCACCATAGAAGGCATCAGAAAGAGAGTTAAGGTTGAAGAAGGAGAAGTTGTCGAAGAACCCTTCTACCTGTTCCTAGGAGATTTAGCTGAAAAAGGAAAGGGAAGGCTTTACGTTGCGAAGAGTAAAAACCCTCACCTGAACCGCTACGAAAAGCTGATATAAGGTGATCTCAGCTGGAGAATGAGGTGAGCGTAAACCGCCTAGCATGGAACCTTCTACAAAAACTAATTCAGAACCCAGCTTTTTACCAAGTAAAAATTGAAAAGGCAGAGTGTGGAGTCACAGTCATTGACGCTGGAATAAGGGTTAAGGGAGGATTTAAAGCAGGAAAAATAATCACGGAAATATGCATGGGCGGATTAGGAAATGCTAAAATTGACCGCGAAAAATATGGCGACATGGAACTTCCCACAATATCTGTGTATACAGACCAGCCGGTGATAGCGACATTAGGCTCCCAGTTTGCAGGGTGGCAGGTTAAAGAGGAAAAATTTTCTGCTATAGGCTCTGGACCGGCAAGAGCACTATCCCGAAAACCAAGAGAAATATATGAAAAAATAGGCTACGAAGACGATTACGAAAAGGCAGTTCTAGTATTGGAAACAAACAGAAACCCTCCTGACAAACTTTTAAAACGGTTGACAGAGGAGTGCCGCGTTAATTGTGAGAATTTAGCTGTGATTCTGACGCCGACGGCAAGCCTCGCTGGCTCAACGCAGATTGCAGGAAGAATAGTTGAAACAGGAATCCACAAACTAACAAGACTTGGACTAGACCCAAAAATATTCCTAAGCGCTTGGGGTTGCGCTCCAATACCTCCAGTACATCCAGAATTTATTAATGCTATGGCAAGGACGAACGACGCAATTTTGTATGGAGGAACAACCTATTACATAGTCAGCTGCGAGAATGAAGAGGAACTTGTCAGAATTTTGGAAAAGGCTCCATCAAAAGCTTCAAAGGATTATGGAAGGCCCTTCATTGAAATCTTCAAAAATGCAGAATACAACTTCTACAAAATAGACCCAAACCTCTTTGCACCGGCAGTTTTAATAGTCAACAACATAAAAACGGGAAGGGTTTTAAAAGCGGGTGAAATCAACATAGAAGCTTTAAGACACTCATTTAGCTCCTTATAATTTTCCGCATAGAATTTTAAAAGTATTAATTTAGCGTTTATTTTTCCATGGTTTTAAAGGCATAGTGCTTATGAAAAATTTCTCTAGGAATTCATTGAATCCCTTATTCCCCACTAAAGCAGCCATCAGAAAACTCATGATAATGACCTCTCCTATGGCTTTAGGCAGTATGTAATAAATGAACACCGATGCTCCACCGCTTCCAAGGAAAATGGGCAGTAAATATGCAAAGTACGCATATGTGTAGATGCACTCTGGGATATAAGAAAATAAAGTAACTGGAACGCTTAGGAGCGAAGAGTGTTTATTTTCCCCCAATCCTAGAACTCTTGTAAGAAAACCGGATGTTAAACCTGTCAACCCTTTTCCTAATGGTAAACCAATTAAGCCTAGCCATGAGCCCATGCCCATTGGACCATACATTACTCCTGGAAGTATGCCTACAAGTATGCCTGAAATAAAGCCTATTAAAGGGCCTCCGTAAAATCCCGCTATAAATGCTGCTACTAGGGAAAAGTCCAAGGCTACGCCTGGAGCAAGTTGTCCAACATGAAATGAAATTGCGAATAGAACGTTTCCGAGAACGCCCATCATAATCGTAAACGTAATTTTTTTGGTGTCCATAGCTCACCCATCGATTTTAACTTCGAATATCCTTATATTATTTAAGAGTAGCTACTCAAAAAAGAGTTAAAACTGCGTTTAAAAATAAATATGGCTAAAACGTATAGTTCAATGGGAAAAGTTGTTGGATGAAACTTTAAGGCTTTCAATAAATGAAGTTAAAGGATGGCTTGAAAGCGAAACAACCCAGGTGCTTGTTCCAATTCAAGTTAAAGCTCAGAAGCTTATGGATGATGTAGACAAGAACCTTAAAGAATTGAATGATGTCTGCCGAATGCTTTTGGAGAACAGTCGGAAAGAAATTGAGAAAAGGAACATGAGAACCTTTGGAAGGGCACGCGCACTGAACAAGTTGGCTAAGCTTTTTATAGAAAGACTTGAGCAGCTTAAACCTCCAGAAAAGCCTTCATATGGAGGCTTTAAAGAATTTGTTGAGGGTGTCCAAAAGGCTTTTGCAGTTACAGAGCTCGATGTTAAAAACTGGTTCCCGAAAATTTCGCCTTTCTTTATAATGGATAGGGGCAGGTTCATAAGAAGTTTTGAAAAGGCTAAAGAGTCTCTTAAGGAACTTAGCGATTTCCTAACAAAAGAGTATGTAAAGGCCAAGATATTTGAGGAAACCTTCCGGCTTATAGAGGAAGTCAAAAAGTTAAATGAGCAGTCTGCAGCTTTGAAGGAGGAGAAAATAAGAGTTGAAAATGAGAAGGCAAGAGTTGAGGGGGAATTAGCGGAAATTCAGCGTAAAATAGGTGAAGTAAAAAGCAGCGGGGGACTAGGCCAACTAAGCGAGGTGAATTTGGAAATAGAATTGTTGAAGAAAGAATTAGAATTCAGCCTTCGCCATCTTCAGAAACCCTTTTTAAAACTTCATTCATTAGCCACACACGGCGAAGGAAGCGGCCTAACACCCGAGGAAGTTAAAAACCTCAGCCATTATTTGGAAAACCCTTTTGAAGCTTTTGCAATGGAACAACCCAGATACCCGATCTTAAGGCAGCTTATCAGAAAACTTGAAAAGATAATGGCAAACGGCAAGCTTAAAATAAAACAGGATAAGGAGCGCAAGGCGAAACAAGCAATAGAAGAAATTGTTGAAAGAAATAGCTTAGTCGTTCTCCACGAAAAATGTGTTAGAGCAAAAGCGCGTAAAGAAAATCTTTCCACTTCAGCTGTACTTGCAGAAACCAAAACAGAACTTTTGAGGCTTGAAGAAAATTTGGGAAGGCTTATGAAGAAGGTTGAAAGCCTAAAATCAGAGGAGAATATGCTAAATGAACGCCTTAAAGAAACATTCAATAAAATCTCTGAATATAAGGGCAGGATAGAGAGAAATATTCTTGACTCGACGGGAAAGAAGGTTAAGATTGAGTAGTTTGAGGTTGAACCTTGCAGGCTAATCTATCTCAAATTGTTAAAGAGGCCTTTGAAGCTTCACTTGACTTCTTTTTAAGTAACTTAGAGGAAGCTTCAGGGCTTATTTGCAATGAAAAGGGCAATGAAAACTATGAGGTTTATGGAAGACTTGCCAAAGTGCTGACTTCATGTGAGGCATTAATAATTGGAGATTTACATGGCGACTTGGAAAGCCTAACTGAAATTTTGAATAAAAGCATGTTTCTTGAGAAAATGGGAAAAAACGCCAAGGCAGTAATGGTTTTTCTAGGAGATTATGGAGATAGAGGTTTACATTCAGCTGAAGTTTACTACGTTATATTAAAGCTGAAACTTCTCTATCCAGAACAGGTCATCCTTATGCGGGGAAACCATGAGGGCCCTGAAGATCTTTTAGCCTCTCCTCACGACTTGCCATGGCAGTTTCAATTAAGATTTGGGGAGGGATGGAATAAAGCTTACAGAAAAGTTCAAGAGTTATTCCGATGCCTCTACAGCGCCGTGCTTGTGGAAGAACGTTATTTAATGGTTCACGGAGGACCGCCAATCCAAGCGAAAACGATTGAGGACTTGGCCTACGCCCACATAAGACACCCAGAAGAGAGCTTATTGGAAGACATTTTATGGAGTGACCCGCATGAAACGGTGAAAGAAGTTTGTGCCTCACCGCGGGGTGCAGGGAAACTCTTCGGCGAAAAAGTAACTGAAGAAACGTTGAAAAGGTTTGGCGTAAAAACACTAATTAGAGGCCACGAGCCGTGCCATGAAGGCTTTAAAATAAGCCACGGGGGAAAAGTTTTAACGCTATTTTCGAGAAAAGGTCCTCCATACCATAACATTCACGGGGCATATCTACTTCTAAAACTTAATTTGAAGTTCCACAGTGCAACGCAACTAATTCCCTACATATATAGGTTCTAACTATTTTGTAAATATGCACAGAAGCTTTAAGAACTAATAAAATAAGCATTTTCACGTTAAGGGGGCCAGTGAATTGAAAATTGGAATTGTAACGCGAAATCCAGACGCCTATAGTTCAAGTCAGCTTCGGGAAGCTCTTTCAAGACGCAGCATCCCACACGTGTGTCTAAGTTTTCCACAGCTGGTTGCACGTGTAGGGTATAAACCTTACTTAAACTTTCGCAACCAAGACATATTAGAAGAGGTTGATGCTCTAGTAATTCGTCCTATTGGTCGGGGTTCTCTTGAAGAAATTGTTTTCCGCATGGACCTACTTTATCGCCTCCAAAGACTTGGTTTATATGTGGTTAACCCTCCAGAGGCTATAGAACACTGCGTGGACAAGTACGACCTTTTAGCAATTCTAGACGATAACGGAGTACCGGTGCCCCGTACAATTGTAACTGAAAATCCAGATGAAGCTTTAAAAGGGTTTTATGAACTTGGAGGCGATGTAGTTGTAAAACCCATTTTTGGCTCAAGAGGAGTGGGCTCCACACGGGTTACGGACGTAGAGGTTGCATCCACAATTTTTAGGGCAATAACGTTCTATCATGGTGTGATTTATATCCAAGAGTTTATTCCCCACGGCTTTTCTGATATAAGAGCATTTGTAATCGGCGACAGGGTTACTGCAGCCATGCGCCGGGTTGCAGCAAGCTGGAAGACAAACTATAGTCAAGGAGCAAGACCTGAACCCCTAAATCTTGACAGCACCCTTATGGAGATAGCTGTGAAATCTGCTAAGCTCATTGAATGCAAAATTGCAGGAGTAGACATACTTGAAAGCCCTAAAGGCCCGATAGTTGTTGAGGTTAACAGCCAGCCAGGATGGAAGGGGCTACAGTCAGTAGCTAAAAATAACATAGCAGATGAAATTGTTGACTTTGTGCTTTCAGAACTTAAAAAATAGGAAAATTGCAATTGAAACGCAAGACTCAGCTGATAAATTTGACAATTTTCAAATCAAATGCATACAAATAAATCGGCAAAAGAATTGTGAGATTATCATGCTTATAAGAAGATTAGAGAAGGCTTAGGCGAGCCTAACATAACGCCTAGAAATGGTCAAAAATGTTCCCTCTCAATTGTTTGCTTCCTAGCTTAATTTGTAAGCGTTTTAAGATAGGATTATTTCATAAGGGTCTGAAGCTTTTCTTGGAAAAACTTTCTTCTGTCCGTTTCTCAAAATTTTTCTATCTTGATTCTTTGTGAAAAATCCTAGAGAACTGGCTTTTAAGCCTGCTTTTTGAAGTGTTTTCATTACGTGGTTTTCAGCATGCGGACTTGCAGAAACTAAAATTGTTCCTGTGGAAGACATTGAAAGCAACTGTATATCTGAAAGGTGAAAGAACTCTTTAAGTATTTCAGCCTCTTCACAAATTGGAATTTTTTCCCATTCAATGTTGAAACCTACATTTGATGCTTCTGCCATTTCGTTCAATGAGGCTGTTAACCCCCCCTCAGTCATATCGTGCATGGCGTGAACCCCTTCAGTTTGGGAAAGCAAAAGGGCCTCTTTTATACAGCTTTGCATGGGTACAAGCCTTGAAAGTTTAAGCGTGCGCCTGGCTCCGAAGAGTTTTTCAGCTAAGTCTCTTTTCATTAATGCAAGGTTTATTGCTATCTCCAGTCCAATAGGCTTAGTGCATATTATGCTATCTCCAGGCTTTGCGTTGCCTGGAGTGATTAACTTATCTTTTTCAACTAGGCCGTAGGCTGTGCAGACGCCTATAACTGTTGATAAGCCTTGATATGTGCCGCTATGACCGGTTACTATGGCTAATTCTAAATCTTTTGCGGCTTTACATGCTTGCCTCATGATTTTAATAAACTTTCCAGCTTTCGTTGATGGAGGTCCGAGGAGGTTTATGGTGCAAAATTTTGGTTTAGCCCCGAAAAGTGCCACGTCTGAGGCTGCATAATGGATGAGAAGCCATCCAAACCAGTTTTCTGGAGAGCCTATACATGGGTCTGTGGATACGACGAGGTATTTATCGTTTATCAGATGTACTCCAGAGTCATATCCAGGAATTGGTGGAACTATAACATCGGGTTTCTTCTCTATACATATTAATAGTTTTTTTAGATCCGCCGCGGCTAGTTTTCCCATCTCTATTTTTCCAGCTACTTTTCCTTTAGAAGCTCAATACCTCTACTTGTTATTTTGAATGGAATCCAGCCGAGAGGATGTTCACAACCTTCCATCTTTACTATGCGCATCTCTCTCCGACACTTCTCATCGTTGAACCTAAAAAGGAAGATGTTGTGCGCCTTGTTTAAATCAAGGTCTGTTGCACGCTGCGTTAAGATATCTTTCTGTGTTGCCATGGTCATTATGTCAATGTTAACTATATTGTCGTAGTGGCACCAGTTTATAGTCCAGTCCTCTACAGGCTCCATATACTTCAAATCGTATAAAGAGAAGAGTTGCTCACTGAAGTCTCCCGCTGCAAATCTTGACACCCCCTTCTCTGAGAGCATTCTGTCGATGCGTTTCATATCCTCAAATTCTTCCAGGCTGAAGTATATGACTCTAGGATCCTTCGGGTATGGCTCGAAGTGGGGGAAAGCCTGTATCGCAATAAACTTTCCGCTTTCAATGTAAGGCTCAATGTCCCATTTAAAGGATTTGAAGTAGGCTATCAACCGTTGAAAAGGCTTATCCATAACATCATAGGCCACTGTTTCTCCACGCTGAAGTCCATTCCAAAGGAACTGCATCGCAAAAACTGTCTTACCTGTTCCTGGAGGTCCATAAAGAATGTTGCGGGAACCAGACTCTATTCCGCCACCTATTAAATCGTCAAACCCTTTAATCCCTGTTTTCAGCTTAACCATCATTTATCTCCTTAAAGAAAGATTTTGAGAACTTTGCTTTCTTGCAGCAAATATACTATGTAAACCGTTATAGCAAGTTCAGGCAGTATGTAGCTTCCATTGTAAATTGCTGAATAGACTATGGGATGCATTCCTTCAGGGGCATATTGGGCAAAGAAAATTATTCCTGAAATGAAATGCGCTATGAAACGACCCCAGATGCCAATGTTTACGCCTATAAAAGGACGTTTTTGGAAAAATCCTGCAAGTCCAAGGACGCCAAAGGCTATAGGGTAATCTAGAAGTACTTGAGCGGGGTGAAATATGAATGGTTCAGCAATAAGCTGCACTAGGCCATAGATGACTGCGGCTAAAAGACCAATCTTTGGGCCTCTTCTTAAAGCTAACCAGATAATGGGAGTCATAGAGCCAGCAGTCACTGAACCACCCTGTGGAAGGCTGAAAACCTTGATGTAGCTTAGGGCAGTTGCCAGAGCTACAAAAGAAACAACTTCAGCTATTATTTTAGCGCGAGATTTAACTTTAACTTCTGATGTTTTCTCATTCATGGTTTTTCCCTCCGCCAGCATTACCTGGATCAGGTTCTAGGGGTCGACGGCGTTCAACCGTCCTCTCAGCCAGGTCACAGACCCCAGCTCCCCCAAACCATTGAGACTTGTTAAACGTGTTGTTATATTAAAATTTTTTGGACTTTAAGCCTTATTATGGTAATCCTTGTCGAGTCACCCGGCAGAAGGCTTTTTTAGATGTTTCTTTATTTTCCTAAAAGTTGACGCTTAGTATGGGATGTTAGGTATGAAAAAATTGCCAAAGATGTTCGACGCCGTTGCTGTTGAGCGTAAGTGGCAAAAGCTATGGGAAGATATGGGGATCTACCGTTTTAACTGGAGCGATTATGATCGGCCGACTTTTAGCATCGACACACCTCCGCCCTATCCTTCCGGCGAGTTTCATATGGGTAATGTTTTAAACTGGACTTATTTTGATATGGTTGCCCGTTACAAGCGTATGAGAGGCTACAATGTTTATTTTCCACAGGGTTGGGACTGTCATGGCTTAGGAATAGAAGTTCAGGTGGAAAAGGAACATAACATTAGAAAGAGAGACTTGCCCCCTGACATTTTTAGGAATCTTTGCATGAAGCTTGTTGAAAAATATATTGCCATGATGAAGGAGGGGATTAAACGTTTAGGCTGCAGTGTCGACTGGACAACTGAATATCGCACTATGGATCCTGAATATTGGAGGAAAACTCAGCTCAGCTTCATTATACTGTACCGTAAAGGATTCATTTATCAGGGAACACATCCTGTCAACTGGTGTCCCCGCTGCGAAACAGCCATCGCGGATGCAGAGGTTGATTACGAAGAGAGAAATGGAAGGCTTCACTACATTAGGTTTCCATTGGAACATGGCCATGGCTCTCTGCTTATAGCCACAACACGTCCAGAGTTCATCCCAGCATGCGTTGCTGTGGCAGTAAACCCCACAGATGATAGATACAGCCAATACGTCGGTAAAAAAATATTGGTTCCCGTTGTAAACAGGCGAGTGGAAATAATCAAGGATGAAGGCGTTGAACCTTCCTTTGGCACTGGAGTTGTTATGATCTGCACTTACGGCGACAAAGAAGACGTGAGAACCGTGAAGAGGCACAGTCTCCCCGTAATTACGCTTCTGACAGAGGATGGGAGAATAAACGAAAATGGAGGTAAATATGCTGGTTTAACTGTTGAAGAAGCCAAAGAAGCAATAGTTAAAGACCTAGAAGCTGCTGGGCTCATTGAAAAAACTGAAGAGATTAAACAGGAGATAGGTGTTTGTGAAAGGTGTAAAACTCCCATAGAGGTTCTTGAGCGTAAACAGTGGTTTATGAAAACCCGTATTTTAACAGAGAAGGTTGAGGAGAAGGCAAATGAGATTGTATGGTACCCCGAGTATATGAAATCCCGCCTAATAGACTGGGCTCGATCTCTAGACTGGGACTGGGTTATAAGCCGTCAACGCATATTCGCCACACCCATACCCATATGGTACTGCGGGAAATGCGGAGAAACAATATTGGCTGAAGAGGAATGGATTCCAGTGGACCCTAAACTTGAAAATCCTAGAATACAACGCTGTCCAAAATGCGGTGGGAAAGAGTTCATCGCTGAAAAGGATGTTTTTGACACTTGGATGGATTCATCAATAACATGCGCTGTACACGCTGGATGGCCGGACCGCGAGGACTGGAGGAGGCTTTTTCCAGCAGACATGCATCCCTCAGGCGTTGACATAATTCGAACATGGGCCTACTACCTTATGGTTAGACACATAGCTCTCTTCGGTGAGAAGCCCTACAAAAGCTGTTTGATTAATGGCATGGTTTTAGGCTCAGACGGTAGAAAAATGAGCAAATCCCTTAAAAACTATGTGGCAACACCGGACGTGCTTGAAAAGTACGGGGCGGACGCTGCTAGACAATGGGCTGCGGGAGGCGGCGCAACAGGCTCAGATATTCCATTCCGCTGGCCAGATGTTGAGTATGCTAGGCGTTTCCTAACAAAGCTGTGGAACGCCACGCGTTTTGTAAGCAGTCAACTAGAAGATTACATGCCCAACAAAAACCCAAACAAGGAACTCGAACTTCAGCTTTTAGACAGGTGGATCATATGTAAGGCTGAAAGGGTTACGCAGCGGGTTACAGAAGCCTTTGAAAAGTGTCAGTTCAATATAGCCCTCGAAGAAACTCGCAACTTCACATGGCATATTTTCTGCGACCAATACATTGAAGCTGTTAAAGATAGACTGTACAAGCCAGATGTATATGGTGAAGCCAAGAGAAAAGCGGCTCAGCAAACCCTTCATAACGTTTTATACCGCATAATCCAGCTTTTAGCCCCAATAACGCCTCACATAACAGAGGAAATATACCAAAGCATTTACGCTAAGTATGTTGGCCATAAAAGTATACATTTGACCCCTTGGCCTATAATTGAAGCCGCTAAAATTGATGAAGTCGCTGAGAAAGAAGGAGACCTGCTAATGGCTTTAATAAACGAGATTAGGCGTGAAAAAGCCGAGAAACGGAAACCATTGAATTCCTCGATAAAAAGGGTGAAGGTTTACGCTGGAAACCCTGAAAAAGCGAAGGTTTTAATTGAAAATAAAGAGGACATTACTGGAACATGCAAAATTCTAGAGCTGGAAATTCTTCCTGAAAAAGGGGAAGGCAGAAGCATAGCAGAGTTCCCTGAAGTAAAATTCAAGAGTGAATATTAGCGATGTTCCTATCGCATAGCCTGACTCATTTAATTTTAAACATGCTTTTTCATAGAATGTAATGAAGCGTTTTTCATTCCCTATTTCTGAAGATTTAAAAACATTTCCATTTTTTCTTCAGCATTTTCTTCAGTTCTTCGACTACATCTATAGCCATTTTCATGCAGAATGGCGGTTCAAGGGGAGGTGGGTAGGGGTCTTTTAGGTCTATGCCTTCTAAACCTAAGGCTCCGGCGATGAGGGCATACCAGCAAATAGGAAGAACTTTCGGGTTATAGCCGCTTCCAGGAATTAAAACCATTTTTCCTCCGCAAACTTTTTCTGCAGTTTCCTTGATTAAGCGTGAAATTTTGAAGAATCCTTTAGCTGTTAGGCCTAATTCTCCAAGCGTGTCTGCAAAGTGGGAGTCGCTTCCACCGTTTGCAATGATTATTTCTGGTTTAAATTCTTCGGCTAGGGGGACAAAAATCTCTTTTAAAACTTGAATGTAGGTGTTGTCTCCTGTTCCTGGAGGTAATGGAACATTAACATTGAAGCCTTCTCCCTCGCCTTCGCCAGTCTCCCATGTGAAACCCTTGCCAGGATATATTGTGCGGGGGTCTTGATGGAGGGATATGAAAAGTACATTTGGGTCTCTATAGTATATGTCGCTTGTGCCGTTGCCGAAATGAACATCGTAGTCCAGTATTAAAAAGCGTTTTAAACTCCAATAAGCTCTTAAATGCTCAACTAAAATGGCTACGTCGTTGAATAGGCAGAATCCTCCCCCGTAGTTTCTTCCAGCATGGTGGTGTCCCCCTCCAAGGGAAACTGCCCAATGCGCCGAACCACTCAATACAGCCTTACCACATTCAATGGCTCCTCCTACAATGAGGAGCGCAGCCTCCAGAATTGAGGCGGAAACCGGAGTTTCTATGTCGTAAGGCTTATTCTCTTTCGCTAGGCTGAAAATTAAGTCTACATATTCTGCGGAGTGCACTCTTAAAAGGTCCTCTTTAGACGCTGGTTTGGGCTCAACAATTTTAAGCTGTGGGAGGCTGAGTAAGCTCTGCTCCCTGAAATAGTTAATGGCGTTTACAAATCTATCCCCTCTAAATGGATGTCCCTCACCTAAATCATACTGTTTAAACTTCTCGTGAAAAGTCATTACAAAGTTCTCGCTCGGCAATTTAGCTTCATCAAACCGGTTTATTAATTGTGCCTAAAAAGATATTCTAGGCCAGGTTTAGAAAAAGAAGGATGATAATGTTTTAGTTTCCCTCTTCAACTTCAACCTCTACATGTGTAGGCGTTGCCTTTTCCTCTGAAAGTTGGGTTACGCTTTCTATCGGGCTGACTTCGACGACGTCGACTTCAATTTTGGCCTTTTCAGCGGCTATAATAGTTTTCTCTTCCTTCGGCGTGTGCAAATCTTCTGAAAGCTTTGAGGAGCAGGTAAGCTTATCAGATGCTTCTTTTATGGCGTTCAGCTCCTTCTTAGCATTTTCAAGACCTAAGGTGATAAGAGATATTTCATTTTTGTATACATTCTCCTCTATTTCTCCCCCTGCATATTGGATTTCAAATTTTGCAAGCAGCAACTCCAAGATTTTAATTTGCTCTTGAAGCTCTAAAGTCTTGGCGTTCATTTTATCTAGCAGAACCTTTTTCTGTCTTTCAACCTCTGCGACAGCCTCATCCATCTCTCTATCTAAAGACTCGTATATGAACTGAGATATTTTGCCACTGCTGAACAGATTGCTTAAAGCCTGCCTCTTCTTCATCAAAGTTTCATATTCCTCATTTAACTTTTCAAAAGAACGCTTCCACGAAACCAATTTCTCAAACACCGCATTTTCCAAGCGCAACGCAGGAAATAACAGTTGTTAACATGTAGGTATATTCTATGCTAATAAAAATCTGGTTTTACCTTTGAGGGATGGAAACTTGCTTTTAAAAGTGCAAGTTTAACCAGCTACAGATATTATTGAAATTTTAAAAAATAGTAATGTTAAAATAGCTAAATTTTCAGCCTTGACGTATTTTAAATAAACTCAAATATAGTTATTATCCCATAAAAGTATATGGTATTAAGTCAAATAGGACGTGGCAACTTAAGACTTAAGTTGTAGGGTTTTATCTGTTTTCTTTTATGTTTAGTGTTAGGGGTTTGGTGGAGCGGCTGAGGCTTTTTGAGAGGAATAAGGTGC
>JAVZIQ010000010.1:30405-35207 GCA_038871175.1 Bathyarchaeia archaeon | reverse complement strand
CGAACCTTCAAAAATAAAGGAACTGTTCAGGAATTACTACATAAAAGGTGATATTAATGTGAAAGTTGCCGCTCCAACTGCCATGCTAGTAAGTAGTGGGGTCGCATTAATTTTGAGGGAACTAGGCCTCACATGCGACAAAAATAATTGAGGCGGTATGTATGAGGTTTGAGCGTTCAATCTGGGAGGAACCATCAAAGAATACTCCATTTGGGGCTATTTCCCCCGACATTTTAGAAATCTATCCAGAAGTTAAAAGGAAAATGAGTGATGATGTTAGAAAGGTGGTTTCTGAAGAGCTAAAAAGGCGTGTGGGGGTGGAGAATGTCTCAGATAGCCCTGCAGTTTGTGCCAGTTATGGAGCTTTACCTTTCTTTGTCCCTGAGATTGTTGTCCGTCCAAAAACGGTAGAACACGTTCAAACGGTACTGAAGATTGCAAACAGCCGTGCGGTTCCAGTGACGCCGATGGCTGGAGGAGGCCTAATAGGGGCTGCCTCCACATTTTGCATTCCATGCGGCATTGTTCTTGATATGTCTGGAATGAACAAAATTATGGAAATAAATACGGATGAAGGATACGTTGTTCTCGAACCTGGTGTAACAAATGGTCAACTATATAAGGCTTTAGAGCCTTTAGGGTTTTGGTACGCGCTCGGTACGTATAACCCCCAATTGAGCGTCTTCGGGCCATCTACGACGCAGGTTCAGGGGCATAGGGGAAGTTTCGGTTTCGATGATGTATTAGGCCTCGAGGTTGTTTTGCCAGATGGAACACTTGTTAGAACGGGCGGGGCTTGCGTAGAGCATGGAAGCTGGGCTCACCAATACTTCAACTTTCCCGACATACACGGGCTTTGGCTAAACGCCAACGGCATGCTAGGCGTGGTGACAAAATTTGCGTTAAGGATCTATCCTAAAGGGGAAGCTTCTAACTTTCAGATTGTCGGATTCAACTCAACTGAACAGGCTGTTAATTTCTGTCGACGCGTTTGCCAATCCACCCTTGCTGAACACGTGGTTGTCTGGCACTGGAAAGGTGTTTTCCAAATGGAGGATTGGGGTAAGATTTTGATGGGGAAAGTTTATGATAACAACCTAATATCATATGATACATTTGGACCCAGAAGCTATTATGAACCTCCACGGGGGGTGCCTTTATGGATTGCTGTTGTAACTTTCGAGGGATTCAAAGAGGTTGCGGAGGCGCAAATAAATGTTTGTAATAGGATGGCACAGAAAACTGGAGGCCATGTTTACTCTCACGACGAGTTTAGAAGCGTTTTCCCATATTTTTACGAATATTGTGTTGAGAGACATATAAGGCATGAGCCGCAGCGCACACCGTCGGGGAGTCTAGGTCTCATGATGCCCTTTATAGTCTTAGCTTATCATGGGCTTGTTCCACCTGGAAAACTTACAAAATTAGAACAAGACCTAGTTAGGCTTTTCGAAGAGAAGGAAGGAATGGCCGTTATGTCCCTATATATTCAGCCTTTTGATCAGGGCAGGATGATGTTCTATGGCTTCTACGCATCTAAATTAGGCGCAACCTTTGAAGAGCTACATGAATGCATTAATAAGTATAAAGCACATTCAGCTAGACTAATGAAAGATTATGGATTTTTCGGACATAAGCCACCATCATTTAAAGAAGAGGCTAGGGCTATACTTGAACAGACTGGAGGCTATTATGAAGTCTTGAATAGGATTAAAAAGGCGTTAGATCCAAACAACATAATGTCTCCTCACATGTGGCCAGAAAAGTAAGGAGGCATTCTCTTGTCTCTACCCTTTGATGTTAAAGATTTGAGCATAAGCGTATTAACCTGCGTTCGATGCAGAGGATGCATTTGGACAGATCTTCCAGAACTGTTTTCAATATGCCCCTCCTACGAAAAATATGGTTTTTACGCCTTTAGCGGATCAGGCAAAATATCAGTGGCAAAAGCTATCGTTCTGAGCTCAGTTCAGTTTGACAAGAGCGTGGCAGACGTATTTTACAAATGTACAATGTGTGGAGCATGCCAAGAAAACTGCTCAGGTCCTTTTGGGAAAAAGCTTTTTGGGGAAAATTACTTGAGGAAAGGATTTACAAATCTAGTGGATATAATCCAGTTTATACGAGAGCAGCTGGTTGAAAGAGGCATAGTTCTTTCTGAGCATAAGTCCTTCATCAAAAACACTATAAAGTTCGGCAATCCATTCGTTCCCAACAGAGAGAGATTAAAATGGACGGAAAGCCTAAACTTCAAAATAAAAGATTTAATGAAGGAAAATGCTGAAGTGCTTTTCTATCCAGGCTGCATGTATTCTCTGGAACCGCAACTCATTGAAACAACGAGGAGGTTCGCACAAGTCTTACAAACCGCAAATGTAGACTATGGATTTCTAGGAGAAAGCGAAATCTGCTGCGGTGCAATCCAACTGCAACTCGGCGAAAGAGGCCTATTCGAAGAAATAGCGAAAAATAATATAGAAACGTTAAACTCTTTAGGAATAGAAAAACTTGTCACTCCATGCCCACACTGCTATTACGCCCTAAAAGAGCTATGCCCAAAAGTTGCAACCATCAACTTTGAAGTAACTCACATCACACAATTTCTAAACCGCCTAATACAAGATGGACAGATAAAACTAATCACCCCATTAGACCTAACAGTAACATATCATGATCCATGCAACCTCTCAAGGTTCACAAGAACATGCAACGAACCACGCAAAATCCTCGCTGCCCTCAAAGGAGTTGAGACGATAGAAATGCCAAGAACTCGCGAGCAAACCTGGTGCTGCGGAGCAGGAGGGGGAGTGATGGTAGCATATCCAGAATTCATGAGATGGACAGCGAATGAAAGAATTAAAGAGGCAGAAGCCACCGGAAGTTCAACCCTAGTAACAGCCTGCCCTTGGTGCGAATACAGCTTTAAACAAGTACTAAGCGAAGAAAAGCACGGAATAACCCTGAAAAACATAATAGAGCTGCTCTGGGATTCAATGACGCTTAAATTATTTGGTTGAATTTTGGAAGATGATCCATCCCGTTTTACCCAGTAAAGCCTTATTATGAAAAGCCTTTCTCTTTATCTCTTCGTTCCCTATAAATATGTGCTCCTATGAGGAATGCCCTCAGGAGAAGGCAAACGATGCCGGCAGCCCATCTTTAGCATCTAATGAGCAAGCCAGCAGCCTTCTAACAACCCTTACGCGCAGAATATCGCTCCCAGAACATCCTATAGGCTTATGCAGCCTCAATCAAAACCCAATGCACAAGTCTATTCGCAGGACCGATTGATCCTACATTTTAAACGGCTGATTAGAAGTTTCGGTTGCTCGATGGGGAATTATTTTAGGCTTATTCCTTTGAAGGAGTTTTTGTTAGGTTATAGGGGTGAGAGCGTTGTGGGTAGCCAAAAAATTAAGTTCAAAATGAGTTGTCAATACATGTATGTTGTTTTGGAAAAATTTATTAATATAGTCGATGGTGAGTATAGGTTGAGGTGAATGGAGTGTTCTCAAAGAAGGCTATTACGAAGGTTCAAGCGGCTGTTATTGCCGTTGTTGTTATAATAGCAATAATTGCAGGTGCCGCCTACTATTACACAACTCTCCCAACACCTGCCACACCAACACCTGCCACACCAACACCTGCCACACCAACACCTGCCACACCAACACCTGCCACACCAACACCTAAAACGCCTACGCCTGCCACGCCTGTGATAGGGAAGATACGTTTGGGGACTGTGCAGCATCTGAGCGGGCCATTATCTAGTGTTGCTTATTATGTTTTTTCGGGCGTGCAGATTGGTGTGGGTTGGGTTAATGATCGTGGTGGTGTGAGTTTTCAGGGTGGGAGGATTCCTGTGGAGTTGGTGTATTATGATGCTGAGAGTAAAGTTGAGTATGCTATTAGTCTGGTTGAAAAGCTGATTGTTGAGGATAAAGTTAACTTTGTTGTTTTGCCATGGTCTCCTGAGTCTACGTTGGCCACGGCTCCAATCTGCGAAAAATACAAAATAGTTTCATTCGACCCAACAGGCTCGGATCCAGAATATCAGCAGGGCTTCAAATACATGATAGGAGTTGTTTCAGCCCATGGAACAAGCCACTTCAAATACGAGCTTAAGGCAATACGCGAAGCAGACCCAGAAGCCAAAACCATAGCGTTCATGTTAAGTTCGGCCGATGTCGGCGGCTTCTTCAAACAAGCAGTACATAATTATGCAAAAGAATATGGATTCCAAATAATATATGAAGCAACATACCCTGAGGACAGCACAGACCTCTCACCAATCCTAAGGGAAATAGCCCCTCTTAAACCAGACATACTCGTAGGCGGCACATTCCCAGCAAGCGGCATGTTAATCGCGACTCAATTAAGAGATCTAAAAATAAATATCAAATGGGTTAGACTAACGATGGTAGTAAATAGGCCAGAGTTTGGTCAATCGTTTGGCAAGTGGGCCGCTGGATTTGTTGGAGGGGCACCATTCGAGCCTGAATGCAGATGGGAGGTTGTTGCAGCTAGAGAAGGAAAAGAATATGTTGGCCCTACAAGCGATGAAATTCTCAAATACTGGCGTGGAATGGGTTACACTGAAAGAATACGCGCTGATGTAGGTACAGGTATTGATAATGTAGTTATTATGGCTAAGTGTGTGGAGGTTGCTCAAAGCCTAGATGCAGATGAGATAATAAGGGCAGCTTTATCTTTAGACCTGTACACTTGTAGAGGAAGATTCAAGCTAGATCCAACCAACCCGGCTCACATGCTACACCCAGACGGTTTATTAGTAGTAACGC
>JAVZIQ010000010.1:23604-30395 GCA_038871175.1 Bathyarchaeia archaeon | reverse complement strand
CAAAAGATAGACAACAAACTAGTATACGCTATAGTATATCCGAAGGAGTTTGCAACATCTCCGCTTATTCCAATGCCAACATGGGAAGAAAAAGAAACCTGGCCAGAACTGACGGTAGAAATAACCTAGACCCTATTACTTTACTTTTTGAACAAAGCATTGAAAGAAAGGTATGATGGAGAATTGTTTTATAAATTAATTAAAAACCCGATCCCTACTAAAAAATTGGTTATTATGATTAGATTTTGCTTACATGAGTTAAAGTTCTAATCTTAATTGACAAGAACTACAGATTTACCAACAAAGTTTACAAGCCATTATCTCCTTTAACCTTCAAGCGCTTAGTTACTTTGAGGTTTATCACTAACGGTTTATTTTTCCTTATAAGGTATGATAGGACCCAAATTCATAACTCTTAATCAACTTGAAACCATCCGAATAGAGTTAGCTGTCAGCTATTAAACGCTATATGTGGCGCACGTTTCTACTGACATTAGAAAAACTTATGTATGGATATCCAAAAAGTAGGGTTGGTGAAAATGGTTGGGTGTGGGTTTGATTAAGGCTTCCCCGTTTTCCGGTGATTTTTGGAAGCAGTTCCAGGAACACATGCAATACACCGATGCAGAAGTTGAAAGTTTCAGAAAGGATACAATCAAGGAGAAAATGGCTAGAAAAATGGCTGATCCTGAAATTAAGAACAAAACTATGGTATTTGAAGTTGTTGACTGCTGTGGATGTGGTTTGGGCATGAGACCGGGCGACAGGCTTTTTTTCAAATCTGGAATTTTGCTTGATCCAACTAGAAGCAGTAACTGGTGTGGCTATTCACTCGCATATTCAGCTGCTATGTATGCAGCTGTTTTCCAAAACCTAGTATATCATGGCATTGATCCGAATCAGATGGTCCACGCTATACGCGACTGTGGTGATGCCACCCCAAGATTTGGTTACGGACAAACAGTGTTTAAGGTTTACGTTGTCGATGAATCTAAAGAGGAACTACCTCCACAGAGAACAGGCGTAGGTCCACTTAGAAGACTTCCGGGAGAATCCGAAGAACAGTTCTTCCAAAGGTTCAAGGAGCATCACCTCTTCACAGATGAGCAATTTAAAAAATGGCTGACTCCAGATAAGGCAAAGGTCGAGCTTAAATTTGCTAGTAAAGAAGTCAAAAATAGGATGCTTGTGCTTGAAGTGGCATATTCAAAAGGATGTATTGCAGGTCTAAGAAACGGCGACAAACTTTACTTGAGAGGGGGAACGTATATCGATATGTCTAAGAGCAGCCCATGGTGCGCATACGCACTTTCCTACACCACGGCACAGTTAGGAGCAATATTCCAGAACCTAAATTTACACAATGTACACCCACGCGAAATGTACGTCAAATACCTCTCATGCGGCGATTGCGGCCCAGAATTCGGAGGATGGGGAAAGGTAATATATAAAATCCATACAGTTGAAGAGTGAAGATTCCATTACAAGAACAAATGACACACACAAAACTTTGACCTTATTATTTATCCGAAGTATAATGCTTCTCTCCGGCTGTTAAATGATCTTCAAGCCAACACCCAAGTAATCAAACACTTACACTCAATCCAAAATCCATCAAAAAGCCAAAAATTAAAACAAATAAATATTTTGCCCGTCAAGGCATAGCTTTACAAAGGCGGTTTTTTAATGTTCGTGCTGAAATCAGCCATTTAAACCTTTGTTTTGACGCTTTAATCGCCTTTTCCAGCCCTACAAACCCTAGTTTAAGGATCAGCTATTCTTGAGAGTCGTCTTCTAGACCCGCTTGCTATAGGCTTTTATAATGTAGCATCGCAAGCCACTTTCGCCCTTAACAAAACCGGCGCCCCTAAACTATTAACAGCGCTACATTCATGCCTTTAAGGGCCGGTACGCTGCCTGAAAGGCCTCCTAAACTCTAAAATGTCAAATAACTCCCTAAATCGAATCACCCCCATAAACGCCTAAGGCGCTCTGTCGCGTGGAATGTCTCTAGACATCTTAATGATTGAAGCCTTCAAAATGCCTAAAGAATTTCTTGGCGGCCTGCCAAAAACTTTCATAGCGATAAGGCTCAAGAAAACCTCATCAAATCATCCAAGCATGGTAGAACATGGCTTAAACGCTCAACACTTCCGAACATTACTGATAAACAAGAAATGTAAAAACATAACCATACACTGGTGCACCTACGCCATTAGCCCTACGATAATCCAAGCAACCTTTCTCAAGAGGATATTATCCATTCTTAAAAGGAAAATGCAGGTATAGCTGTTTCAGCTTAAAATGAATATTCCTGTAGGCTCCTTTTCAGCAATTCTTCAATTCAAATTCGAGTGAATGAGCCTGAGACGTGACTATTCCAATTGAAGCAGATTTTCTGCATTTAGGTGGTAGATTTGCTCTTTATGTTCTTCTGGTATAGGTAATGCTTCAATTCGGTTTACTGCCTCTTCCGAGTCCTCGTAAGGATAATCTGTGGCGAAAAGCATTTTGTAAGGTCCAATTACTTGGTAAGTGCACATTAAAACTGGTTGTTGAAAGGTTCCACTACTTGCTACAAACATGTTATTTTTTACGTAGTCGCTTGGTTTCTTTGCAAGTTTAACATTAACGTTAGACGACGCAACTGCATACCCTAAGTCTATTCTGTTTAGGAAGAAAGGTATGGATTCGCCGAGGTGTCCGAGAATCAATTTCAGGTTTGGATATTTGTCAAGAGCGCCGCTAAGGATTAGGCGCATTGCGCACAAGGCGGTTTCGAAATGAAAACCCAATGTAGGCCCAGCTAAGGAGAATCCATACGTTTGCAGCGCTTCAATGGCTGGAACAGTTGGATGAATGTATATGGGCACATTAAGTCTTTCAGCTTTATCCAGAATTATCCAATATCTTTCATAGTCGAGATACGTGCCGCAAATGTTGGAGTGAGTTTTCCATCCTTTAAGTCCAAGCTCTTTAACAGCACGTTCAAGTTCGTCGGCGGCTTCACCTGGACTTTGAGGGGCAAGTGCGGCAAACCCAACATATTTATCAGGATGCTTCTCCACAATTCTGGAAACTTCATCGTTAGCCTTCTTAGCGATAATCGTTCCAATTGAAGCTTCAAATTGCTCACAACCAGGTGCAGAAAGGCTGAGCACATGTACACTTACTCCTGATGCCTCCATATCCTTTAACCTCCCTTCGCCTAAATCAAGTTTCTTATTCAATAGACTATCCGGATGTGGCATCACAACATGTGAAGTCCACCATAACCTGTGAATACCAGTTTCCACTTGCACTTCAAATTTTGGATAGTTCTTGACCGTTGCCAGCGTCTTAACATAATCTTTCGTCCAAAAATGAGCCTCAAAATCTACCTTCTTCATAATTTTCAACCTGCACTAATTTAAAACGAAAAAATACTTTCTAAATATAAACTTGACTCAAACACAGCTTTCATACAGATTCTATACTATAAATGGGTGGAAAACATTCAAAGCATATTTCCCCACTCATTTGGATAAAAATTGGGAATTAAAGCGAGACTTCCAGTTCAGGCCATTTTTCCTTTTCTTCCCATGTGGGCATTGGAACAATCGTTGAGGTTGCGAAATCGAAAGGATATAATATAGAATATACAAGTTTGTTATCCTTCCTTTGCCACTGATAAACTAAAGGAGGGGATGGTGATCCAATCTGAAGCAGAGGTTCATTTGGGTCTATTTTGAACCTGCCCCTACATGTGTATATATCTAATTGTTTAGCCACCTCCACGAGTTTACCCGGCTCAAGAGTTTGAGCTTCCTCTATACATTTCACTGTGACTATTAGTCCGCCAACGGCCATTCCCATCTCTGTGCTTGGTCTGCCCTTACCTCCCATAGCACGCCAATACTTGAGCACCTCATCATTGGTAGGTCCATAGTACTCCTTGCCTTCCTTTGCTGCTATAACCTCCCATTTAGCTTCCGGTTCGTATGGGGAATTTCCCATAAAACCTGCGGCCCATTTACCTAGTGACTCTCCGAAATCAGGCTTATTCGCTCCTGCTGATAAAGTGACATATTTTATGTCGATTTTCAGATCTCTTAGCTGAGTAACTATCAAGCGCCCGTCTAAAAGTGTACTGCCCATGCATAGTATGTCCGGTTTTACAGCGGCTATTTCTCTCAGAAGCGGCGCAAAATCCGTCATGTCTGGCGGGTAGCTTTTATCGTAGACTATTGTTAAGCCGTACTCTTTAGAGAATTTGCGCGCTGCTTCTCCCCAAAGCACGGCTCCAGGCTCAGCCCGGTAAATATTAGCCACGGTCTTAGCTTCCGGATCAATTTGATGTACAAGCCATAGAGGCCAACGGTGGCCGCCGCCAAGTTGAATGTGGGGAGATATGCAATAGGTAAACCCCTGTCCGATTAGGAAATCTGGGGCCCCAGCCCACAAGGATGAAAAAACCTTGTATTTCTCAGTCACCGGCACTGTAGCTACACAGAAGGGCCCCCATGGCTGCATTAGTATGTCCACCTTGTCTTCGACTACAAGCTTTTCAGTCAAACTTATAGCATACTCCTCTTTTGACTCGCAATCGTAGTATATGAGCTTTAAAGGAACTTTTTTACCCTTGAGGTTTACTCCTCCCTGATCATTTATCCATTTAATGGCTACCTGAAAGCCTTCAAGGGGACCAATGCCACCTTCAACTGAACCCCATCCACTTAAGCATAAGACCGCGCCTACCCTTATCTCGCTTGGCAAATGAGTAGCAGGAGTAGGAGTAGCAGGAGTAGGAGTAGCAGGAGTAGGAGTAGCAGGAGTAGGAGTAGCAGGAGTAGGAGTAGCAGGAGTAGGAGTAGCAGGAGTAGGAGTGGGAAGAGTAACATAGTAGGCTACGCCTGCCAAGATAGCTACAATAACGATAACGGCGAGGATAACTAATTGAACTTTCGTGACCGCTTTCTTCGATAACATAAATACCCTTTTTCAATTTAAGTTACTGTTATTTAAAAAGCTTGTGGACAAAGTCTAGCTTTAAATGAGAAATGCCATCAGAAACCATATTCACATAGTCTTATCACTATCTCTTAAAAGCCAAAAGATACGGATCCTATCAGAAACAAACGGAGAAGTTGTATCACTGACATTCAAAAGCTTAAAAGCAAACATCTCAATTCCTGAAACATCATTAGCGAACTGAACTCATCAACCAAAACACGTTCCTCCTCAACAAATGCAGCAATCCACTTACCCTTACCAACATCAACAAACACTAACCACATTCCACTTCACCCTCCTTCATTTCATTTTAGCTGGCTCCAGGCTGGAGAACTCACCTAGAAGCAACGCCCACTAACCTTGCAGCTAAGGGCAAGATCTAGTAATGCATATGGCCGCAGAGGCCAAGTTTTCCCGAATCAGCCAGCCCAAACGCCAAACAGAAACAACCACTACATAAAGTCATACGCAGGTTTTGAGCATAATGAGTAAATCAAAGTTGTTCTGATCAGCGTTGGACGTGGCAACTTAAGCTGAAAAATGATTTTATTCCTTTTATCATATCTAAAGCTTTTCAGTTTACCTCCTTCTCCGAATTAACGGCTGTTTAAAGCGAACCCATAGCTGAGATGGAAACTTTTCACCGGCATTATTTTCTGAGGATCGTTTAAAAGAAGAATAAAAACTGCCCCTAACGGAAAAAGAGGAATTATCACCATTTTTACCAATTTAAGTTGCCACTTCCGCGTTAAATCCAAAAATTTTAAAGTTGAGTTGGACATCTTTATTTTAAGGTGGCAGTGTAATGGAGGGCGGAGGATTAGAAGCAGATGCTGTTGTGATCGGGGGCGGGCCATGTGGGCTTTCTGCTTCGTTAACTATTAGTTCTGGTGGAGCCAGTGTCATCCTTTTTGAAAAACAGTCTAAATTTTGTGAATTAGCTGATAATGTAGAGGGGATGTTTGCGGTGAGAAGTGACCTTCAGATAAGGGATAAGATTTTCTATGAGGTGGAGGATAGATTCAAAGCGCATATGGCTTCTGCTGGTTGGATGCCTGATGCACGACTCGTTAGAGTTTGGATGGAGAAAACTGCTGAAACAATTGACTGGCTTAAGAGTTTGGGCGTTCAGTTCAGCCGCGTGTCAGTCCACACACCAGGTTATCCTTTTGTCTGGCACATGTTTAAGGAAGCTTCCTCCCGACCCTTTAGGCCGTTGGCTGAGAGAGTGCTGGCAGATAAAAACATTAGAACCTTCTTTGAAACGCCTGTTAAAAAAATACTTAGGGAGAATAATAAAATTGTAGGCGTCGTTGCAGAAGATAAAGAAGGCAATGTAATACGCGTCAAGTGTAGGGCTGTTGTTATAGCAACGGGCGGTTATGGAGATAACAGGGAATGGGTTGAGAAGTACTGTAGGGGTGGAATATATATGGAATCTCTTATAAAGGCAGGTCAGACTGGGGACGGCATTAAAGCGGCATGGGAGGTTGGCGCAGCATCTGCAGGTTTGGGTGTGATTCAAGCCTACCCATTCCCGCCGGGTGAGAAAGGCGCTACTCTGCTGACTATGATAGCTCTTCAGCCTAACCTTTGGGTTAACTCTCGAGGGGAAAGATTCTGTGATGAATCTATTGTCTGGACCTTTCCAGAAGTTATAAACGCCCTTGTCCGACAGCCACAGGTAACAGCCTACAACTTGTTTGATCAGAATATGGTGGAGGATCTTAAAAAGCATGGGTTACAATTTTGGATAGGGGAATTAGTGGATCCCTATAACGTTAGAACTGAGGTTGATG